>CACNCD010000034.1 GCA_902618855.1 uncultured Pelagibacteraceae bacterium | reverse complement strand
TATTGCGTCAACTGGTCCATCACCAGTTTCTGTGGCATCTTTTACATCGCCGTAAACATCTAAGATCATTTCTGCTCTTTGAGGCTCCCCTGTTCCAGCATAAACTTTTAATGACTTAAGGTTTATAGCGTTTACTTTATTATCGATAATTAAACTATCATCGACTAAAGCAATAATATCCTCATCATATACATGTTTCTTTTTATCCGCCAAAATTTTAAATTTTCCAAATGCGTTTTCTACAACATCATCAGTGACCTCTTTATAACCAAGGCTAGTAAGCTTATCTTTAAAAGCATGTCTTCCTGAGTGTTTACCCATCACCAGCGAAGTTTGTTTTACTCCTACACTTTCTGGTGTCATTATTTCATAAGTTTGTCTATTTTTTAACATACCATCTTGATGAATTCCTGACTCATGTGCAAAAGCATTTTTTCCAACTATTGCTTTATTATATTGCACAGGAAAACCAGTCGCATTTGAAACAATTTTTGAAGCTTTGCTTAAAAGTGTGGTGTTAATTCCTGTTTCGTAAGGCATTAGGTCTGGTCTTGTTTTCATAGCCATAACCACTTCCTCTAAAGCAGCATTACCAGCTCTTTCTCCAATTCCATTAATAGTACATTCGATTTGTCTTGCTCCAGCTTGAACACCAGCTAATGAATTAGCCACTGCTAAACCTAAATCGTTATGACAATGAGTTGATAATATAGCTTTATCTATGTTTGGAACTTTATTTAATAGTGTTTGAATTATTTTTGTAAACTCAGAAGGCACTGTATATCCGACTGTATCAGGAATATTTATAGTTTTTGCTCCACACTTGATGGCAAGCTCTACAGTTTTACACATATAATCCATATCAGTTCTTGTACCATCTTCGCATGACCACTCAACATCATCTGTAAATTTTCTTGCATAAGTTACATGTTCTTTTATAGCCTCATAAACTTCTTCAGGACTTTTATTTAGTTTATGTTTCATATGTAGTGGACTAGTAGATATAAAAGTATGTATCCTAAATCTTGGAGCATGCTTAAGTGCTTCATAACATCTATCTATATCTTTTTTAGAATGTCTTGATAAACCTGCTGGAATAGATTTTTTTAAAATTTTACTTACTTCTGTTACAGCCTCAAAGTCTCCTGGTGAAGCTATTGGAAAACCAGCCTCAATTATATCAACTCCTAATTCGTCAAAAACTCTAGCAATTTGAATTTTCTCTTCTAAACTCATTGATGCCCCGGGTGATTGTTCACCATCCCGCATCGTAGTATCAAATATATAAACTCTATTTTTGTCTGACATTTTCAAATTATTTATAGCAAGAGCAATATACTATCTCTCGTGCAGATTGCAAAATAAATTGAATAATTAATAAAAAAAATTAATAGATTTCCTTATTTCTTATCGCTATCTACTAATTTTTTCTTAGCAATCCATGGCATCATTGCTCTAAGTCTTGTGCCAACCTTTTCAACTGGATGTTCAGCAAGTTTTTCCCTCGTTTTTAAGAAATTTTTTTGACCATTTTTACACTCGTCCATCCATTCCTTTGTAAACTTGCCAGACTGTATATCGTCTAGGACTTCTTTCATTCTTTTTTTTGTTTCTTCTTTTTTTATTATTCTAGGACCTGAAGTATACTCACCATATTCAGCAGTGTTTGAAATTGAGTAATTCATATTAGCTATTCCACCTTCATATATAAGATCAACTATTAATTTTACTTCATGTACTGTTTCAAAGTACGCCATCTCTGGTTCATAGCCTGCCTCAACCAAAGTTTCATATCCATTCTTTATAAGTTCAACTAATCCACCGCAAAGAACTGTTTGTTCGCCAAATAAATCAGTTTCTACTTCATCTTTAAACGTAGTCTCAATAATACCTGATCTACCCCCTCCTACCGCAGAAGCATATGACATAGCAAGTTCTCTTGCTTTTCCAGAACCATTTTGATGAACTGCAAATAAACATGGAACTCCACCACCTTTTTCAAATTC
>CACNCD010000033.1 GCA_902618855.1 uncultured Pelagibacteraceae bacterium | reverse complement strand
GGATATGCAAAAGAAAAATTTTGCTAAAGCTCTTGGAGTTCCTGTTAAGTGGACAAACTTCACTAATGGTGGAGCTATGACTGACGCTATGTTAGCTGGAGACATTGATATTTCATATTCACAAGGTCTTGTACCTTTCATAAATGCAGTAAAATCTAAAGCGCCTATCAAACTTGTAGATATTGCTATGGAATATGGAATGGGTGGAACAACTTGTGTTACTTCAAATGCTTCTGGTATTACAAAAGCAAACGCAACTGAATTAGAAGGTAAAAAAGTTGCTGTACCATTAGGAACAATGGCTGAATATGTTTTTGATGAAAGTATGAAAGTTGTAGGAGCTGACAGAAAAAAAATGGATATTATTCAAATGGATCCTGAAGAAGGAGCTGCTGCTTTAGTAAGTGGTGATGTTGTAATGGCATGTTTATTTGGTGGTAACTCTATTAAAGCTGCAGTAGCAGTTGGATCTAGACTACTTACAGTTCAAGAAGCTAGAGATGCAGGGATCTTGGGTATAGATATTACTTCAGTAACTACAAAGTTTATGAAGGAAAATCCAGGAATGTTAAGAACTTTCATCGAAGTAACTCATGAAGCTAATGCAAGATATAGAGCCGGAAAAAGCGATATGAACTCTATGGCTAAAGCATCTGAAATGAAAGTTGGTGATATGAAAGAAACTTTAAGTGGTTTCAAATTCTTAACACCTGAAGAAACTGAGAAGTCTATGAAGAGTGGAAATCTTGATGCATTCCTAAAAGGAATGGGAACACCAAGAGGAAACGTAGATACTAGTTTCTTACCTCTATAATATAATTAGAGAAAGAAAAATTTAATAGGCGCCAATTTTTTAAATTGGTGCCTATTTTTTTAACAAGATTTCTAATATAAAGTCATTTATGAGTGATTTAGTTTCTCAGAATTTAAATATGATTTTTAAATCTCCAAAAGGAGAAACTGTTCATGCATTAAAGGATTTAAATTTTACAATTAAAAAAGGTGAGCTTTTAACTGTGCTCGGTCCATCAGGGTGTGGAAAAACTACTTTATTAAATATAGCAGCAGGTTTTATAAGACCAACGTCAGGAACTATAACTTTGGGAAATAATGAAATTAATGGACCAGGTGTTGATAGAGGTATGGTTTTTCAACAAGGAGCTCTATTCGAATGGTTAACAGTTGCTGAAAATGTAAATTTTGGATTACGAATGAAGAAAGAGGATCCTAATACTACTCAAAAAAAAGTTGATGAATGGTTAGATATAGTTGGATTAAAAGGATTTGGTAATACACCAACCTACCAATTATCTGGTGGTATGCAGCAAAGAGTTGCTCTTGCAAGATGTTTAATAAATGATCCTGATTTAATACTAATGGATGAACCTTTAGGAGCGCTTGATGCTTTAACAAGAGAAAAAATGCAGTCTTTAGTTTTAAAAATTTGGAAAGAAACAGGAAAAACAATTATTTTAATTACACATTCAGTTGAAGAAGCATTGTTGCTTGGTGAAAGATTATATGTCATGGCGCCAAGACCAGGAAGGATCCACAAGGAATATAATCTTCCATTTGCTTCCATGGGACTAAAAGAAGATCTAAGAGAAATTAAAAAAAATAAAGAGTTTTCTCAAAAACGAGAAGAAATTCTTGAAATGATTTGGAACATGGAAGAAGAAATTATGGGTAAGGAAAGTTAAATGTTAACTCAAATAATCACTTTTCTAATCTTTTTTGCGGTAGTTGGCTGTATTCTTTATGGAAGAAGATTAATAAGAACTGAAAAAGTTGATGCAGTATTTGGAAATCCTGAGAGAGCGTTGGGTGGTACACACTGGGTAATTGTTGGAAGTAGTTTTTTACTTTTAATCTGGCTCTATTATTCTTGGGATATTGCTAAAGGATTTTATCCAAAGTCTGCAAATGAACTTTGTCAAGTTGCAAAAGTAAATGACTCTTTGCTTGGATTAAAATATCAATTTCCAATAGAAGAAAGAGAGTTCAAGAGTACTTCGCAAATTAAAAAAGAAAACAAAAACTTAAAGATCATTG
>CACNCD010000032.1 GCA_902618855.1 uncultured Pelagibacteraceae bacterium | reverse complement strand
TTGAAAAAATGAGAGTTGCCGGTAACCTTGCTGCCAAAACTCTTGATATGTTAACTGAAAATATTAAACCAGGCATTTCTACTGACAAGATTGATGAACTTGGTTATGAATTTATTAAAGATAATGGCGGATATTCTGCGCCCTTATTTTATCGTGGTTATAAAAAATCTTTATGCACATCTTTAAACCATGTTGTTTGTCATGGTATACCATCTGATAGGGTTTTAAATGATGGAGATGTTATAAATGTAGATGTCACAGCTATTGTTGACGATCATCACGGAGATACAAGTAGAATGTTCTGTATAGGCAAAACTCCAATAAAAGCAAAAAATTTGATAGATACAACATATGAAGCAATGATGAGAGCTATTAAAATTTTAAAACCTGGAGTTAAGCTTGGTGATATAGGATATGAAATTCAATCTCATGTAGAAGAAAAGGGTTTCTCTGTTGTTAGAGATTTTTGTGGTCATGGTGTAAGTACAAAGTTTCATGAACCTCCTAACATTCTCCATTACGGTAAAAAAGATAGTGGAGCCGAATTAGAGCCTGGTATGACATTTACTATTGAACCAATGATAAATGCAGGAAAATACGAAACTAAACTACTTCAAGATGGATGGACGGCTGTTACTAAAGATAAATCTTTATCAGCGCAATTTGAACATACGTTAGGAATTACTGAAAATGGTTATGAAATCTTTACAGAATCTGTTAAAGGTTATTCTAAGCCTCCTTACTGATAATTAATGATTGAAAGATACTCTAGAAAAATACTTAAAGATATTTGGTCTGAAGAAAATAAATATAAAATTTGGCTAGAAATAGAAATTGCTGCTGCTCAAGCAATGGAAAAACTTGGACAAATACCAAAAGGAGTGTCTTCAATAGTAAGAAAAAAAGCGAAGATAAATGTAAAAAGAATTCACCAAATAGAAAATCAGGTTAAACATGACGTTATTGCTTTTTTAACCTCTGTGACAGAAAAAGCTGGAATTAAAGCTAGGTATCTTCATCAAGGAATGACATCTTCAGATGTTTTAGATACAAGTTTTAATATTCAATTAGTCCAGTCTGGAAAAATAATTTTAAAAGATTTAGATCAGCTTCTTAAAGTTTTAAAAAGACAAGCGAATAAATATAAATTTACACCTTGCATGGGGAGAAGCCATGGAATTCACGCTGAACCAATTACTTTTGGTTTAAAATTAGCTTCTTTCTATCAAGAATTTAAAAGAAATAGAAAAAGACTAGCTGATGCAATTGATGAAGTTTCGGTTTGTGCAATTTCTGGTGCTGTTGGTACTTTTGCAAATATTAATCCAAATGTTGAAAAACATGTAGCTAAAAAACTTAATTTGAAAGTTGAACCAATTTCAACTCAAATTATCCCAAGAGACAGACATGCTTTCTATTTTTCAGTACTAGGTATTATAGCTGGTTCAGTTGAAAGAGTTGCTATTGAAATAAGACATTTGCAAAGAACAGAGGTCTATGAGTTACAAGAATATTTTTCAAAAAATCAAAAAGGTTCATCTGCTATGCCACATAAAAAAAACCCTATCCTCAGCGAAAACTTAACTGGCTTATCAAGAATTGTGAGAAGTTCGGTGACCCCTGCTCTCGAAAATATAGCTTTATGGCATGAAAGAGATATCTCTCACTCTAGTGTAGAAAGAAGTATTGGTCCTGATGCAAACATTACATTAGACTTTGCGTTAGTAAGATTAACAAATATTTTGGATAACATGATTGTTTATCCAAAAAAAATGTTAAAAAATTTAAATATTACTAAAGGTTTAATTTTTTCTCAGGAACTTATGCTTGAGCTTACAAAAACTGGTCTAAGTAGAGAAAAATCTTATAAAATGGTTCAAGGTTATGCAAAAAAATGTTTTGCTGAGAATTTAGATTTATTTGATGTTATTCAGTCAGACAGATATATAATGAGTAAAATTTCAATAAAAAAATTAAGATCTATATTTAGTTACTCTAAGCATTTTAAAAATGTAAATTTAATTTTTAGAAGAGTGTTTAAATAATGAAAAAAGGTAAAAAACTTTACGAAGGAAAAGCTAAAATTATATATTCAACTAGCAATAAAAACTTAGCTATACAATATTTTAAAGATGACGCCACAGCTTTCAATAACCAAAAAAAATCTAAAATTGATGGTAAGGGTGTTTTAAATAACAGAATATCAGAGCA
>CACNCD010000031.1 GCA_902618855.1 uncultured Pelagibacteraceae bacterium | reverse complement strand
GCACTAGATCGCCAGTTGCTTCATTTTTAAAAATTGTTATTTTTTTTTTACTCAATTAGCTAAAATTATTTAAAACTTTTGTTATTTTTTTAATTTCTTTTAAAGACAAATTAGGATCAACAGGTAAACTTATACCCTCTTTTGCTATTTTTTCGGAATTAGGATATTTTTGATTTTTAAAAAATTTCTTAAGTGCCTTCAATTGATGGATTGCATAAGGATAGTGAAAGCCATACTGAATTTTATTTTTATTTAAATATTTAATCATTTTTGATCTATTTTTGGTAAGAATTACATATTGATGATAAACGCACCCTTTAGAATAATTTAATTTAGTTATTTTCTTATTTAAAATTAAATTATCATAATAATTTGCAATTTTTACTCTTCTTCTATTTAAAAAATCTAAGTCTTTAAATTTTGTATTTAATATAGCTGCTTGAATTGTATCGAGCCTACTATTTTGACCTATTTGATCGTGAATAAACTTTTTTGTCGATCCTAAATTTCGCAGATTTGAAAGAATTTCATAAAATCTTTTATTATTTGTTGTTATTACACCGGCATCTCCATAAGCGCCAAGATTTTTTCCAGGATATAAACTAAAACAAGATATATCAGAGACTGAACCCACTCTTTTGCTTTTTAAATATTCTAATGAAGCACCATGCGCTTGCGCACAGTCGTCAACTAAATAAATTTTTTTATTGGTTTTTTTAATTATACTTTTAATTTCATTAAGTTTTACTACAGAACCATATAGATGCACAGGCATTATAACTTTAGTCTTATTGCTTAATTTAGAATTAATTTTTTTAATATCTATAGTGGGTTTATTTTTCTCAAGATCTACTAATACGGGTTTTAATCCAGCATTAATTATAGCAAATGCTGTTGAACAATAGGTCATGGCAGGCATTATAACTTCTGAATTTTTAGGAAGATTTAGAGATTTTAATGCGAGTGTGATTGCATCTGTCCCATTTGCACAACTTATAGCATAATTACACCCAATAAATTTAGAAAAGTTTTTTTCAAATATTGACACCTCTTCACCTAAAATATAATCACCTTTATTAAAAATTTTTTTAATTTTTTTTAAAATTATTGGGTGTTTTTTTCTATCAAGTCTTTTTAAATCATAAAATTTTATCATTTTAAATTTTTTCTAAAACTTTAGTAATACTCACATTAAAATTTTTAGCAAAGATTGGATTTTGTTTTTTTTTTATACTTTTATAAATATAATTAACTAAGTTATATAAAGGTTCAGAAATATCAATATCGGGTATTTCAAGTTTGTATCTTGTGCTGTTTTTATTTTTTTTTTTATAAATCTTTATTTTATACAATGGCTCGTTTTCATCACAGGTAATAATAGCGTTTTGAAACTTAAATTTAATCAGACGAATTTTAGTAGGTGAGATCCATGAATTTTTTATAAATACTTTTAGATTATTTTTATATAATAAATTTATATAGGCGGTATCTTTCATTTTAATTTTTGCAGTATTATATTTAAATCCTCTTACATTTATTGGATTACTATTTAATATATATTTTAAAATTGATATATCATGAACACCTAAATCCCATACCACATTAGCATCATTTCTTATTGGAGCTTGTTCTCTAAAACTTTCAATTTCTAAAAGTTTACCAAATCTTTTATTTTTAATTATTTTGTACACAAAATTTATTGATCCAGAAAAAATAAATGGATAGTCAACAAATAACAATTTATTATTTTTTTTTGACCATTTTTCAAGTTCAACTACTTTTTCCACATTTAGTGATAATGGCTTTTCAACTAAAACATGATTTGATTTAAGAAAAAATTTAGCCATTTCATAATGAAATTTAGTAGGAGAACATATAACAACCAAATCGATTTCATTTACATTTATCATTTTGTGATTTTGATAAAATTTTGATGTTGGGAAAATTTGTTTTGCTTTATTTAGATTGTTTAATGACTTATCTACAATACAACTGATTTCAAAATTATTTGAGTTTAAAAAATTTCTGGCAAGTTTTGGTCCCCAATATCCATATCCGATTAAAGCTACTTTATAAATCATATTATGTTATTAAATGAATTTTGTTATTTCTATAAATTGATTTTTTTATTTTTTTACCATTATAAATTGGTAATTGAAAAGGAGGAAAAATTAAAGATCTTATTTTATTATGTGTTTTTAGATCATGTTTTAGTTTTGTAATATTTGTGAGTTTCTTATAATTTACGCTTTTTCTACTATAATAGCTTCCTTTTAGCGGATTTTGTTTTTTTAATTTAAATTTATTCTCCAATACCCTTTTAATATTTTTTTTGAATAGATATGACGATTTATTAAGAAGTTTTAAATAATTTTCAAAGGCAGTATCATTTTTATTAATCTTAAATTTTGCTACATCTATAAT
>CACNCD010000030.1 GCA_902618855.1 uncultured Pelagibacteraceae bacterium | reverse complement strand
TTGAATTATCAACAAAGAAAAACGCCTATTGATGTTTGCAAAGAAATATTAAATGTTTAATTTTAATATTAATTTTTTTTTATAGTTTTAGAAGTTCTATTTTTTTATTAGATAAGATTTGCCTGTTAATCCGCACGTTTGAATATTTTTAACATTTTCACCAAAATATTCATTTATGGCTTTAACAGCTCCTGGAAAAGCCCATTCTTGATTTAAATATTCATCAAATGCAATTATGCCGTTGTTCACAACCTTGGGATAGAAAAACTCTAAAGAATCTTTATAACTTTGATATAAATCGCAATCTAGATGTAATAAACAAATATCTCCAATACCATTTGTTTTTTTAAAAGATTCATTAAAAAAGCCTTTAATAAAGTTAATGTTTTTAAAATCGTCTTCTTTAAATCCAATTTTTTTTAAGTTATTTTTAACAAAGTTCTCATCCGTATGACCCCAGTCACCTTTTTTTGCTTTTCTTATTGATAAATCTTCTTTAGATGGTGATGGAAAGCCTTCGAATGAGTCAAAACCATAATATTTTTTATCAATTAATTTCTCTTTTGTTATAATATTAAATAGCAAGAAAGAAAGATGAAAACCATTTCCTACACCGCACTCTACAATATCGCCTTTTAGAGAGTTCTTTATAATATGTGAAAAATGCATATTCCAATAATCTAAAAATTTAAATTTATCTAAATTATTTATGGTAGTTACTGAGAGTGTTTGAGCTTTTTTAATCTTAGAGTTTAAATATAATTTTTTATAAAACTTATAGATAGTTTTATTAAAAAATTTATTATCTAAATGCTTTAAATATTTAAAATTCATTTTTTTATACTTACCATGTGATAAAATTTAAAAAGTTTTTCATGAATTTTAAATTTAGATATTATTTTATCTCTATCTCTAAACAAATAGTTTTTAAAAAAATCTTTTGATAATAAATATTTTTTATTATTTTTTCTTAAACTTTCTTCTTGCTCAAAGTTGTGTAGGCTATCTGGAGTAAGGTATAAAAATCTTAAAACCAACCTATGCTTTGTCTTGCAGTGACCACCTTTGTGATAATTTCTAAAAGTATCAATAAAAAGTCCAGTTCCAGGGTCTCCCTCTAACTTTAGTAAATTATTATTTTTATTATTATGAATAAAGTAGTTGAAATCTTTATCCAAAATTTTTCCCCTTTCTCCAGTAAGGCCAGAATCAATTTCCTTTTTAATTCTATAAAATATATTTAAAGGATCTTTTTCCTTTAGAGTTATAAATGGCCCGTTGTTTTCGTCTACTTTGCTTAAGGCTAGAAATAAATTAAAACTTTTATATCCAAGATCATCTCTATGCCAAAGCTGAGCTGACCTTGGTTGATTCCCTGATGGAATATTTAAATTTATTTCAATCTGAGTTAGTATGGGAAAAACACCTAAATAGTTGCAGGCAGTTTTAATCATAAAATCTGAAGTAGCAAATTCAACAATCTCTCTTTTTAAATCCTCATTCATATAATCCCAAATATCAAGAAGATATGGACTAACTGCTTGAGCCTGATTCACTCCACGCTTCTTTTCTTGTTTATACTCGTCGCTTTTAATATAATTAATTTTTTCATCGATAAACTCTGAACTAAGTTGACTATTTATTTTTTTGGTAAGCAGTTTTAGTTCGCTATTATCTTTAACTAACTTCTTTGAAGAATTTTCAAATCTAATATATTCAGAATTTTTTTTTTTAATACAAAATATAATTTTATAAATTTTGCCTTTAAAATTAATAATATATTCCCAAAAAAAACTATATATTGGAATGAAAATGTATTTTAAAAAAAACAAGTAGATTTTGGTATTTTTAATTTTTTTCATTTATAAATTTATAAAAGTATTTCTTATTTAAACCATGTTGGTAATTTAACCCAACATTGTAGCCTAAGTCATAAAGGAAATCATAATTAGTTTTTATTTTCTTTTTGACACGATTAGATACTAAATCAAATAAATTTTTTGGATCACTTCTAAAAATGTGTATGCATCCTGTGTCTTCAGTAAAATTAACAACATTTTGTAACAAAAAAATAATTCTTTTTGGAAGAATTGTTTGACCTTTGCTAAGTAAGAAATGATTTTTGTTATGAGATAATAATAATTTTTTATATTCGCTTAAGTTTTTTGGTTTAAATACTAAATTTTTATTAAACTTAATTAATCCTACATTTGAAATTACTATAGGTTTTATGCCTAAACATGCGGCCTCAAGATGAGAGCTACCAGAATATGTCACAATTCTTTTAGATATTTTAAACTGCTTCATATTCGATCTACTATTTTCCTCAAAGAAAATATTTTGCGGTTTTTTACCATCAAAAACATCATTAAATATATCGTTAATTATTTTTTTTTGATTTTCACCCCATCTGTCTGCGGAAGGATGTTTTCTTAATATCCAAGTTTCCTTTGAATCCTTAACAATTTTTAAAGTTTCCACAACCCAAGAGTAATAGTCTGGAAATATTCTTTTGATATCTATATCATCAAAAGATGAATCTTTAAAAATATGTAACATTATCACATTAATAT
>CACNCD010000029.1 GCA_902618855.1 uncultured Pelagibacteraceae bacterium | reverse complement strand
ACTCTTTATTATTCTTACAACCTTTATCACGCCTCTTTGTGTCTTGTCAGTAAATAACAGTATTAAAACTCGATTAAAGGATTTTCTATTAGCAATTTTATTAATGGAAAGTTTGATGATTGGTGTCTTTTGTTCACTCGATTTAGTTATTTTTTATTTATTTTTTGAAGGTGGTCTAATACCGATGTTTTTAATAATTGGAATTTGGGGCGGTGAAAGAAAAGTTTATTCGGCTTTTAAATTTTTTCTATATACTCTTTTAGGTTCAGTTTTAATGCTTGTAGCAATTATTGTTATTTACTTAACATCTGGAACTACTGATATAATAAAACTTTACGAGATTGGAATAAATGCAAACTTTCAAAATTTATTGTGGTTAGCATTTTTTAGTTCTTTTGCTGTCAAAACACCAATGTGGCCTGTTCATACATGGCTACCAGATGCTCACGTTGAAGCACCAACAGCAGGGTCGGTTCTTTTAGCTGCTATTTTATTAAAAATGGCAGGATATGGATTTATAAGATTTTCAATTGGATTATTTCCAATTGCATCAGAATTTTTTACACCACTTATTTACTTTCTTAGCCTAGTAGCAATAATTTATACTTCCTTTGTGGCATTAATGCAGGATGATATGAAAAAATTAATTGCTTATTCATCAGTTGCTCATATGGGTTATGTTACACTTGGTATTTTTACTAACACCCAACAGGGTTTAGAAGGAAGTATAGTACAAATGATAAGTCATGGATTAGTTTCGGCTGCATTATTTTTATCTGTGGGTGTCTTATATGACAGAACTCATTCTAGACTAATTAAAACTTATGGAGGTCTAGTTTCAATAATGCCTAAATATTCAATTTTATTGATGATTTTTACTTTAGCTGCTCTTGGTTTGCCTGGTACAAGTGGTTTTGTTGGAGAGTTTCTAATTCTTATGGGGGCTTTTCGAGATAACTTTCTTGTAGCGACTGTAGCTTGTTTTGGGGTCATATTAGGAGCTGCTTATATGTTGTGGTTATACAAAAGAGTAATTTTTGGAAAATTAAATAACGAGGATTTATTAAAAATAAATGATCTAAATAAGTCTGAATTTTTAATTTTATTGATTATAGCCATACCAACTTTATTTTTCGGGTTTTATCCTGAACCATTATTGAATACTATTCAAATATCTGTGAATAATTTAATTGATACGTATAATTATAACTTAGTAAGTTTTGGAGTAAATAATGGATAAACTTAATTTTATTTATCCAGAAATATTCATTTCCCTTTCAGTAATGTTTTTATTAATTCTTGGAGTTTTTAAAAAAAAAAGCTCTAATTTAATTGTTAGTTTATCAGTAATAACACTTATTGGTGCATTGGTTTTAATTTTTGGTAATCCAATCGATACAAATTTAAGTCTTTTTGATGGAGGTTACAAAATTGACTATATGTCTTCATACATGAAAATCTTAACAATTTTGTCAGGTATTTTTGTTCTTATAACATCATCTAAGTTTTTAAAAATTTATAAGTTATTCAATATCGAATATCCCATATTGATTTTATGCTCAATTCTTGGAATGATGGTCATGATAAGCTCAAACGATTTAATAGTTTTTTATATTGGTCTTGAACTACAATCTTTATCTTTATATGTTTTGGCTGCATTTAACAGAGATCAAATTAAATCATCAGAAGCAGGTCTCAAATATTTTGTCCTTAGTGCTCTGTCATCTGGTCTGCTGCTTTATGGATGTTCTTTAATTTATGGATTTTCAGGAACAACCAATTTTGACCAAATATCAAATTTAATGAATAATGACCAATATGGATTAACATTTGGAATAGTTTTTATTTTAGTAGGGTTGGCTTTTAAAATTTCAGCTGTTCCTTTTCATATGTGGGCACCTGATGTATATGAAGGTTCTCCCACATCTGTTACATTGTTTTTTGCTGTTGCTCCGAAAATAGCTGCATTAACAGTCATAATAAGATTTTTATATGTTCCTTTTGTTAATGTAATTGACCAATGGCAATTAATAATAGTTTTTTTATCTTTAGCATCTATGATTTTTGGCGCTGTTGCAGCAATAGGTCAAAAAAATCTCAAGAGACTTATAGCTTATAGTTCAATTGGACACATGGGATACGCTTTGGCAGGTTTGTGCGTTGGGACAAATCAAGGAATTCAAAGCTCAATTTTATACATTTCAATATATCTTGTAATGAACCTAGGATTTTTTAGCTGTTTATTTATGTTAAAAAGAAACAATACATATTTTGAAAATATTGATGATTTGTCGGGATTATCAAAAAATCATCCATTAATTTCACTTTCACTGATGGTAGTATTATTTTCTTTGGCAGGGATTCCACCATTAGCTGGTTTTTTTGCAAAGTTTTATATATTTAAAGCTATTCTAGATCAATCAATGTACTACCTTGCTATAATAGGACTTTTAACAACAGTTATTGCAGCCTTTTATTACTTAAGGATAATAAAAATTATGTATTTTGATTTAGAAAAAGAAAAATATGATCAAGATTATAATTTAGGTTTAAAATTTACTTTAGCTCTATCAACAATATTGATCATGTTTTACTTTATATATCCAAGCAAATTATTAAATTTAGTATCGCAAATAAATATAATTTAATGAAATTGAAGAAATTTAATTACAAAACAGTAAATAGTACAAATGATTTAGCCATCAAAATAATTAAAACATCTAACAATGACTCCGGAATGGTAATTGCAGATTATCAGAAAAAAGGAAGAGGAAGGTACGGAAGAAAATGGATTTCCTATAAGGGAAATTTATTTGTTACAATATTTTTTAACATAAGTAGAAAAAATATTTCTATAAAAAAAGTAACATACATGAACTGTAAATTAATTAAAAAGCTTTTATCACGTTATTATAAAAAAGAAATTAAAATAAAACATCCTAATGATTTATTTATAAACA
>CACNCD010000028.1 GCA_902618855.1 uncultured Pelagibacteraceae bacterium | reverse complement strand
TTTAGAATTAAACTACTTGGAATTACTGAACTGATCAATAATCAACTTTTTGAGAGAGTACATCCATGCTTAGTTAAAAAAGATAGTTATATTGGTAACGTAAGTGGTGTAATGAATGCTGTAATTGTAAATGGAAAACCTGTTGGTGAAAGTATTTTGCAAGGGGAAGGGGCAGGACCTGGTCCTACTTCTTCAGCACTAATGTCAGATCTCCTCTCAATTCTTAGAGGTAATATAAAATATCCATTTGGTTTACCATCCAGTAAACGTAACTATGTTAAAGACTATAATGTAAATAATTACTCAAATTCTTTATATTTAAGATTTGAAGTTAAGGATAAACCGGGTGTACTATCAATTATTACTAAGCAATTGGCCAAAAGAAAAATTTCAGTTGAGAGATTGATACAAATACCTAATCATAAAAATAAAACAGCATCGATAGTTATTATTACTCATAAATCTAATGAATATGATGCTCAAAAGTGTATAAAATCAATTAGATCTAATAAGAATATATTGAAAAAACCTATCCTGATAAGACTTTTGTAAATGGAAATATATCTCAAATTATTTGAAATAATTTTTCCAGTCTTTTTTGTTGTTGGTATCGGATATTACTTGGGATTAAAAAAACCTAAATTAGATACATCATTTATTACTGATTTTGGAGCCAATATAGGCTCACCAGCTATAATTTTCTATTCAGTCGTAACGACTGGCCTTACCTTTGATTTATTTAAGTCATATTTTTTATATTATTTAATCGCTATCTTTGGCTTTTCTTTTATAGGGATTATTTTTTTATCTTTTTTAAAGAAAGATATGGCTATGGAATTACCACCATTTATATTACCCAATACTGGAAATATGGGTTTGCCTATATGCTTATTCGCATATGGATCTGAAGGCTTAGGTATTGCCGGTGCAATATCATGTTTAATAATATTATTTCATTTCACATTAGGTGTTTTTCTTGCGAGTAAAAAATTTAATTTTGATGTCATTGTAAAAAGTCCATCTTTTTATGCAATTATTATATCTATAATTTTTCTTTATTATGATTTAGATGCACCAAATTTTATAGTGAATACAACAATGTTATTAACTTATGCAACAATTTTTTTAATAATGATGTCTTTAGGTATTGCCCTAACTAGATTAAAAGTTTTTTCATTTAATAAAGCGTTAATTTCATCAATTGCTCGTGTTATACTTGGTCCTTTAATTGGATTTGTAATAATTTTATTTTTTAATCTTAAGGGTTACGCAGCTGGTGTATTGCTAATACAATGTTCTATGCCAAGTGCAGTTTTAACTTATTTAGTTGGATCAATTTATTCTCCAAAAAAAATTGTTGATAATATAGCTAGCATGATTGTTGTCTCAACTATAATGTCTTTCATTACCATACCTATAGTTGTCTATTTTGCATTAAGATTTTTTTCTTAAATGAAGGCAGTATTACTAAATTTATCTGCATGGATAATCTTACCGTTTATGGACGCTATAGCTAAGTATTTATCTGCAGAACTGTCTTTCTTTCAAATAACATGGGCAAGATATTTTTTTACAGTTTTTTTTGTTTTTCCATTAATGTTTTTCTTTTTTAGAAAAAAACTCACTTTATCAGAAAATCCAAAATTGCAGCTATTAAGAGGGTTAACATTATTTTTTGCAAATATTTGTTTTTTTTACTCAATTTCTATTATTTCTATGGCCAAAGCTCTAACTTTAGCTTTTATAGCCCCATTAATTACCACTGCTTTTTCGCCGTTTTTTTTAGGTGAAAAAGTGGGATATAGAAGATGGGCTGCGGTTTTATTTGGTTTTATGGGCACCTTAGTTGTTATTAGACCCGGTTTTTTAGATTTTAATCTAGCAACTCTAGCTGCTCTAGGAACTGGTTTCCTTTATGGTATTTATCTTATTATTACAAGAAAACTTCATTCTACTGATAGTCCTTTATTAACATTATTAATAACTGGTATAGTAGGGGCTTCTATAGGATCTTTTTTTGTACCCATAGTATGGATTCAGCCAACATTTTCACAATGGATGTGGCTTGCTTTGATGGGTGTATTTGCCTGCGCTGGTCATCTTCTTCTTATTTACTCTCTAAAGTTTGCTGATGCTTCAAAATTAGCACCTTTAGGATATTTTGAAATAGTTACCAATATTATTTTAGGTTATTATATATTTAATAATTTTCCTGATTATTGGACCTTTCTTGGTCTTTTTATAATAGTATTTTCTGGTGTTTATATAATACGTCGAGAATTATTAATTAAAAAATCTTTATTATAAATATAACTTTTTCCTTAATATTTATACAAAGTTGGATACTGATAAAAAGTCAGAGGAAGCTTTGTTGTATTTAAAAAATAATTTAGTTTATTTGAGATATGAAATTTTCCTAATCTAGCGAAAGAGAGTTTTTTTTTGTTGCTAAATTTTGACATCCAGTAAGAAGAAAATCTTTCTGCTAAAAATACTGGCAGTCTTATGTTGTAACCATTTAATAAATTCATTTGTAAGCAATAGTTATAGCATTTATCAACCCACGGAAATATTAATTCACAATATTCCTCAAAATATTTCTTTTTCGTAATAAACATTAGCCCCATATATAATGAGTTTTGTTTTAGATGTTTCTCAAAAGGTTTTCTTTCTTCTATTGGTAAAAATTTTATTGCTTCATTCATTAGGTTTTCACCATGGCATATTTTAAAATCTTCAAATAACGTCTTATTCGTGTAAATAATTTCTTGTGGAACTATGATATCTTTATTTTTAAATGCCTCATTGTTTACACTTAATAGATTTTGATATAAATTGGAAAATACTACTTTCTGTTTTTTTGTATATAGCTTATCAAGCCATAAAAGATCGTGTTTACATGTACCTATAAAATCATTTTTTTCATATTTTTTAAATTTATTTTTCCACATCCAATAATACATTGTAAGTTCAGCATAATAACTGTTCAATTTAGATATATTTTCACCATTTTTTTCAATCTCCCAATATTTTGGAAATGTTTTATTTCCTAGACCAACAGGGGTTATATATG
>CACNCD010000027.1 GCA_902618855.1 uncultured Pelagibacteraceae bacterium | reverse complement strand
AATTTTATAACCTTTATTGCAAATTTTATTTGCCCAAATTTTGTCTTCTATATTTGTAATCTTAGAATTAAATTTATTTTTTTTTAAAATTTTTGCTCTAAAAAATGAATTTGCATTATTTAGGTAAGGATCTCTTTTATAAACAATTTCCTCGTTTTTAAATATTATATCAAGGTCAATTAAATTTTGATAACTAGTGCCTGGCAATGGTAATTGTTTACCGAATGCAGCGACTATATCATAATTTTTCCTAAAATATTCCAAGTATTCAGATAACCAATAATTATTTAAAGGTATGCAATGAGATGATAAAATGGCAATATATTTTCCATCACATTTTTGAACTGCTTTGTTGAGTACATCTCCTGGAAGATATTTTTTTATCTTTATAATTTTTTTTACTTTATGCTTCTTAAGTACTGAGAGAGTATTGTCACTACTTAAATTATCGCAAAAAATGATTTCAAAATTTTGATGTGTTTGTTTATCAAGTTCTTTAAGTAAAATTTTGAGCCATCGTGACTCATTTTTTCCTCTTATAATTATAGAAATTAAATCTTTATATTTTTTGACCATCTCGACCTATAATTTTTATAAATATCTGTTTCACATCTTTGAATCCCTAATCCATGTTTTTTATTAAATTCTTTATATAAATTTCTTAAATTATTTAACTTAGAAAACTGTTTTTGATTTAAAGCAAATTTATTGTCTCGCCCTGGCAACTTATTATTTATTGTAAAATGTTTTTCAATAATTTCTGCGTTATTAAAAAGAGCATATGCCGCGTCTTCTATGCCTTGATAATGTCCTGAATATCCTACCGAACCAAAGTTTTTTTTAAGGTAATCAAATTTTTCAAAATTACAATTTTCAGATTTGAGAGGATAGCTACTAACACAGTGTAATAAACATGTTTTTTTAGAATAGCTTCTTTTTGTTTTCACGAATTTAATTAATTTATTTAGCTCATTTTTTTTCATACAACCTGCAGATACGATAACTTTTTTAAAGTTTTTTAAAGCAAATTCTATTAATTTAATATTATAAGATTCATGAGATGGTATCTTTACCCAGCTATCTTTGGTTGCTTTTAAAATTTTTAACCCATCAATATTAAAAGCTGATGCAAAACATTTGATAGAAACTTTATTTGAATATTTTTTTAAATATAAATATTTTTCTTTATCTAGATAAGCTTTTTCGTATATTTTTCTTCTTCCATCGTTATCCCAAGGACCATTTTTTAAATTTGATGGATCCCAAATTTGAAATTTGACTGCATCTGCCCCAGATTTTTTTGCTGCAGCTATCATTTTTTTTGCAAGTTTTAAATTACCCAGAAAATTCCAACCAATTTCAGCTACAAGTATTGTCATAATCAAAATTTTAAAAATATATTATAGATTAATTTATAACTAATTTGATTCAGGTTTAATCATTCCTCTTATATGATCACATCCATTGCAAGCATCAATAAGATAAGCTTTTTTGTTTTCGTGAAGTTTTCTAGCTTCTTCCAATTTTTTACCTTCCCAAATTTCAGTTAAATTTGGTTTTTCGTTATTGTAATTGCCAAGAGTTAATCTTTTTCCAGCATCTCTACAACAAGCAGTAATTTCTCCTCCGACATTCACTGTCATTCTTTGCCATAAGGCTGGACAAGCATATGATTTATTTTGTTTTCTTTCTTTTGTATATCTATCAACTTTATCAAGACCATCTTGATTTCTATAGTCCGTGTATGTAATTTCGTCGGTAAATGGTCCCCAGAATTTTTCAAAATTTTCTGCTTCATGATCATTTTCTTTCATTCTAACCATGCTGACTCTAATTATAGGTTTCTTAGCTTTCATTTTTTCCCTAGTTTTGTAAAAAATCTTTACTTTTTCTACTGTTTCCTCGAATTTGGCATTTACTCTAATTTTCTCATAAATTTCTTTTGAGATAGAATCTAAAGAAAAAATAATCCTATCTAAACCAGAATTTACAACATCTTCTGCAAGTTTTTCATCCATAACTGTACCATTAGTATGAAGCATAACGTCTAAGACTCCTTTTGATTTTGCATAAGTAATCATTTTGACTAAATTTTTATTATAAAATGACTCTCCAAAATTATTTAAATTTATTGCTTTAAGTCCTTTTGGCGCTCCTTCATCAATTATTTTTTTAAAAGTATCAAGTTTCATCATTCTATTTTCCCACTTGCCTAACTCAACACGATGAGTTCGAGGACACATTGGACATGCCAAATTACAATATGATGTAACTTCAATATCTAGATGAAGTGGAAACTCTGTTTTTATATGTTGAACAGCTGTATCTCTCCATAGTTTTCTGTATTCTTTGTATTCTGGTAAATTTCTATAACTTGCACTAACATTTTTTTTTACAACATTATAATGAGCATATAGTTGATTTAGCTCATCATCATTTTCTTCATTATAGTTATCTGCAAATTTTGTTTGATCTTTCATTTTTTTTCTTCAATTAGCTTTTATAACATTTAAAGCATTGTCCACAAGGTAAATTTAATTATTAGGTTGATATATCATAACTAACTAATTTTTTATTTTCTAATTTATAAACAAAATCAAAATTTTTAGTTAATTGTTCTGAATGTGTTATGAAAATAATAGTTCTGTCTTTCAGATTAAATAATTTTTGAATTATTTCATTTTCAGTTTTTTTATCTAATGAATTTGTAGATTCGTCAAAAATTAGTAGTTTTCTACCGCTATATAGTGCTCTAGCTATTCCAATTTTTTGTCTTTGACCCCCTGAAACATTTCCACCAAATTCACCAACTGAAAAAAACTCATTTTCCTTTTTTCCGTCTATTAAATTATCTAATTCAACAAATTTTATTATTTCTTTAAACTTAGCATTATCAATTATTTCATTGTCAGATTTAAATGTGATATTATTTCGAATTGAAGAATTAAATAAGTAAACTCTTTGTGAAATATAGGCAATATTTTGAATCCATTTATTAACTTTATTAACATCTAACAAACTATTATCTATATATATCTCGCCGCTAGTAGGCTCTTTTAGACCAGAAAGAATATCTATAAATGTACTTTTTCCAATTCCTGTTTCACCAATAATTGCATATTTGGTATTTTTTTTGATTTGTATATTTAAATTTTGAAATAAGTTTTGATTTTCATTAAAATTAAAATTTATATTTTTTAAATCTATTTGATTTTTAAAAGATATGCTTGAATTATCTAAAATATTTCTTTTTTTTAATAAAGTATCAAATAGTAATT
>CACNCD010000026.1 GCA_902618855.1 uncultured Pelagibacteraceae bacterium | reverse complement strand
TAAATTTTCAATCCTATGAACTAAATTATTAAAATTCTTTAACTGGATTCTTTTTAATAGTTTTGGGTTTTTAATAAGTTTTTTTAATAGAAAGAATATTTGATTTGATGTTAATTTTTTTAAAATAAGGTTATTGTTAAAGGTCTCTGGAAGACCACCTCTTGAAGATGTAATAGTTGCGCAGCCATTAGCTGCAGACTCCATTGAAGTCCTTCCAAAAGGCTCCTCCCATCTTGATGGTACCACAGATATTGACGACTGCGAGTATAGGTCTAGAATTTTTTGATGAGGAAGCCAGTTATATACTTTTAAATTTTTATGTTTAAAATTATATTTTTCACGTGGTTCATTACCTGCAATTTTTGCTTTCCAATCTGGAAATTTATTTAGAATTTTAATTACTGCTTGACCAAATAAATCAAAACCTTTTGAGGAATTTAATTTACCTGTAAAAACAATTTGTTTTTTTTTCCTTTTGTTAAAAGCGGTAGGTTTTTTAATTGAAGGATATAAAATCTCACAATTAGCTTTATTTTTAAATGGCAAATCCTCAAAAAATTTACCCATTGTCCATTTGCTTACAAAAAATATTTTATGTGTATGTTTCAAAATTTGCATTCTTTCAGATGGGGTCTTGGACCCTCTTATTTCTTTTGGATTATTATGAAAAAAAAATATTATTTTTGAACTTACTTTTTTGTTAATTAAAAAATTTAAATACTCAGGTCTATTATGAATTTCGATTATATCAAAATTATTTTTAAGATAATCTATATAGAAAGAGTTTATGTAAATTTTATTTTTTGAAAAAACACTAGGTTTTAGATCTATATTTTTAAAATTTTTTGTTATTGGTTTTAATTTTTTATTAAGGTTCCCATAAATAAGAGTTTCCTCAGACAGTTTTGACAAATCGTTATAATCCTTAACCCAAATTGATGCGGCACCAGCATAATTTTTAGAAAAAATTTCTTTATAAGGTAATACTATTGCTATTTTTTTTTTCATTTATTATTTTATTTCTTAAGCTTCTTTTTTTCTTTAAAAAATATTCAAAAGACATTGCTTCTGATTTTGTTTTAAATTTTTTTTTATAAACTACTTCCCATTTATGACCTTTTGTTGACTTGGCGCCTTTACCAGTATTATGTTTTTTTAGTCTATTTTTTAAGTTAAAGGTATAACCAACATATGTTTTATTATAACTACTACCAATGGTTTTTATCATATAAACATAATATGACATAAAATTTTATTTAAACTTTGGACCATACCACCATATAGCCAAGGTATATCTTTCACCTTTAATTAATTTGGTTACTTTATGGTTTATAAAGGATGGAAAAATTACAGCGGAACCAGGTTTATTAAAGTTTTCAATATCTATTTCTTTTCCATCAAAAAGTTTTAAATTACCACCCTCATAATCATCTTCAGAAAGATTTAAAAGACAAGTTAGCTTTATATCTCTAATTGGATTATTAGGTTCACCATCGGTATGCCAGTTATACTCAGTTCCTTTATTATATATATTAAGATTAAGTATTTTATCTGAATTTAGGGGAAAAAGATCAAATCCAAAAGCATTAACATTTGCTGAAATGCAAAACTGAATAAAAGGGTTTAAAAGACTTCCTACAGATCCTAACCTAACAAATTTAATATCTGAAGTTTTTACACTTTGCTGAGCAGGTTTATCCATAGCTGTCGTTATGAAATTTTTTTTAATTAATTTATTTAGTTCTTTAACTTGATTCAGATTGTAAACCTGACCATGTGTAAAAAGAGTTTTTCTCATTATTTTCCTAATTTATATTTATTTCGAAAACAAAATACATAAAATTTTAGAAATTATGAATTTTTAGTTTTTTGGCGGTCCCTAGGGGAATCGAACCCCTCTTTCGAGGATGAAAACCACGTGTCCTAACCGATAGACGAAGGGACCAAATTTGGATCTTTTATTGTATATAATTAAATTAATCAAGTAATAGCGACCTCTTTTTTTACAACATCAATGAATGAATTTTTGTGTGTTACTAATGTCTCAGTGTAATATTTGCCATTATTTAGCTCGACACCATTAACTAAATCACCCTTTGTAATTCCCGTAGCGCAAAAAATTGAATCACCTCTTACAATTTCATTTAAGTTATATTTTTTATTCAAATCATCAATTCCCATTTTTTTTGCTCTTGAAATATCTTCCTCAGTTTTAAAAAGAAATCTTCCTTGAAATTTACAATCATACGCATCTAAGGCTGATGCAGCCAAAACACCCTCGGGTCCACCTCCAATACCTAGAAAAATATCAATATTATATTTTTCTTGAGTTACTAATAAAGCTCCAGATACATCACCATCAGATATTAATTTAAGATTCACTTTCAAGCTTTTTAATTTTTCAATTATTTCTTTATGTCTAGGTCTATCTAATAGACATGCAGTAATATTTTCTAGTTTTTTGTTTTTAGCATCTGCAATATTTTTAATATTTTTTTCAATAGAAAAATCTAAATCTGTTGCATCTTTTGGAACATCATTTCCTACAGCAAGTTTATTCATATAGGTTTCTGGTGCATTAAATAAATTACCTTTTTGTGTAACAGCAATTACTGACAGAGCGCCAGGTAAATTTTTTGCAGCAAAATTGGTTCCCTCAAGTGGATCAACAGCTATATCAATACTAGTGCCTTTACCAGTGCCTAATTTTTCACCTATATAAAGCATAGGTGCTTTGTCTAGCTCTCCTTCTCCAATAACAACCTTTCCGTCTATATCCAACAAATTTAATTTTTTTCTCATTTCATCTGTTGCTGCTTTATCAGCGCTTATTTTATCATTTTTACCGATAAATTTATAACAAGCTATAGATGCACTTGAAGTTATATTAACTAACTTATCGACTAATTTTTTATCTAAACTCATTATTAAACTTTAATAGAAGCGTCATTTTTTGATGTGTTTAATTTTGCTTCAAATTCTCTTAATCTTTTCCAAACGGAAATTAACTCAACAATAGTTGACCAACTTTTTACTAAATATTGTAACGACCCCTCTACTCTTCCAAAAGCTCTAGTAATTTGTTGAACAAAACCTAGTGTAATTGCTCCTGTGACAATGGTTGGTGCTAAAGCTAAATAAGGAACAATTACCATACCTTGAAAGTAACTCCACTTAACAGTGTTGAAATATAAGTAATGAAAATAAGATTTATAGTGAATTCCTCTTACTCTATTGTACAATTGACCAATTGTTGGTGGTGCTGCTCTTATTGGATCGTCTTCTCCATGAACTAGTTCTTTTCTGTATCCTGCCTCCTCTTTTTGGATATCGTATTCAATTCCAGGGAGTTTTATTCCAACTGCAGCTAGTAATAATGTTCCACCTAAAGCAGAAATTATAGCAACCCAAACTAAAGCATGATCAACCTGTCCTATCCAAGGTAACTTATTAATTTGTTTTGACAATTCCCATAAAATAGGTGTGAACGCAACTAAAGTCATTAAACTATCTAACAAACCAGTTCCAAGACCCTCCATAATTCTTGCAAATTTAAGTGTGTCTTCTTGAACCCTTTGAGATGCACCCTCAGTTAAACGAGCCTTAAGCCACTGATCATGATAATAATCTGCCATTGAGGTTCTCCATCTAAAAACCCAATGACTTGTAAAAAAACCTGTGAATACAGCTATTATAATCCAAAGACCAGCAATTTTAGCGAAAGTAAAAAGGTAAGATATAAATTC
>CACNCD010000025.1 GCA_902618855.1 uncultured Pelagibacteraceae bacterium | reverse complement strand
ATAAAGTAAATGATATACCAATTACTTTAGACAATTATTGCCATTTTCATATAAATAAAAAGAAATTTGATAAATTAGGGTGGGGGTCAGAAAATATAGAAGTCATTCTAAATCATCTTCTTAAATATAATAAAAAAATTGTACTTACACGTGACATAGAAAATTATAATAGAAATAGAGATTTTTATGAAAAATTTAATGTATATGACTTTAATAGCAAAAATTTTATTGATAACAAATCTAACATAATACTAATGGAAAACGTTCAAGGTGAGCAGCTGTATAATATAATACGAAAAGCTGATAAAATTATTGCTTTTCATGGAATGATAACTAGTTTTGCTTGGATTGAAAAAAAAAAGGTTTTAGATCTTTATTTTTGTGAAATAAATAATTGGGACGATTATAGAAAGTATAGAAACTCCTTTTATGAGTTTAAGCCTTCATATAAAGGATATGATTTTATTATTCCAAAAAAAGATATAACAAAAACTCTAAAAAAAATGAATTTTTTTCTTAAAAATGACTAAAAGAATTATTTTAAGAGTCTCTAACGAAATAGGCAACCAAATGTTTATGTATGCATCGGCTTATTCTATAGCAAAAAAAATGAATAGAGTACTATATCTAGATAATGAAACTGCATTTTTACATAAAAGAAATATCAGCAAATATGCTCTAGATAATTTTAAAATATCAGCTTCTATCATTGAAGATAAATTTAAGTTCAAAAATTTAAATGGTTATTTGAGACGTAAAATAATTTTAAAAACAGATTTTATAAGATCACAAAAAAGGTTCTATGTTGAAAAGAAAGATAATAAAAAAATAACAAAATTTGATGAAAATTTTATAAATAATTCATTTGATGAAAACCTGCATTTAGAAGGTCATTTTGAAAGTCCTAGATATTTCAATATATATTCTGATGAAATAAGGCAACAGTATAAGTTTGTTAAAGAGGCTGAGTTTAAGCAACTTCCAATCTACCAACAAATAAATAACTCTAAATCTGTTGGGATTTGTATTAGACAAAACCGTTTTAACGAAGGTTATGGAAAAAATAATAATGAAAATATTAATAAATCTAAATTTTATTCAAAAGAACAAATAAAATATATAAATAAATCTCTCGAATTAGTTAGAAATAAAGTGCAAGATGCTAAATTTTATTTATGGTCAAATGATTATTCTAATATCAAAAAAGAAGATTTTAATTTTGAAGTTAATTTTGTTGATACTGTTAAATATAAAAATAATCTTGATGTAAGAGCGCTAAATCTTTTTTTACTATCAAAATGTAAACATTTTATTGTAACTCCATCCACTTTTAGTTGGTGGGGTGCATGGCTTGGAGAAAATAAGACAAGTATAATTTTGAGACCAAATCAAAATTATTTTTCACTATTTAAAATCAATAACCTCGACTTTTGGCCCAAAAACTGGACAGAAATAGATGAATAATTTTAACAAGGTTTTTTATATTTTTTTTTTATTTTTTGTATTTGAGTTAATAAGTTATGGATTTTATAAGCTGAATTTACTTGAAATATCTCATAAACCCAAAATTTATTTGTCAAAAAATGAAGTTCCTAATGATGAATGGTGGATTGAGGAAAATGTATGGGGTGCATGGCACATTAAAAATAGTGAAACCAGACAAATAAGAAGTTGTTATGATGCAACTTATATTTCTAATGAAGTAGGTGCCAGAGATGATTCTTTTTCATTTAATAACCCGAATGATATAATTTTAATAGGAGATTCATTTGCAGAGGGCTATGGTGTAAATTATGATAATACATCACAAAAATATATTGAAAATCTAACTGGTTTTAATGTTCTTAATTTTGGAGTTTCTAAAAATTTTGGAATAGTTCAATATTATGAAATTTACAAGAACTTTGCTAAGAATTATGAACATAACAAACTAATAATCTTTTTTTTACCAAGTAATGATTTTGGTGAAAATGATTATAACAATTGGCGAGGGTCGAAAAGATATCGTCCTTATTACAAAAAGATTGAAAATAATAATTATGAAACCTTTATACCAAATGACGCTGTAAAAAATTATAAATCACGAACCAAAAAAATTAAAAAAATATTTAAAGATTATTTTTGGACATCTGGTTTATTTATAAACTTAAATTATAATTATAAAATTTATAGAGCTAAAAAAAAATATGGAAAAGATACATTTTCCGGTTATTTTGATTCTAATCTAGATCAGCAAAAAGCTGCTATCTATTTCATTAAAAAAATAGCGGATGAAGCTAATATTGAAACATATTTAGTTAGTATTCCAAGACTTCAAGACTTTGAAAGACTCAAAAAAGGTGAAAACCTACAAGAAGTATTTTGGATAAAATCTCTTAAAAATTTGACTAGAAAAAATAAAAAGTTTACTTTTATTGACTTAATTCAGTATCCTACATCTAATTTAGAGAGTCTTTATTTAAAATGTGATGGTCATTGGACTATTGCCGGTAATAAATGGGCAGCAGAAATTATTTCACAAAATCTTATAAAAAATTAAATTTTAATTTTATTATGTGAATTTTTATAACTTTATTTTATTTAGTGCATTATTTTTAAAAATATTTGCTTCTCTTATATACCTTCTAACCATTTGTGTTGTTTTATGACCAGTCATTGCCATAATACTACGCTCATCTGCTCCGGACTCTGCTGCAACAGTTGCAAAACCTGATCTTAAACTATGACCTGCAAAATTTTTATTCTCTATTCCTGCTATGTTTAAATACTTTTTCATTAGTAAAACTACAGACTGATCAGTCAATCTTTTATCAGTTAAACTAGATCCTTTGGAAAATCTTCTAAAAATAGGTCCAGATTTAATTTTAGAAATTTCTAGCCATCTTTTAAGATTTACTACTGGACAATAAATTTCATTAGTGAAGTAGGGTAGTCCTTTAATCATTCCTTCGCCAAATTGATCAGTTTTTGATCTTTTAATAGTGATTTTAAGCCCCTCAGGCACAAATTCTAAATCTTCATTATCAATTGAAATTAGCTCTGTTCGTCTAAAACCACCTCCAAACCCCACCAAGATAATTGACTTATCTCTAAACTTCTTAATATCCTCTGTATTTTGTTCATCTATTACATTAATTATTTTTTTTAAATGATTGATTAATATAGGTTTTTTACCTTTTTGAATACTTCCTTTTACCCTTTTTATTCCCATTAAATTTTCAATAATAATTGGATGTTTTGTGTCTAAATAATGCCCTTTAAGTTTATGAACCATGCTTATCGAGACTAATCTTCTCCTCAAAGTGCTAATTTTTGAATTTTTAGAAAGGTGCGTAAGGTATAAAGAAACTATTTTTGGCTCTGATGGCAAAGAATTCAAACCATGTTTAGCACAAAAAGCTCCAAAATCTTTAAAGTCTGACTTATAAGCTCTTAAAGTATTATTTGCCTTTGAGCTTTTGAGGTTATTTAAAGTTGCCTCATGAAGCGATTTTAGGTCTGTTGTCAGTTCATTCATAAAATTACTATTGATAACAATTAATTATCATTAGTAATAATATAACTCATTTAAGATGTCAAGTAAATAAGTTAAAAAATAATATGCCTAAATATATTTTAATTGGCTTAATTATAATAATTGGTTTATTTTTTATTGTTAATTTTTGGTCTAAGCTTAGTGAAAAAACTAAAAATAAATCAATTGCAGCAATATTTGGAATAATTATGATTGGCTTTATTGTTTTAATAGCCCTTCTCATTTTTTAAAGACTTATCAACACTATTCACATACCCATGAAAAAAAACACCTATAAAGTGATACATTCAACTATTCTAGTCTGATATCATTTAAATGAATTAAGGGGCAACCCTTAACTGGCCGATTGGGGAAAAACCGAGAGGTTCAAGCCCAGGGGGCAGAAAGTCTTGCGGAGTAGCGCTAAAATCGTAGGGCGGAAGGCATGGCGGTAGCGCATACAACGACGTGCCAAAACTACTGTTCTTTGCACCTTAAAAAGTGCAGAGAAACAGGGGTTTTTTTCTTATTTAATGTCTTTAAAAGGAACCAAATTTCAAATAAAAGTCTGGAAATATCTTAAAACGATACCAAAAGGTAAAGTTAAGACTTATAAACAGGTTGCAATTGCTATAAATAAGCCAAAATCAGCTAGAGCCGTTGCAAATGCTTGTGGTAAAAATCCTTATGCTCCAATTATACCATGTCATAGAGTCATAAGGTCCGATGGAGGTTTAGGGGGTTATTCTGCTCCTGGTGGCGTAAAAATTAAAAAAAAATTACTTAAAAAAGAGGGTTTTCCACTCTAAAAGCTATATTTATCAATGTTTTTTTGATTATAGCACTTCTCTTCAATAAATTTTCATATTCCCCCTTCAGTTGTACTAAATTTTAGTATATC
>CACNCD010000024.1 GCA_902618855.1 uncultured Pelagibacteraceae bacterium | reverse complement strand
TTTAATCAAATTATCTATAGCTGATAATATTATATACTTATTTTTATATTTTGTTTTACAAACTGAGATTTGACAATTATTTGTATTTATAACGTCATTAGTGCTAATTAAAGAATTTGCTTTTTTTACTTTTACAAATTGCTTTTTTTTAAAAGTTTTTTTATAAATATTATTTATTTTGTTTAAGTTGACGCCTTTTTTAGTTTCAATATATATAGTACTTAGAATACCCTTAAACATTGGAGATAGATGAGGTGTAAAAGTAATTTGAAGTTTTTTTTTTGTAACTTTTTTCATTTCTTGTTCAATTTCTGAATTATGTCTATGAAAACCTACTCCGTATGCTTTAATAGAACCGTAAAGATTTTTTCCTGCATAAATTTTATGAACACTTCTTCCTGCACCAGAATATCCTGACTTGGAATCAACAATTATATTATCAAGTTTTAGGATATTTTTTTTTATCAATGGAATCAAAGGTAATAGAATTGATGTTGGATAACATCCGGGGCATGAAATAATTTTAAAATTTTTTACTAATTTACCAGAAAATTCTGGCAAAGAATAAAGACTTTTTTTTATATTATTAGGAGCTTTATGTTTCAGTTTATACCATTTTGCATAAGTCTTAGGATCACTTAATCTGAAATCAGCTGCAATATCTATTAAAACATTGTTAGGCAATAAATTTTTTGAAATATCCTGCGCTTCACCATTTGGAAGAGCGGTAAATATTACATCCACGTTATGAAGAAAGTTTTTTTTGAATTTAACTATTTTAGGTAACTTTTTATATTTTATTTTTTTATCAAAAAAAGAAATTTTTTTACCAACAGATGTGTTTCCGCACAAGTATTTTATAAAAACATTTTTATGTCTACATAGGATTTTTATTAATTCAATCCCGATATAACCAGTTGATCCAGCAATTAATACATTAATCTTAGGCATTTTTTATTATAACAGTTTATAGAAAAAAAAAAATTATCTTTTAGAAAATTGAAAGCTTCTTCTTGCTTTTCTATGACCATATTTTTTTCTTTCAACGGCCCTAGAGTCTCTAGTGGTTAGTTTTTCTTTTTTAAGAGTTGTTTTTAAATTCGAATCAAATAAAAGTAAGGCTTTAGATATTCCATGAACCATTGCTCCAGCCTGTCCTGTATGACCTCCACCTTTTACACTACATTTTACATCATAGTTAGTGGATTGATTTATAATTTCAAAAGGACGGAGAATTTGCATCTTGTGGTTTGATCTCTTGAAATAATCTTCATAATTTTTTCCATTAACATAAATCTTTCCTGATCCCTTTTTTAACCATATTTTTGCAATTGATTTTTTCCTTCTTCCTGTTGCATACATGCTATCTTTAAAATCTATTTTAGATGCTACTTCATTCATATTAATTTCTAATTGTATTTTTTATATTAAGTTTCGATAAATCAACTACGATTGGGTTTTGTGCTGAATGTGGATGATTATCTCCAGTGTATATTTTAAGCTTAGTAAGTTGTTTTTTTCCTAGTACACCACCTGGTAACATTCTTTTAACAGCAAGCTTTAAACTTTCTCCAGGTTTTTTTATACTAAGTTTTTCAGGAGTAGTTTCTTTAATACCACCAGGATATCCGGTATGTCTAAAATATTTTTTATTTTGAAATTTTTTACCAGTAAATTTTATTTTTTCTATATTTTTAACAACAACAAAATCACCATCATCAACATGAGGGCTATATGTATTTTTATTTTTTCCTCTTATAATTTTAGAAATTACAGTCGCTAGCCTCCCAACTACAGCATTTTTAGCATCTATTTCAAACCAATTATTCGTTATATCGCTTTTTTTGGTAAATTTAGTCATTGTGCGGAATTAATACTTCTTATAGCTCAAAAGTCAATTATAAGATTGTTTAAAATTGTTTAAAATCAATAAGATTTAAGCCCTTTTTAAAACTTGCGCCATATATGATTATTATAATAAACTATTTATACGAAACTTTTTCGTAAGGTGTTTAAAAGGAGTAACTAACCTTTTAAAAATATAAACATGATAAAAAAAGGGAGATAAAATGTCAAAAACTATAAAAAATCCAGAAACCATAGCTTTACATGGTGGTGATTACAGAAGCGATCCTGCAACAACAGCGGTTGCTGTTCCTGTTTACAGAACTACCTCATATCAATTTAAAGATACTGAAAATGCCGCCAACCTTTTTGCATTAAAAGAATTTGGTAATATTTATACTAGGATAATGAATCCTACTAATGATGTATTGGAAAAAAGAGTTGCAGCTTTAGAAGGTGGTCTTGCATGTGTAACTGTTGGATCGGGTCAAGCAGCTTCAACATTTGCAATCATGAATTTATGTCAATCAGGAGATAATTTTATAAGTTCAACTGATCTATATGGTGGAACAGTTAATTTGTTCACTCATACGCTTAAAAAACTTGGTATTGAATGTAGATATGCGGATCCATCTGATCCTAAAAATTTTGAAAAACTAATTGATGAAAATACAAGAGCTTTTTATGCAGAAACTTTACCAAATCCGTATTTAAGAGTTTTTCCAATTCAGGAAGTTGCAGACATAGGAAAAAAACATAATATTCCTCTGATAATGGACAATACTGCGTCACCAGTCATATGTAAGCCAATAGAACATGGTGCAGCTGTTGTTGTACATTCATTAACTAAATTTATAGGTGGCCATGGCACGGTTATTGGTGGATGCTTAGTCGATGGTGGTAACTTTGATTGGACAGCCAATCCTAAAAGACAACCCAACTTTAACGAGCCTGATGCTAGTTACGGTGGAGCTGTTTGGGGAGAAGTTGTGCCTCAACTAACAGGTGCCAATGTAGCTTTTGCTGTAAGAGCACGAGTTTGTTTATTAAGAGATCTTGGTGCTCCTCTAGCTCCAGATAATGCTTGGGGAATAATACAAGGCTTAGAGACTGCACCTTTGAGAATGAAACAACATTGTTCAAATGCGGAAAAAGTTGTTGATTTTTTAAAAAAACATAAAAATGTAGAAAGAGTAATTTATCCAACTTTGCACTCGGGCGAAATAGCAGCTAGATCTAAAAAATATCTAAAAGGCGGAAATGGTGCTTTAGTAGGTATTGAAGTAAAAGGAGGAGTTGAAGCAGGTAAAAAATTTATAGAGTCTTTAAAAATGTTTTACCATGTTGCAAATATAGGAGATGCTAGAAGTTTAGCTATACATCCAGCTACAACTACACATAGTCAATTAACACCAGAAGAATTGTTAGCAGCAGGTGTAACACCTGGTTATGTTCGTTTGTCAATTGGTATCGAGCATCCCGATGATATTATTGAAGACTTAAACCAAGCTTTAACATCATCAGGTAAGCCAAGTCTTAAAGCTGTAAGTTAGATTTTGAATTTAAAAATAGAAAGTAAATACAAGAACTAACTAAAAATATTGAACTAATTTGGTGCATAGATGCTAGTATAATCTGTGCACCATATAGCAAGGTCAAAATTCCTAAAATAATTTGGATTAATAAAAAAGAACCAATTAATTTTACTGAGAAATATAAACTAAATAATTTTTTCTTATAAATATTAATAACAATATATAAATAATATATACAAATGAAATAAGCCAAATTTCGATGTAAAAATTGAACAAGGGACGGTTCATCAAAAGCACTTAACTTGAATAAATCAATGTAAGAACTATCATTTGGAAAGTAAGAGGATCCCATTAATGGCCAAGAATTATAAATTCTTCCTGCGTCCATTCCCGAGACAAAAGCACCAATAGAAATTTGAAAAAAAATTAAAATTAGCAAAAAAACAGGAAAAAAAATATTTAGTTTTTCTTTAGAGGTGTTGGTTATACTAAGTTTTAAATAATTCCAAAAAATTAATGAAATTATTAAAAATGCAATTAATAAATGAACTGATAGTCTATAATGACTTACATCTACTCTATTAACTAGACCGCTAGACACCATATACCACCCTATGAACCCTTGGAAGCATATTAAAAAGAAAATAAAGTATAAATCAATAATTTTATTAATTTTAACTTTAAAAGAAAAATAAATAAGTGGGACTAAAAAGAAAAGGCCAATTATACGACCAAGGAATCTATGTGCCCACTCCCACCAAAAAATAACTTTGAACTCCTCCAAATTCATTGAATAATTTTGTAATTTAAATTCAGGTATTTCTTTGTATAAATTGAAATAATGATCCCATTGGGTTGCAGTAAAAGGTGGAAGAAAACCACTAAAAAGTTGCCATTTTGTAATTGATAATCCTGAATCGGTAAGTCTAGTAAGACCACCTACAATTATCATAAACGAAATAAGAAAAAACATAAAAATTAGCCAAATTGATATATTTTTTTTTATTTCTTTATTCTCTATGTACATAAGATTATAAATATAATAATTATAAATTAATCCAATTGAATTAATGTCGCCTGATAAACAAAATAAGTTAAATAAAATAAGAAAAAAAT
>CACNCD010000023.1 GCA_902618855.1 uncultured Pelagibacteraceae bacterium | reverse complement strand
ATTAGCAAAAGAAAATAAATCTAATTTATACTTTGTATTTTTATATGGTGAATATAAATATAATGAAAATTTTCCAAATAATGATAAATCTTACAAAAAAATTAAAGAAATTTTAGAAAAATTGAATATACCATTAATAAATATTCATGAAAATGTATTTCTTAAACAAGAAAATCCGTTATTCCTTTTCCCTTTTCAGCAACCCGGTCATTACACCATCGAGGGATATCAAAAAGTTGCAAACGAAATACATAGGTTTGTTAATCAAAAATAACTTTATTTAATTTTTTTTTAAGTATATTAAACAGTTAGATATAGAAATTTAATGGGAAAACATATAGACATCGGATATTTTAAAAAACCAATTAAAGTCAGAGCCAAAGTTGCAAAAGAAAGATCTGTAATTAATAAGATGCATGCCTGGGAACTTGGAAAGGAATATTATGATGGTAACAGACTTAATGGCTATGGCGGGTTTAAATACGATGGAAGATGGCTTAAATTATTACCAAAATTAATTAAAAGATATAAATTAACTAACAAATCAAAAGTATTAGATCTTGGATGTAAAAAAGGTTTTTTATTAAAAGATTTAAATATTTTACTTCCTGGAATTAAATCATACGGCATTGAAAATCATCCTTATGCTCTCAAAAAAGCAGTAAAATGTAAAAGTAAATTAATAAGATGTGAATATACAAAATTACCTTTTAAAAATAAGTCCCTAGATTTTGTAATTGCTTTCAATTCATTATACATGCAAAATTTAGGAGACGTTATCAAATCTTTAAAAGAAATCGAACGAGTATCAAAAAAAAGCTATGTAGTTTTAGCCTCGGGAGAGAATGATGAAGAAAGAAATAAATTTTATAGATGGACACTTATTGGAACAAGTATTCTTTTAAAAAAAGAATGGAAAACTTTATTCAAAAAAATTAAATTTAATGGCGATTATTATTTTTCTTCCGCAAAGTCTTTGGGTGTATAAAATAGAATTAAAATTTTACTAAAATGAGAGTTGCAGATTTTGTTATAAAATTTTTAGAAGAAAAAAAAATAGATACGGTATTCACTGTAAGTGGTGGAGGGTCAATTTTCTTGTGTGATGCCTTATATAAAGCAAAAAAATTAAAATATGTATCATGTCATCATGAACAAGCCGTTTCATTCGCAACGGAAAGCTTTTCAAGAATTAATAATAAACCAGGGGCAGCAATAATTACCACTGGCCCAGGAGGAACTAATTGTACTACGGGTGTAGCTTGCTGTTGGATTGATTCTGTGCCCTCAATTTTTATTTCTGGACAGGTTTATTCAAATCAAACCATTGGTAATTCAGGGCTTAGACAAGTAGGAGTTCAAGAATTTGATATTATAAATATGGTTAAATCTAGCACAAAGTATGCTGTAATTGTAAAAAATCCAAAAGATATTAAATATCATTTAGAAAAAGCATATCATCTTTCAACAAATGGAAGACCAGGACCTGTTTGGATTGATATACCTGCTAATATTCAAAATGCAAAAATAAAACCAAACAAATTAAAAGGTTTTAGGGAAAAAAAAAAATTAATTAAAATTAAAAATATCAAAAAAAAAATAAAAAGAATTGCAAAATTATTAACTAAAAGTAAAAGACCAATTTTACATTTAGGCCAAGGAGTAAAAATTTCTAATAGCGAAAAATATCTGAGAATTATTTTAAATAAATACAAAATCCCTTTTGCATTAACATGGAATGCTTCTGATTTGATAGAATCAAGTCATCCATCATATATTGGAAGACCGGGCGCTTTTGCAGAGAGAGGAACTAATTTTATTATTCAAAATTGTGATTTACATATTGCAGTTGGAACCAGACTTCCTTTTATGGTTACTGGTTACGATGCTAAAGATTTTGCAAGGAATGCAAAAAAAGTCATGGTGGATATCGATAAAATTGAGCTTAATAAAAGCAATGTAAAACCAGATGAAAAAATTTGTTGTGACGCAAAGTATTTCTTAAAAGTTTTAATGAAATATTTACCAAAAAAAATTAATTTATCTAAACAATGGATTGCATATTGTAAAAACGTAAGAAAGAAATATCCAATTGTTCTTGAAGAATTTAGAATGCAAAAAAAAACTATAAATTCGTACGATTTTATAGACAATCTATCTGAAATTTTAAAAAATGATGACGTTATTGTTACTGATATGGGTTTATCTTTTGTTGGAACTCATCAAGCTTTTAAAGTTAAGAAAGGTCAAAAATTATTTACTAACTCAGGTCATGCTCCTATGGGCTGGGGCCTTCCAGCGGCTATTGGTGCATGCTATGCATCCAAAAAAAAAAGAGTAATTTGTCTGACTGGTGAGGGTGGTTTGCAAATGAATATTCAAGAATTTGCAACTATCATGCATAATAAATTACCAGTAAAAACGTTTATATATAATAATGGAGGGTATTTAACTATAAAACAAACACAACAATTAGGATTTAATAATCGAATAATGGGCTCAAACTCAAAAACAGGACTTTCTTTTCCAAATTATAGAAAAATAGCTGAGTCACATAAAATTAGATACATTAAAATTTTGAATAATAAAAATTTAAAAAATAAAATTAGAAAAATTTTATCCGACAACAAACCAATTATATGTGAATTGATTATGGATCATGAACAAGAACAGATGCCAAAAGCAATTAATAAAAGATTGCCCAATGGAAAATCAATTCCAACAAAGTTTGAAGATATGTATCCATTTTTACCTTTTGACGAAATTAAAAAAAATATGCTATAAACATAAATGACTAAAGCGATAATTATTTCTGGAAACTTAGCTCAGGACCATGAGTTTATATATCCTTATTATAGACTTTTAGAGGAAGGATTGGAGGTTGATGTCTGTATCTTAGAGGGCAAACCGGTTAAAGGCTTTTTGGGCACAACCTTACCACCTAACAAAGATCAAGTTGTGAAAAAAATTGATCAAATAAAAGTTGATGATTATAAAGTTTTAGTTTTGCCTGGTGGTGTTAAGGCAATGGAAAAGGTTAGGCAGGAAAAAAAAATAATTGATTTCATTTCAAAATTTAATGAAAAAAAGAAAATAATTGCATGTATATGTAGTGGTGCGCAGTTATTGATATCAGCAAAAGTTGTTAAAAATAGAAAAATTGCTGGCTATTATAGCATGGAAGATGACTTAATTAATGCTGGTGCAATTTATACAGATAAGCCAGCAGTTGTTGACGACAATATTATTACCACAGCTCATTATAAAGATATGGGTCCTTGGATGCGAGAAGTTATTAAAAAAATTTAATTTTTAATTTAAATAAATAATTATCTAATTTTATGGTTAATAAAATTTCCTACGTAAATTTAATTCAACAGATAAAAAATGAAAAGAAACAAGTTTTTAGATCTTTAGATAAAATATTTTCATCTGGACAATTTATTTTAGGAGATGAGGTTGATAAATTTGAAAAAAAAATTTGCAAATTTCTTGGTGTTAGGAATTGTGTCGCTTTAAACAGTGGGACAGATGCATTGGTTTTAGGTTTGTATTTGCTCGGTATTAAAAAAGGTGATGAAGTTATCACGCCTCCAAATTCATTTATTGCATCGACTGCAGCCATAGTTCACGTTGGCGCTGTACCTATTTTTGCCGATGTAAAAAATGATCAAAATATTGATCCATATGATATTGAGAAAAAAATTACAAAAAAAACAAAAGCTATAATGCCAGTTCATCTTTCTGGACGTTCATGTGAAATGAATGAAATTAAAAAAATATCAAATAAATACAAAATACCAGTAATTGAAGATGCGGCTCAAGCAATTGGAACAAAATATAGAAATAAATTTGTTGGTACTTTTGGCGAAATAGGTTGTTTTTCAGCTCATCCACTAAAAAATTTAAATGCAATAGGTGATGCTGGATATCTTGTGACTAATAACGATAAACTTGCTAAAAGGGCAACAATTTTAAGAAATCACGGTATTCAAAAAAGAAACAAAGTTTTAACTTTTGGTTATGTTTCAAGAATGGATAACTTACAAGCCTGTGTTTTAAACTTTAGATTTAATAATTTAAAAAATATTATCAAGAAAAGAAGATTAAATGCAACTTTATATTTTCGTCATCTTAAAAATTTAAAAAATATTCAATTACTTAAAGAGAGATCCCATGAATTTAATACCTATCATACTTTTGTAATTTTAGCTGACGAAAGAGATAAATTAAAAAAATATTTAGAGAAAAAAGGAATTTTGACAGCAATACACTATCCATACCTCATCTTTGAACAGACTGCTTATAAGAAAAGATTTAAAAGGATAAGTACAAATGATTTGAAAGTTTCAAAAAAAATTAACCAAAGAATACTAACGTTGCCAGTTAACCAGTTTATTACCGCAAGACAAATAAGAAAAATTTGTAATGAAATAATTAAGTTTTACAAATAGGTAAAATAAACTATTTTTCTATGATTGCTGAGTCAAAAAAACTTATAAAATTTATAATCAATACCATTTTAAGTTTATTAATTATGCTTCAAGGTCTTATAAAAATTTTTATAAACTTAAATAAAATTTTAAATTCAAAATATATAATTTTACAGTCAGGTGGAGGATTTGCTCACACACTAAATATTCCTGATTTTATAAGAT
>CACNCD010000022.1 GCA_902618855.1 uncultured Pelagibacteraceae bacterium | reverse complement strand
CCTGGTGCTGCAATACAAAAAAATTTAGCGGAAGCAGATGGTTCTAGAGACAATTTGCCACCCGAAGCAGATGCCCCAAAACAATTTGGATTAGGTATAACAAGAGAGAATCCTAAACATTATTAAATGAAAAAAAAAGGAAAAAAATAAATTATGTCAACTTTTGTATATATGACCAGATGTGATGGTTGCGGACATTGTGTAGATATTTGTCCTTCGGATATTATGCATATAGATGAAACTATAAGACGTGCAAAAAATATTGAACCAAATTTTTGTTGGGAATGTTATTCGTGTGTTAAGGCATGTCCAAATCATGCTATAGATGTAAGAGGTTATGCAGATTTTGCTCCAATGGGACATAGCGTAAGAGTAAGACGTGAGGAGGAAAAAGGAACAATTTCATGGAAAATAAAATTTAGAAATGGAACTGTGAAAGATTTTGTTTCACCAATAACTACCAAACCATGGGGAAAATTTATCCCTAAGCTTGCGGATGCTGACAAACCAAATCAAGGAGAAATTAATTCCCAAATACTTTATTCAGAACCAGAGGGACTTAACACAAATAAAGAACTTCCAAAAGTTGAAAAAAGTTCTTTTAAAAAAGGTGTTTATTATTAATGGCTAAAAAAACAATCATTGAAGAATGCGATATTCTCGTAGTTGGTGGAGGTATGGCCGGGACTGGTGCTACATTTGAAGCAAGACACTGGGGAAGAGATTTAAAAATCGTTTGCGTAGAAAAAGCCAATATAGATAGAAGTGGAGCTGTAGCTCAAGGTTTATATGCAATCAATTGTTACATGGGAATGCAGTGGGGTGAAAACCAACCTGAGGATCATGTAAGATACGCAAGAAATGATTTAATGGGACTTGTTAGAGAAGATTTAGGGTACGATATGGCAAGACATGTAGACTCAACTGTTCATATGTTTGATGAATGGGGTTTACCAATGATGAAAAATAAACAAACTGGTAGATACCAAAGAGAAGGTAAATGGCAAATCATGATACATGGAGAAAGCTACAAACCTATTGTTGCAGAAGCAGCAAAAAAATCTGCTGATAAAATTTATAACAGAATAATGATTACCCATTTATTAATGGATGAAACAAAGGAAAATAGAGTAGGTGGGGCTGTTGGATTTAATATGAGGACAGGAGATTATCATGTATTTAAGTCTAAAACTGTAATAGTTGCTGCAGGTGGAGCTTCACATATATTTAAACCAAGAGCTGTCGGAGAGGGAATGGGAAGAACTTGGTATGCACCTTGGAGCAATGGATCAGCTTACGCTTTACCAATAGCTGCTGGAGCTAAAATGACACAAATGGAAAATAGAATAGTTCTTTGTAGATTTAAGGATGGTTATGGACCAGTTGGTGCATATTTTTTACATTTAAAAACATATACTCAAAATGCCAAAGGCGAAAATTATGAGAAGAAGTGGTATAATCAAACAAAAGAACTTGTTGGTGAATATATTGATCATCACCCAACGCCTACATGTTTAAGAAATCATGCGTTTATACAAGAGACTATGACTGGCGGAGGACCAATTCACATGGTAACAAAAGAAGCCTTTCAAGATCCTCATTTAGAAACAGTTGGTTGGGAAAACTTTCTTGGAATGACTGTTGGACAAGCGGTAGTTTGGGCATCTCAAAATATAGATCCTAAATATACTAACCCAGAACTAACAACATCTGAACCTTATGTTATGGGATCACATGCTACCTGTTCTGGTGCTTGGGTAAGTGGACCTGAAGATATTTCACCTCCTGAATATTTCTGGGGTTATAATAGAATGACAACTGTTCAAGGATTATTCGGAGCTGGAGATACTGTAGGTGGAAGTGCTCATAAATTTTCATCTGGCTCATTTACCGAAGGTCGTTTAGCTGCTAAAGCTGCAGTAAAATATATAGAAGAGCAAAAGGCTAAAGATATAAAAGTAAGTGACAAACAATGTAATGAATTTAAAAATATAATATTTAAGCCCTTAGAAAATTATACTGTTGGAAGAAATGAAATTACAGGAGGCACAGTTTCACCAAGCTATATATCTCCAATCCAAGGCCTACAACGGCTACAAAAAATAATGGACGAGTATGTTGGAGGTATTTCATACAATTATATGACCAACGAAAATACTTTGAAAAAAGGTCTAGAGTTATTAAAATGGCTAGAAGAAGATTTGGAACATGTTGGTGCTGAAGACTATCATCAACTAATGAGAGCTTGGGAGTTAAAACACAGAACTATTACATCACAATGTGTAACAGAACATACCTTATTTAGAGAGGAAACACGTTGGCCTGGGTATTATTATAGGGGGGACTTTATGAAGCTTGATGATGAAAACTGGCATTGCTTAACTTTATCAAGAAGAGACCCTAAAACAGGTAAATTTACAATGGAGAAGGCACCCGTCTACCATATTATTGATGACGAAAAAGAGAAAAAAGAAGCTTCCTAATTTTTTTAATGAGTCTTCTTGATAAGCCAGACGAAGAAATTTTCAAAATTGCAGATCCTATTTGGCAAAATCTAATAAAATCCTCAAATATGAAAGATTACGGCGGTTTTACTAAAGATTTTTCATCTCAGATGTTATACGGGGCTAACGAGGTTGAATTAGGAAAACAATGGGCTAGCAATGAACTTATTTCCTCTTTATCAAATGAATACAAACCATTTGGGTGTTTAAGAAGAGGTCTTTATGTAACCGTTCTTTACAAACAAACTAGTACAAAGTTACCTGGAGACTTTTTAGGTCGCTTAGTACTTGGGGAAGAGGATGGTATGACGAAGGTATTCGGGGCAACTATTTTTTAAAAATTTGCAAATTTTCTTGCAAAAGTAAAAGAACAGGTGTATTTGCCTTTTATGCTTAATAATTTTAATAAAAATATAAAAAAAATTATTAAGTTTATTCCAGAAAATATTTTAAATATTACTTCAAAAAGTGCAGTCTATTTTGGTCTGGCGGTATATTGGTGTGTGATAATTGCTGGTACATTATTCAATATTACATAATTTTTTCACCAATTAGTTGACTTTAATATTCCAGAGGAATAGTTAATGAATATGGAATTCTTTCTTCCAATTGCAGAAGTCTATGTAAGTTTACCTTTAATATTTACCCTAAGTCTAGTTGTTGGTATCTTGTCGGGCCTTTTTGGAGTTGGTGGTGGCTTCTTAATGACTCCTTTTTTAATTTTTTTAGGAGTTCCACCTGCATATGCAGTACCAAATGAAGCAAACAATATATTAGGAACATCAATTTCAGGTTCAACTACTCATTATTTGAAAGGAACACTAGATTATAAAATGGGCTTAATGATAGTAGCTGGCGGAACAATCGGCACACTTTTAGGAATTTTAACTTTCACTTATTTTCAAGATATCGGAAAGATAAATATAGTTATCTCTTTATCTTATATGTATATACTTGCGATTATCGGCACAATGATGTTGGTTCAAGGTGTAAGTGAAATAGATAGAGCAAGGAAAAAAATAGTTTTAAAACAAAAATTACATTCTCATTATTGGATTCATGGATTGCCATTTAGAATGAGATTTAAGAAATCAAGATTATACGAAAGTATATTTACTCCTATAATTATTGGACTAATTGTTGGTTTTATTGCTGCTATAATGGGTGTAGGGGGAGCTTTTATTTTAGTACCAGCGATGATTTATATTATTGGAATGCCAACTAAATTAATTCCAGGTACATCTTTATTTGTAACTATTTTTGTAAGCGCAATAGTGACTATACTTCATGCTTTTAATTACGGTTCGATTGATTTAATTTTAGTAACTGTTTTAATATGTGGATCAATACTAGGTGTTCAAGTTGGTCAGAAAATTGGAGAAAAAGTTGATAGTTCACAATTCAAAACTATCTTAGCACTTCTTTTGTTATTGGTTGGAATAGCAATAGCTTATGATAGTTTTTTTGCAGAAGAAATAATTAGATCAACAACAGATAATGGATCAAAAAATTTAGGCCCAGTATCTCAGTTTGTTAAAAAACTTTCAGATGAAGTTCCTGTATTATATGGCTTAGCCTCTCTAGTGCTTGCTTTAGTTTTAGGGGTTGGCGCAGCTATTATAAGAAGACAGCTTTCAATATTAAGAAAAAAAATTATAGATAAGTCTAAATAAAAATTTTAAGCACTTCTAAATAACTTGGTCATTACAAATTCTTTATGACCTAAAACTTCTGCACATGTTAGGCGTCCACTAGCTGCTCTAATTGTTGTTTTAATAAGTTCATCTCCAGCTTGATCCATATTCATTTCTCTTTTAAGTATTTTTGAAACGTCTAAATCAATATGTTCTTTCATATTCACAGCTGTACTTGGATTACCTGTTAGTTTTACTACAGGCTCTATTGCATTGCCTATAATATTTCCTTGTCCTGTTGGGAACAAATGAATATTGAATCCAGCTGCTGCTTGTAAAGTTAAACATTCTCCTGCAGCTGATGAAGTGTCCATAAAATATAAACCAGGTCCTTTTTTTGGTTCTTCAGCAGGTGTTAATACATCAATAAATTTTCTTGATCCAATTTTTTGAAAATTTCCGAAGGCTTTTTCTTCAATAGTTGTTAAACCTCCTGCAATATTTCCAGCGGTTGGCTGACTTTCTGATAAATCATTAGTAGCTTCCTCTAAAATGAAATCATTATAATCACTCCATGTTTTCATGAATTTATCAGAAGCCTCAGATGTTGCACCTCTAGTAGCACAAACTTTTTCAGCTCCTGTAAGTTCAGATGTTTCACCGAAACATAAATGAACCCCTAATGGTTCTAATTTATCCATTAAATTTCCTACAGCAGGATTTGCCGCCATACCAGAAGTGGTATCTGACTCTCCACATTTTACTGATATCCATAAATCACTTAAAGGACACTCTTCTCTTTGTTTTTCCGAAGCCCATTGAGAAAATTCTTGTGCTTTTTGAGAAGCTTTCATTATTGTTTTAATATCACCAGAACCTTCAATACTAAAACCCTCAACAGGCTTACCTGTTTTGGCTATAGCATCAACAATTCTTTTAGTCCATTTGGGTTCAATACCAATAACAATACAAGCTGCTACATTAGGATTTTTACCAGTTCCAATCATTGTATCGAAGAATAATTCTAAGTCAGCACCAAACTGTAGTCTTCCATAAGCATGAGGAATTGCAAAAGTACCTTTTATGTTATTTGCAACAGCTTCAGCACACGCATTTGAGATA
>CACNCD010000021.1 GCA_902618855.1 uncultured Pelagibacteraceae bacterium | reverse complement strand
TAATAAAAATATATCCTATTCTATTTTTGCCCTTTTTGATTTTAGAAAAAGATAGAATTAATATCAAAATTTTGATTACTAGTATTTTAATAATAATTTTTTCTTTATCGATATTTTCTATCTTTTATGGAATTAATACAATTTTTGAGCCTTTTATTTTTGGAGGTTCGAGGGAAGCAAAATTTGCTTCTATCATTGCATCGCTTAAAATTGATTTAAGCAACAATTATATAATTTTAATTTTAGAAAAATATAATTTTTTTGTTGTTGTTGTTTCATTATTTTCAATTTTTTTATATTGCTACTTTAAAAAAATAAATTGGCTAATTTCAATTATTCTTTCTTATTTAATAATTCTAATAACTTATAAAGTTGGACATTTACAATTTTACCTAGGCCTTGTTGTAATTTCAGGTTTTTTACTTTCTTTAGATAAAAAATACCTTGAAGTATATAAAATTTTATTTCCTTTAATATTATTACTTTCTTTGTGTCAACTGGGTTATAGCTTAACTGGTGGCTATGACTTATCAAACAATTCTACTTTTCCATGGAGTGTAGTAAGAGATAAAGTAGGTTATATTTTTTTTTTAGTAAACACTGTTACTTTTTTTAGGATTTTGTCTATTTCTTATAAGTTATAAATTTGATTAGAAACTATTGAATGCTTGCTTGAGACTTATCTTCGTTTTTAGATTTTGATATATTGTCTACTTCTGTCCACTCTACTCTTTTCAACTCATTTTTGAGAGCAATCTTTAAAACTTCATCGACTGTTTCAACTGGTGAAATTTTTATATCTTCTTTAACTTTTTTTGGAATATCAACCAAATCCTTCTCATTATCTTTAGGTATAATTACTTGTTGAATTCCAGCTCTGTGCGCTGCAAGTAATTTTTCTTTTAATCCGCCGATTTGTAATACTTGACCAGTAATCGTAACTTCTCCTGTCATTGCAACTTTTCTATCAACTGGATTTTTAGTTATCGAGGAAACAATTGAAGTTACCATGGCAACACCTGCTGAAGGTCCATCTTTTGGTGTGGCTCCTTCTGGTACATGAATATGAAAATCTTTCTTTTCAAAAGTTGGTGGAATTATTCCGTATTCTAAACTTTTTGATCTTACAAAAGATTTTGCAGCTTTAACTGATTCTTGCATAACGTCACCAAGTTTTCCAGTGATTTGCATTCTGCCCTTTCCAGGCATATGAACCGTTTCTATCTTGAGTATTTCTCCTCCAAATTCTGTCCAAGCTAGTCCTGTGACTATTCCAACTCTATTTTCGGTTTCTAATTCTCCGTATTTAAATTTTTTAACACCTAAAAAATCTGACAAATTTTTATTATTTATAGAAACTTTACTTTCTTCTTTGTTAACAACTTTTTTTACAGCTTTTCTAATAACTTTAGATATTTCTCTCTCTAAATTTCTTACTCCAGATTCCCTAGTATAATTTCTTATTATTTCTTTTACAGTACCATCTATTATTTCAAACTCTCCATCTTTCACGCCGTTATCTTTAATTTGTTTTGGAAGTAAAAATTTATCAGCTATGTTAATTTTTTCATCTTCAGTGTAACCAGGTATTCTTATAACTTCCATTCTATCTAAGAGTGGTGGTAGAATATTTAATGTATTAGCTGTTGTAACAAACATTACATCAGATAAATCATAATCTACCTCTAAATAATGATCATTAAATGTAGTATTTTGTTCAGGATCTAAAGCTTCAAGAAGCGCAGATGATGGATCGCCCCTATAATCATTTCCAACTTTATCTATTTCATCAAGTAATATTAATGGATTTTTTGTACCTGCTTTTTTCATCATGTGTATTATTTTTCCAGGTAAAGAACCAATATAAGTTCGTCTATGACCTCTTATCTCAGCTTCATCTCTTACACCACCTAAAGACATTCTTACAAACTGTCTGTTTACTGCCTTTGCTATAGATTTTCCAAGTGAAGTTTTACCAACACCAGGAGGTCCAACTAAACATAGAATAGGACCTTTTATTTTTTCCATTCTTTTTTGGACAGCCAAAAATTCTATAATTCTTTCTTTTACTTTTTCTAAACCGAAATGATCTTCGTCAAGTGTTTTTGCTGCTTTATTTAAATCTATATCAACTTTGTCCTTTTTATACCAAGGTATGTCTATCATCCAGTCCAGATAGTTTCTTACTACTGTTGCCTCGGCTGACATTGGACTCATATTTTTTAATTTTTTAAGCTCTGACATACATTTTTTTTGAACATCTTTTGGCATTTTAGCTTTTAAAATAGCTTTATTAAGATTTGATGTTTCGTCTTTGCCATCTTCAATTTCACCTAGTTCTTTTTGTATAGCTTTAAGTTGTTCGTTTAAATAATATTCTCTTTGAGTTTTTTCCATTTGAGTTTTAACTCTTCCTCTTATTCTCTTTTCAACACCAATTATACTTGTTTCATTCTCGATTATTTTAATAACTGCATTAAGCCTTTTTTTTACATCAAAAGTTTCAAAAATTTGTTGTTTCTCTGAAATCGAAGAATTCAAGTGCGATCCAATATTGTCAGCAATTTTTGATGGGTCCTTTAGTTGTTTGATGCTATTAATAATGTCCTGCGAAATTTTTTTGTTAACTGATGTTAGTTTTTCTAGTTTCTTAACAGCGGTTAAGGCGAGCGGCATTAAATCCTCATTTTTACTTATCTCGTCATTTTGATGTGTAAATTCACATGAGATATATTTTTCATCATCTTTGAAGTCGAGTATTTTAACTCTTTTATTTCCCTCTACTAAAACTTTAACTGTTCCATCGGGTAATTTAAGAAGTTGTAAAATGTTTCCTTCACATCCATACATAAAGACATCAGTATTTTTAGGATCATCTACCTCTGAATTCTTTTGGGTTACCAGTATTATTTTTTTATCTTTTTTCATTACCTCGTTTAGTGCAGAAATTGATTTATCTCTTCCTACAAATAAAGGTATCACCATACTTGGAAATACAACGATGTCTCTTAAAGGCAATAAGGGTAATGTGATTTTTACATCCATAACTTTAATATGGAGATTAAATATAATATTGCAATAGATAATTGTGGCTTATTAACTTCTAATTATGCGGCTGAAGTTTTGTCCGTTTTCGATTTATTGGCGGATTTAGAGTATACAGTAATAGGTTGGGATTGACCTTTTACCGCACTTGGGTCAACTATAATCTCCTCAACATTATTTTGACTTGGTAACTCATACATTGTTTTTAAAAGAATACTCTCTAAGATAGATCTTAAACCTCTCGCTCCAGTTTTTTTTGTTATAGCTTTTGCTGCAATTTCTTTAAGCGCACTATCTTTAAATGAAAGTTTTGCACCCTCTAATTTAAAAAGTTCTTGATATTGTTTTATTAAAGAGTTTTTTGGTTCTAACAAAATTTTAATTAATGATTTCTCATCAAGATCCTCTAACGTGGCAATTATAGGTAGTCTTCCTATAAATTCTGGTATTAATCCATATTTTAATAAATCTTCTGGTTCTAAATTTTTCATCCACTCACCTGTTTTTTTATCCTCTGTTGACTTAACATTGGCGCCAAAACCTATAGCAGTACCTTTGTCTCTTTGTAAAATAATTTTATCTAAACCGGCAAATGCACCTCCACAAATAAATAATATATTTGTTGTGTCAACTTGCAAAAATTCTTGTTGTGGATGTTTTCTTCCACCTTGAGGCGGAACACTTGCTACAGTACCTTCCATAATTTTTAATAATGCTTGTTGAACACCTTCGCCAGAAACATCTCTTGTTATAGATGGGTTTTCCGATTTTCTACTGATTTTATCAACTTCATCTATATAAACAATTCCTCTTTGTGCTTTTTCAACATTATAATCTGCAGCCTGCAGCAATTTTAAAATAATATTTTCAACATCTTCTCCTACATAACCAGCTTCGGTTAATGTTGTTGCATCAGCCATTGTAAAAGGTACGTCTAGAATTCGAGCCAATGTTTGTGCCAATAAAGTTTTTCCGCAACCTGTTGGGCCAACTAACAAAATATTTGATTTGGCTAGTTCAACTGTTTTACTTGTTTTATTTTCATAATTTAATCTTTTGTAATGATTATGGACAGCAACAGATAAAACTTTTTTTGCATGTTGTTGGCCAATTACATAGTCATCTAAAACTGCACAAATTTCTTTTGGTGATGGCAACCCGTCTTGATGCTTAACAAAAGTATCTTTACTTTCCTCTTTAATAATATCCATACAAAGCTCAACACATTCATCGCATATGAATACTGTCGGGCCTGCAATTAGTTTTCTAACTTCATGTTGGCTCTTTCCGCAAAAAGAACAATAAAGAATATTTTTGTTATTAGTTGTCATTTTTTTTTATAACGAATCAATATAGACACTTTATTACAAAAAGTTATTACTAATCAAGCATGGGCTGTGGATAGGTCAATATATTGTGGATTAAATTCTTTTTTCCACTACTTCGTCAATTAAACCAAATTCTTTAGCACTTTCAGGAGTCATAAAATTATCTCTCTCGAGTGCTTTTTTAATATCGTCAGTAGATTTACCAGTATGCTTTGAATAGATTTCATTTAATCTTTTCTTCAAAGATAGAACTTCATTTGCATGTATTTCAATATCTGTTGCTTGTCCTTGAAAGCCTGCTGAGGGTTGATGAACCATTATTCTTGAATTTGGCAACGAAAATCTTTTTCCCTTCTCTCCAGCTGCAAGTAAAAAAGAACCCATCGAAGCTGCTTGCCCAATACAAAGTGTGGAAACTGCTGGTTTGATATATTGAATTGTATCGTAAACACCTAATCCAGCTGTAACTAAACCTCCTGGGCTATTTATATATAAATAAATTTCTTTTTTTGGGTTCTCAGATTCTAAAAATAACATTTGAGCTGTAACTAATGATGCTACATTATCGTTAATTGGTCCTGTTAAAAAAATAATTCTTTCTTTTAAAAGTCTTGAATAAATATCATATGCCCTTTCACCCTTACTTGATTGTTCAACAACCATCGGGATCAAAGTGTTCATATGTTCAGAAATTTTAGTACTCATAATTTGATTCGCGGATTACTTATACAACTTGTGATTACTTTTTGCTAACTTTTTTTGCCTTAACAGCTTTTTTACTTATTGTTTTGGCTTTTTTTTGAGTAGAGGTTTTTTTTGTAGGAGACTTTGTGGTATCTAAATTATCATTTATCATATTATCATTTGCAGATTTTAGTAATTTTTCTGCTTCTTCTTTACTTATATTTTTAATGTTTGATTTCGCTTTTTGTTTTATTTGTT
>CACNCD010000020.1 GCA_902618855.1 uncultured Pelagibacteraceae bacterium | reverse complement strand
TCTTGGAAATAATAGCAATATCCTCAAAAAAATTACTTTTATTAGATAAAAATTTAATAACAGATTCAGTTGAACTATTAAACATTTTATAAAATATATCTGGCATTTTTTCAGGATTATTTTCTAAAACCTTTAAAAAAATATTATCTAAAATTTGATATTTTTTACTAATTTCAAAAAGTTTTATATTTTGAATATTTTCAAGATTTTCTCTTATATATTTACTTTGCTCCTGGATATTTAGGAATGTATATCCAGTACTTAATCTTGTCATGCCTCCAGCTGTCCCAATATTTAATTTATTTTTTTCTTTTATATTTAGAGGGTAGAAAAGTGGGATCGCACCTACCTCTTTAAACATGATCTCATAATCCTTAATTTTTAAATTCTGATTTATATAATTTTGTATTTGATTATCATAATCTTTCAGAGAATTGTCATTCATTGTTGATAGCCAAGTAGTCTCTATTAAAGCTCTATCTTTTTCAAAAGGTAGTGTATAAAAGAAATGAACACTTTTTCTTTGTTCGCAATTAAAATCCATCAAATTAATTATTCCATCATCAAATATTTTCTCTTTTGTTTTAATTTCTACACCACAAAAATGTTGCCAAAGATCATTTTTTTTTGATTCAATTGATGGAACGCTATTAAAAATAAATGAATTATTCTGATTTACTTCTTTAATATTTTTAAAAAAGACTATGTTTTTGTTTTCTTTTAATTTATTTATTATTTTTTTGTAAAATAAACCACTATCAATACTTTGATAAGGGTAATCATCGCATTTTAAATGTTTAGTTTTTGAGGGCAAATTTATAGAAAATTCTTCCCAACTTTTCTTGACACAATCATTAAAGTTATGATTAAAAACCTTCCAAAAAGACCAGGTTTTGTCTCTCTTATACTCCAATCTAGGCTCAATAATAGCTAGTGTTTTATTCTCTAGTTTTTTGTTTATTTCTAATTCGTAAGCCAAAGATAATCCTGCACAACCACCACCTATAATTATATAATCAAAATCTTTCATCTAAGTTAATTTCTTCTTTTATTAATAAGTGTTCTTTTTCTCTCAAGTGATATTTGTCACTAGTCCATGATAGTCTAAGCAAGTCAATTATGGAAAAAAAAGTTTGAACAATTTTACCAAAGTTAGTTATGTATATTTTTCCCGATTCTTTATAATTTTCTATATTTTTTTTTTTAAGAATTTTATGACCAATTTCTCTATAAACTCTTCTTGCAACTAATATTGAAAAACGAAAACTAAGTGGAATTTGTTTAATAGATGCAAAAGAACTTTTATAAAATAAATCAGCAAGTTTTATAGTTTTTACAATTGAGTCAAAATCATCAGTAATATAGTACCTACCATTTTTTGAATCTTCAATTACGTCTCTTGATATATTGGTGAGCTGCATAGCAATACCTAAATCAATGGCTGATTTGAGTGCTTCTTTATTTTTAACATTCAAAATTTTTGCCATCATTAAACCTACAGTTCCAGCTACTCTGTATGAGTATATTAATAAATCTTTTTTTGAATTGATTTTAATATTTTCTTTCAAGTCAGATTCAGCGCCATCAAATAAATCATTTACTATTTCTATTGAAATTTCATGATCATCAATTAGTTGCCACATATTTTTAATTGTAGAATTATCAAAGTCTTTATTGTTAAATTTTTCTTTAAAATCAGATAAATTTTTTTTTTTTATGTCTAAATTACCCATTTCGTCGGCAAGATTATCAATTGTTCTACAAAAATCATATAAAGAGGAACATTTTGCATAGGTTTTTTTTGGTAAAAAAAAACCTGCCCAATTAAATGATTTTGCGTAAACTTTAAGATAGTTGTTATTGGACATTATATAATTTTATCTAATACTTTTGCGGAGGAGAGCACACCTGGAACTCCTGCTCCAGGATGAGTTCCTGCGCCAACAAAATAAAGACCATCATAAACTTCTGATTTATTATGAAATCTAAAATAGGCAGACTGACTAAACTTTGGTTGAATTGAAAAGCCTGAGCCATACTTTGTGTTTAGTTCTTTTTCAAAGTAATCTGGTGTTAAATAAAAATCTTCAATAATATTTTCCTTAAGATCTGGAAGAAGAGTTTTTTCCAATTTATCTATTACTAAATTTTTAAATTTATCTCCTTCTATTGACCAATTTATATTTGACTGGTTATTAGGAACTGGAACTAAAACATAAAAACAGTCATTTCCCTCAGGTGCCATAGATTTATCTGTAGCTGAAGGTCTATGGAGATAGTAACTTATATCATTATTTAGTTTTTTTTTCTCAAATATGTCTTCAAGGTGTTCTTTGTATTTATTTCCAAACTTAATCGTATGATGTTCAACTTCCTTATAGACCTTTTTAGTTCCAAAGTAATAAACAAAGAGACCCATCGAATAATCCATACGTTTCTTTTTCCAATTAAAAAATGTATTTATTTTTTTATTGTCTAGAAGTTTTTCATAAACAGAAGGTGGGTCTGCATTACATATTACATTGTTAGCTTCTAATTCTTTATGATTATTAATTATTATACTTTTAATTTTATTTTTATCAAAATTAATACTCGTCACTTCAGAATTTTTTAATATTTCAATTTTTTCTTCCAACATCAATTTTTCTAAACCTTTTATTATATTGCCAGTTCCTCCCATTGAATAATGAATGCCCCACTTTTTTTCTAAATAAAGAATTAATCCGTATATTGAAGTCGTGGTAAATGGATTTCCTCCCACAAGAAGAGGGTGCATGCTTAGTAAACGTCTTAACTTTTCATTTTTAATATAAGACGAAACAAGCGAATAAACTGATTTATAACTTTTTAGATTTATTAATGCTGGGAGTTGTTTCATCATAAATAAAGGTTTGTCAAAAGGAACATCAGAAAGTTCCATAAACCCTTTGTCAAAAATTTTCTTAGTAAATTTAACTAATTCTTCATAACCGTTAACATCATCTTTATTTATTTTCTCAATCTGATTTTTCATTTCATCTTCATTTCCCGAATAATCAAATTTATTACCGTCTTCAAAAACAAATCTGTACCAAGTATTAAGAGGAACTAATTCAATATAATTTTTGGGATTTTTGCCAAATAGTTCAAAGAGCTCATTAATCAAATAAGGTGCTGTTATTACAGTAGGACCGCCATCGAATGTAAATCCATTTTTTTTAAATACTCTAGCCCTACCACCAAGGTCTTCCTGTTTTTCTACTAAAGTAACACTATGACCCTTAGCTTTAAGTCTTAAAGCTGCAGCAATACCACCAAATCCAGAACCTATAACAATAGACCTCATTTTAATAATTTATATTTTTTTTGAAAAATTGTAAGAGAATTATGAATTTATCTTTTTTAAAACCGCTTTAGTTTCCTCTAAATCTTTACTAAATAGATTATCAAGTTTCGATTTATCAACTGATGTGGTGATAATCTTTTTAACAGAATCAACTGCTATTTTAATTGAAGTATCTCTAATTTCTTTGATTGCCGCTTCTTTCATCTGTGCAATTTTATTTTCAGCTAGGTTTTTTTTAAGTTCTGCACTTTTATGAAATTTATCGTTTAATTCAATAATCAAGTTTTCACTTTCCTTTTTTGCCTGAGCTAAAATATCTTTACTTTTAGTATCAGCAGTATCTAATTTAGATTGTGCGTTATCCAATAACGTTTTAGCTTCAGTCCTAAGTTTTTCACTTTCATCTAACTCGTTTTTAATATCGGATATTAATTTATTTAAGATTTCATTTATTTTTTGTGGTATTTTTAAATATATTAATGCGCCAACAAAAATTAAAAATGAAATTGCTACCCAAAAAGATGCATCAATTGCCATGATATTCCTTCTTATTTCTCTTTGATAAATCTTCAACGATAGCCGATATACTGCTATTATTAACGTCCACTCCGATTAATTGTTTTATTAAGTCATTCGACGTCTCAATTGCAATTTTTGTAATTTTTTCGGGCGATTTATTTTTAAGATCTTGAATTTCCAATTCAGCTTTATTAATTTCCTCACTTAGGTCTTTATCTAAAATTTCTCTTTTTTTGCTAATATCCTTTAGAACTTTTTCCCTTGCTTGGTTAAAATAATTTTTTGCCTTAATTCTACTGTCTTGGATTATTTTATCGTACTCTTTTATTTTTTCTTCACTATCCTTACGTTGTTTTTCCGCCGACTCGATATTTTCCATAATCTGAGATTTTCTTGTTTCAAGATTTGCACTGATTTTTGGAAGTATAAGTTTTGAAAGTATTATATACAAAAACCCAAATGTTATAGTTAACCAGAATATTTGAGATATCCAAAATTCTGGATTTAACTGTGGCATTCCCCCACTTTCAGCCGCAAAAGTTTCTACGAGAAATAGAAAACTTAAAGGTATTTGACTAAAAAATAAATTTCTGATCATCAACCTTAAAATGCAAATAAAATAATCAGTGCAACTACCAATCCAAATAAACCTGTAGCTTCAGCTAAAGCAAATCCTAATAATAGGTTAGGGAATTGTTTTTGTGCTGCTGATGGATTTCTCATTGCGCCAGAAAGGTAATTTCCAAAAATAATTCCAATTCCAACTCCTGCCCCTGCTAGAGCTATTGCTGCTAATCCTGCTCCAATCATTTTTGCTGCTTCTAGTTCCATTATATCCTCCTTATATTAATTAATGGTGTAAATTTAATGCATCATTTAAATATATGCATGTTAAAATTGCAAAAACATATGCTTGAAGAAAAGCAACTAGTATCTCCAAGCCAGTTAAAGCAACTGAAAAACTCAGTGGAAGCCATCCACCGATTATTCCGAGACTTATTACAAAGCCTCCGAAAACTTTCATCATTGTGTGGCCTGCCATCATATTGGCAAAAAGCCTAACCGATAGACTTATCGGTCTACTTAAATAAGAAATAATTTCTATTACTACAATTAGTGGTAATAGTACAACCGGTACCCCACTTGGTACGAATAATTTTAGATACCCTAAGCCATGTTTAATAAAACCTATAATTGTTACTCCAATAAAAATAAACGCTGCCAACATAAAAGTTACAATAATGTGACTAGTCACTGTAAATGTGTAAGGTATCATGCCAAACATATTGCAAAATAATACAAACATAAAGATTGAAAATATAAATGCAAAATATGGCTTTGCTTTTGATCCTGCGGTATCGCTAATCATTTTTGATACAAAAGTGTAACTTAGCTCAGCTAAAAGCTGCATCTTATTTGGTATTAGTGAATTCTTTTTTGTTCCTAAGTTGAAAATAACTAAGATTGCAATAGAGC
>CACNCD010000019.1 GCA_902618855.1 uncultured Pelagibacteraceae bacterium | reverse complement strand
ATCTTTCCTAATTTTGATTACCGTTTCTGGCTTATAAAAGACTCCCTTATAAAAATTTAGTTTCTTTTGATTTTTAATTTTTATATTTAATAAATTACAGAGTATTTCATAACCAAAAAATCCTATTAAAAGATCTGTCTCTTTTTTGTATTTTTTATTTTCAAAAAACTTAAAAAAATTATTTATATTTTTTTGTGATAATATTATTTTTTTTGAAAAATCTGTGTATAGGTTGTAACCATCATTTACTTTATAAATTATAAGAGCCTTATTAGAATTATATAATTTTTCTAGATAAGGATTAAATTTCTGAGGGTTTGAGTTGTTGTCTTTCAATTGCTTTTTCTTTTATTGGTAAATGTATCAATCCTGCGAATAAAGATAAAGCTATAGAAATGTACCAGGCGTAATCTAATGATCCATATAAATCATGGAATAAACCTCCAAGATACGCGCCAAAAAAAGATCCAATTTGATGATTTAAAAAAACAAAACCATATAGCAAACTTATATATTTTGTTCCGAAAATATGCCCTACTATTCCATTTGTAGGTGGAACCGTAGCTAACCATAAATAACCAAAAGTTGCTCCAAAGATTAATGAGTTAATCACACTAGGTGGCATAAAAATAAAATAAATTAGAGAGACTCCCCTCAACAAGTAGATTGCGCTTAATAACTTTTTCTTACTTATTTTTGTTGATAAGTAACCACTTGTTAATGTTCCAAAGACATTAAACAATCCAATTAATGCTAAAATTGCGGTTGCAGTCCAATCCTCTAATCCGCTATCTCTAATGTGCATCGGTATATGAGTTGCAACTAATGCAATATGCCAACCACATACAAAAAAACCCAAGGTAAGATATCTAAAACTTTTATTTGAAAATGCTTCTTTTATAGCCTCTATTGCTGTCTGACCATTTTTTTCTTCATTCTTAGACTCCTCTATAGGTGTTGTCAAAAAAAATGAGATCATTAATCCAAAAATAATCATCACTGCAAAAATTAATAAAGTTGTATTCCACCCAAACTCGATGAGAGCAAATCTGGTATAAATTGGTGAAACAAAATATCCAAAAGAACCTGCCGCTGTAACAATTCCTAGTGCAATTGTTCTAGTATTTAATGGAAAATGCTTAGCAACTATTGATATTGGAATACTTATTGCTGTAGCCGCCAGTCCAATACCAACAAGAACTCCAAGGTCAAAAGTAAACCAAAATCCTGTATTTGGACCATAATTTAAAAAATAAATTCCTAATAAGTAAAAAGAAAAACCTATAAAAACAGCAATTTTGCCTCCGTATTTATCTGTAATTACTCCAAATACTGGACCAAGCAAACCCCAGAATAATAACTGTAGACCCATTGCAAAACCAAACTCTGTTTGAGTACAACCTAAGTCTACTTCAAAATCAAAAAAGAAAAGTCCAAAGGTTTGTCTGATGCCTAAAGAAATAATTACAACTAAACAAGCTGCAATTAGAGTAATTAGGGCAGTTTTGTTAGGAAAAAAATTTTTATCAATCATTTTATAAACCTTAAAGATCTTTTTAAATCTTGAATTAAATCATTTGGATCTTCTAGGCCTATATGAAGTCTTACTAAATGCTCATCTTTTGATAATTTTAAAAAATTTCTATTTCCTAATTCTCTAAATTCTTGATGAAGCGCAAGACTTTCAAAACCACCCCAGCTATAACCGTATCCAAATAATTTTAAAGAATTTACAAATTTATTTATTGAATTTTTGTTTTTTGCTTTTATTTTTAACCCCATTAACCCAGAAGCTCCTGAGTAATATTTCTTCCACATCCTGTAATTAAATGATCCTTTTTTAAAAGGATATAAAAGCTGTACTTTTTTGTGGCGAGATAAAAAAGATGCAACCCTCTTTGCATTTTCTTGATGTCGATCAAGGCGTACATCTAAAGTTCTTAAACCTCTTATAATCAGATATGAGTCATCAGGTCCAAGTCTTAAACCTGTTATCTTGTTAGCTTTTTCAACTTGCTTAAAAACCCTTTTATTAACAGCTAAGCTTCCTCCCATGACATCAGAATGACCAGAATAGTACTTGGTAGCTGAAACTATAGACATATCAAATCCAAGTTTAATTGGCTTTAGGTAATATGGTGTTCCCCAAGTATTATCAATTACTGAAAATAATTTATATCTTTTTGCTATTGATATTATTTTTGATAAATCCTGGAATTCGAAAGAGTTGCTGCCAGGATTTTCTACATAGATTAACTTTGTTTTTTTTGTAATTTTATTTTTTAAAGTGCTTAGGTCGCGAGGGTTATAAAAAATTGTTTTTATATTAAATGATTTTAAAAAATCTTGGGTTAAAAGTCGGGTCGGTGAATAAACTGGATCAGCAGCTAAAATTTCATCTCCCGGACGAACAATACTGAATATTGATAAAAAAACAGAACCAAAGCCAGTTGGGGTTAGAAATACATGATAGCATTCTTCCATTTTTTTTAACATTTGTTGTAAAATAAATGTTGTAGAAGTTCCCTGTCTGCCATACTCAAAGTGACCGCCAATTGGATTTTTTTTACCTTTGGATTGTGTTTTTCTAAGCTCGTTCATTGATTTAAATATGATCGTAGAGGCCCTAACCACTGGCGGATTGACCGATTGATTATAGTAATCTTTGGCTGTATGTTTTAAAAAGGTCTTAAATGACTTTGACATAAAAAATTTGATAAGTATTTATGAGAATGCTATATCCAACAGATAAGTCAATAAAATTATAAAAAACTGAGGTAAATATGGGATATCCTAAGAAACATAGAGGCCGAAGAAAGATGGGCTCAAAAAAAAGAAGAGCAAGAAAAAAAAATAAAAAAAAATAATCCTTAGAGATGGATAATATTCAAAAAGTTAAATCCATAGGTTTATGGATTTTCATAATACCCTTTGTTGCAGTTAATACATGTTTGATATTGATTACACAATTTCATGGACTTTTTCCAAATCCAGCACATGTAATTCACAATACATTTCCCTATTTTGATGGTGGTGCCTCAATAAGTAGGACCGCAAGAGTATTTCCTACCTACCTTGTATTTAAACCAGCAATGATATTCACAGCTTTTTTGTTAATTAAGTATTGGATTTATAATAAAAAAATTATTAGTTCGTTAGATAAAAATCACAAAAACATCAGATTATTTGTTTTTTTTGGTATCAGTTCAGCAATTTTTTTAATTCTTCACTCTATATTTTTAGGAATCAAATTTGATAACGACTTTTATAAACTTTTCAGAAGAGTAATATTATTATGTTTTATTATTTTTGAGATTGCAGCTCAATTTTATTTGGTAAGAACAATATATTCATTAAGAAGAAAAATTTTCAGTTATTTAGATAGTAGAATTTTAAAGATAAAATTAATTTTAGTTTCATTATTAATAATAGTTGCAATTATTAGTATTCCGCTAATAAGTATGCCTGGTAACACCCATTTAAAACATGCATTAGAATGGGATTATTTTCTAGGTGTCATTTTTTTCTATTTTTTAACTTTCCTTATGTGGAAAAAAAGAAAAGCTTAATTACTTTTTTATCCATCCTCCGCCAAGAACTTTATAACCATTTTGATCCTTGGAATAAAAAACACACGCTTGTCCTGGAGAGATACCATATTCCTCTTCTTGTAAATTTAAAATTGCCTCATTGTCATTTATAATATTGATTTTTGATTTTAGTAACTTTCCAGTAGATCTTACTTTTACAAAAATTTCTCTTTGAAATTCTCTTTTATTGCCAAGTAAATTTAGATCTTTCAAAAAAATTTCCTTCTTAACAAGATGCTGCTTTGAACCTACAATAATTTCATTTTTATCAGCATTAATTTCAATAACATAATAAGGTTCTTTCGCAGCTAATTTTATTCCCTTCCTTTGGCCAATAGTAAAATTTACTATACCATCATGAACACCAATTACATTTCCATCTATGTCTTTAATATTTCCTTTTTTAAAAGCATCAGGTCTAAATTTTTCAATAACTGACACGTAATCACCATTTGGAACAAAGCATATATCCTGACTATCCGGTTTTTCAGCAACATTTAATTCTAGTTTTTTTGCAATTTCTCTTGTTTCAGATTTTAGAATACCTCCTAGAGGAAATCGTAAATAATTTAATTGTTCTCTAGTTGTATTAAACAAAAAATAACTTTGATCCCTATTTTCATCAATTGCCCTATACATATTTGTAATATTATCTTTTGTTATACTTTTTACATAGTGTCCCGTAATGAGAGCATCTGCTTTTAATTTTTTAGACTCGTTAAAAAGATCATTAAATTTTACAGTTTTATTACATTGAACACATGGTATTGGTGTTTCGCCTTTGAGATAACTTTCAACAAAATTGTCTACGACACCCTCTTTAAATTTACTTTGGTAAAATAATACTTTGTGTTCAATATCTAGTTTATGAGCTACTCTTTTTGCATCCATTACATCTTGACCTGAGCAGCATTGTTTGGATTTAGCAACCTCTTTACTTTCATCGTATAATTTTAGCGTAACTCCAACGACATTATATCCATCTTTTTTCATCATTCCTGCAACAGTTGATGAATCTACTCCTCCAGACATAGCTACTACCACTTTTGTAGATTTTGGATCTTTGTTTATTCCTATAGAGTTTAGTTTTATTGTCATATTGTTGGTATTTATACTTAATTCTATTATAAATTAAATTAAATGATTTTAGAATTTGAACCAGGAGACAAAGTTATCAACCCTGTCAATAAAGAGTGGGGAATTGGGCAAGTTCAATCAATAATAAATGGAAAAATAACAGTTAATTTTGAAAATATAGGAAAAATTGTGATTAATGCAAAAGTAATACAATTAGAAAAATTATAAAATGGATAATCATAATTTAAAAAAAATATCAGATGAGCTAATTAAAACATTTATTTTTGCTGGTAAAAAATCAATTAAGCTTAGAGAATTAGGTTTAAAAAAAGAAACAAAATCAGACAATACGCCTGTAACCAATGGCGATATTGAGGTAAATAATATTTTAATAGAGAAAATTAAAAATGTAACTCCAGAAATACCAATTATTTCAGAGGAAAGTACATCAAATAAGTCTCAAACAAATATGAGCAACTTTTGGTTAATTGATCCTATTGATGGTACTTACGATTATATCAATAATAAAGATGAATTTACACTAAATGCTGGTTTAATAATAAATAAAAAACCTGCATTAGGTATAATATATGCTCCAGCAAAAAGAAGATTATTTTATTCGTATGGATATGGGAATAGTTTCGAGGTCATTGATGATAAAGAAATTAAACTTACTTGTGAAAAAAAAACAAAAGCGAACCAAGTTAAAGCTGTATCCTATTCTCAAAATTTAAAACCCGAAATTGCTGAATTGCATAAAAAATTTGGAGTAACCGAATTTACAAAAATGAAGAGTTCGCTAAAATTTTGTGTAGTTGCTACAAGTGAATATGATTTGTACGTTGCAGAGCCAAGGGCATGTGAGTGGGATATTGCCGCCGGACATGCGATACTTGAAAACGCTGGTGGAATAATTACTGATTTTAGTGGAAATGAAATTTTTTATGGTAAAAAAGATTTTAAAAATTCAAGTTTGATTTTAAAAAGAGGAAAAAATTTATAAACTATGGATGAAAGAATAAGAATTATTTTAATAATAATTGTTTCAGTAAGCATTTTTGGTTTGCTTGTATTTGTTTTTGTAAAAAACTATATAAAAAATAAAATTAATTATTATCTTGAGGAAAAAAACAAAAATAAAAAATCATAAAAGATTAATGATTTTTAAATATTCATCTTTGTCAAGATCCATGACCTTTTTTGAAGTTTCAAAATCAAAACCATTTCTTGCTAATATAGAAATGTCTTTTTTATAAAATAAAGGCCTATTATCATCTGGGCGTGAAGGCCCTATCCTTTTTTTTTTACAAATTTTTACGGCAGAAAAAAAATCTTGGTTTTCATTGTTATCGGTAATATTATTTATTGTTTCCTTAATATATTTGTTATTAATTCCCTTTGCTATTAGGTAATTTCTAATTTTATTAATAGAGCTTCCTCTCTGAATTAAGTTTTTGGCCTTCATCTCAGAATAGAATTTATCACTTATAAATTTACTTTCTTCTAAATCCTTCAAAACTATATCGATCAATTCTATTAGATCCTGTTTCTTATTTTTTGTATTAGAGGATTTTAAATACTTTTTTAATAAATAGGTTTTAAGCTGCTGTTTTGAAGGTGAATACTTTTCTAGATAAGAAACTGAGAAATTCCTCATCTCTTCAACTGTTGCCTCAAGATTTTTTTTTTTATTTTTTATAGGAATCATGGAAAGTTTTAATATAATACATTTTTTAATGATCGAACAAATTTATA
>CACNCD010000018.1 GCA_902618855.1 uncultured Pelagibacteraceae bacterium | reverse complement strand
CAGTTATCACCCCCTTTATCAGATAACTTTTTCCTTTGCTTCACACCGAACTTATGTTGTTCATCAATTATTATTAAGCCTAAATTATTAAATTTTATTTTTTCTTGAAATAATGAATGTGTTCCAATTAAAATATTAATCTTATTATCTATTAAATCCTTAAGTATTTTTTTTCTTTCTCTATATTCAGTTTTACCTGTTAAAAGTGAAATATTAATATTTTTACCTAATACATTTTTTGCTAAATCATAATGTTGTCTTGCAAGGATTTCGGTAGGCGCCATAAATCCTACCTGATAATTGCTCTTAACTACATTAAGACAAGTTATTAAAGCAACAATTGTTTTTCCACTTCCAACATCACCTTGTAATAATCTAAACATCTTTTGATTTGATTTAAGATCTTTAGTAATTTCTTCTAGAGCTTTAGTTTGATCGTTAGTAAGTTTAAATTTTATTTTTTTTTTAATTTCATTTAAAGAACTTGAATTAAAATTCTTTTTATTTTTTTTAATTTTTTTAACAGCTTTTCTGATACTAGAATTTATTAAAAATGTAGACATAATCTCATCAAAAATAAGCCTTTTTAAAAAAGGACCATTTTTATCAGAATTAAGTGGATTGTGGAGCTCTAACAGTGCGTCTTTCCAAGAAATATTATTAAATTTTTTTAAAATAATATTATTATGCCATTCTTTAAGATCTGGTATTTTTTTTAGAGCATTGTTTATTATATTTTGATATTTTTTTTCCGTTAAACCTTCTGTAAGACTATATGTCGAAAAAATTTTTTTAATAGAATTTGTGTCAGTTGATACATAAGTAGGGTTAATAATCTGGTATTTTTTTCTAAAATAATTTATTTTTCCACTAATGGTAACGTTTGAGTTTAAAGGAAGAATTTTTCTTATATAACCTTCAAAACTATTAAAAAAAGTACAATCTATTTCACCAGTATCATCTTTACATATAACTCTATTCGGTAAATTTCTTATTCTTGGAAAGTTATATTTAACCACATTTACATTTATAGTTTGAATTTTACCAATCTTTAATTCATTTATTTTTGCTAAATTTCTTCGATCAACAAAATCTTTTGGTAAGGTCCAAATAAGATCAAAAACTGTATTTATATTTTTCTTTTTAAATAACTTTGCGGTTTTATTTCCTACGCCATCTATGTTATTGATACAGGATAATAAATAATCTAAAGAAACCATATATTGCTTATATAGTCATGACACAAAATAAAGAAGATCTTAAAAATAAAATAATGTATAGAGCCTCCTATAGGGGCGCCAAGGAAATAGATATTTTATTAACTTCTTTTGTTAAAAAACATATAAATTCCTTAAAAAATGAAGATTTAATTGATCTATGTAATTTTTTGAGTTTTGATGATGAAAATATTTTTAATTTTTATAGAGGTATTCAAACAACTGAGAAAATACCTAATAACTATATTACAGAAAAATTTAAATCTTTTAAAATCAAAAAGTAAAAATTTAGGATGATATTTAATTTTAAAGTTTTTTTTCGAACAGTTCGTTTTTCTATTTATTATTTTCTTTATATAATTATTTTTTTTTTAACTTTAGAAATTTTATTTAGAGTTTTAATTTTTTTTCCTACAAATAAAGAGGTTTTTAAATATGGATTTCAAAAGAATATAATTTTTGACATCGTAGATTTATCAAAACTTCAAATACATGTTACAGATAAACGTAAAAAAATTTCAGAAAATAAAGTTCCTAATGAAAATGTGTGGATTTTTGGAGGCTCTACCACTCAAGGTTATGGATGCGAAGGATCTTTTTCTTCATCTTGGCCTTCAGAGTTATTAAAAAAACAATAAGTTTTTATATCAAAACTTTTCTTTTGGTGGAGCAACATCTGATCAATTAATAAACTTACTTTACCAAAATCTAAAAAGGGGTTCGCCCGATGTTATTATGTGGTCTAGTAAATTTAATACTGAATATATATATGGTGCAACAGATTACAGAAATAAGCATATACTAAAATACGATTTTCCGCACTCTAGAAAAACTAAATTCTTTTTGAATATAAAAAGAATAGACAAAACATTAAAATCTTATTTAATTTCCTACTCATTACTTGATAAAATTTTTACCAGAGTTATGTCACTTATTTATAACAAAGGACCAATAAATTTATCTAATATTGAAATTAATAACCTTGATATTGAATATTCGATTAAAAATTTTGAATTAAATTTAATAGAAACTATAGAAATTTCAAAAAAAAATGATGTAAAAGAGTTTTATATAATATCTCTACCAAGTATGTATGATCTTTTAAACCAAAAAATTCTTAGATTTGAACTTTACAATAAATCTATAAAAAAAATTGAAAGTAAATTTTACCCATATGTTAAGATACTTGACCTAACTTTTAAAAAAAAAGTAGATGATATTGACACTTTGTTTTGTGATAATATTCACCAAACACTAAAATTAAATCAAATAATAGCTGATAAAATCAATAAACAAATTAAACTTTCTTCAGGGATTTTAAATTAGAATATAAAGTATACTTATAATGGCGGAGAGACTGGGATTCGAACCCAGGAAAGAGTTGCCCCTTTGCCGGTTTTCAAGACCGGTGCTTTCAACCGCTCAGCCATCTCTCCGTGAATTTGTTTTTATAAGTATAATTTTAAAATTCAACTAAATAATAGTATAAGAAATTTATATCAATATATTTATGAAACAATCTCAATTTAAAAAAGGTGTTATTTACGCTTGTATGGGTTCTTTGTGGTGGGGTGTATTAGGTACAATTTTTTTTAAGTACATTTCAAATATGGGAGCTATTGAGGTCACCGTACATAGATTAATTTGGACCTGTGGGATATTATTTTTATCCACACTTTTTTTTAAAAAAATCGATGTTTTAAAAAAAATTTTAAAACAAAAAAAAAATTTATTTATTTTATTTTTTACAAGCATACTAATTTTTTTAAATTGGGGTACTTGGATTTATGCAATTTCAATAAATAAAATTATTGATGCTAGTTATGGGTATTTTATATTTCCTATATTAAATGTTTATCTAGGATATATTTTTTTAAAGGAAAAATTAAATAAAAAAAGAATTTTAGCTATCTCAGCTGTTTTTCTATCATCAATATATTTACTTTTTAATCTAGACTCTTTTCCATGGGTTGGATTTTTGGTTGCTATATTTTGGAGTTCCTACAATCTTTTAAGAAAAAAAATAAATGTTGATACTGATGTTGGTTTGTTTATTGAAAGCCTTTTTATTTTGCCAATCGGTTTAGTGATAGCTTATTTTATTTATCAAACTGGTAATAATGATTTTTCTTTTGAAGCTCCTTTTAATATATTGATGTTATTTTTTGGCGGAGCAATGACTGTGATTCCTTTATTCCTTTTTATTAAGGGTTTAGAAAAAACCACGATGGCCACTTCTGGTTTAGTATTTTTTATAACCCCTACAAGTCAATTTTTACTTGGTTTTTTTTATTATAATGAACCTTTTACTGCAACAAAGTTAATAAGTTTTATTATTATATGGATAGCTGTATTTATATATCTTAAAGATTTGTATGAAAAAAAATTATAAATTTATTCTGGTATTTTTTTTAATTTTTTTTACTTCAGAGGTAAAAAGTGAAACTTTTGAATTATGGCTCCAATCATTTAAAAATTATGCTATTAAAAATGGTATCTCAGAAAAAACTTTTAATGAAACAATGTCAAAGGTTAAGTTCAACCCTAAAGTAATAGAATATGACAGATTTCAACCAGAATTTTACGAAGATACAAAAACCTATATTGATAAAAGAACATCAAATAAGAAAGTTAAAAATGCTATAAAAATATATAAGCAGAACCAACTTTTAATTGATGAAATAGAAAAAAAATTTTCTGTAGAAAAAGAATTACTCCTTGCGTTAATGGGTATTGAAACTAATTTTGGTAAATATTTAGGTAAAATGAATATTTTATCTTCTTTAGCAACACTGAGTTATGACAAAAGAAGAAGAGATTTTTTTACAAATGAATTAATGACTATACTTAAATTAATCGAGAATGGTGTAATTGATTATAATATACTTTATGGTTCATGGGCTGGCGCGTTTGGTAATTTTCAATTTATGCCAACAACAATAAAAAATTATGCTTTAGATTATGATAATAATGACATTATTGAGTTAAAAAAAATTGAAGATTCATTTGCCTCAGCGGCTAATTATATTAATAAAATTGGATGGAAAAAAAATGAATCATGTTTTACAAGAGTTACTCTATCCGAAAATGTTCCAAAAAAATTTTTAAATACATCAGCTAGAAAAATTAAAAATAAAACCTCTATAAAAAAAGTAAAAAAATATATATCAAACTTTGAAAAACCAATTTTAGAAAGTAAAAATATTGTAGGCATTATAATTCCAGATAAAGATATAATTCCTGAAGCAGATAATCTCAGTCCTGCATATATAGTATTTGATAATTATGAATTAGTTTTAAAATGGAATAGGTCACTAAGATTTGCTTTAGCCGTATGCACTTTAAAGGAAAAAATTGCTAATGAATTATAAAAATTTACTAATTATATTTATATTTTTACTGACTTCTTGTTCAATAGACAATACTCATTTTAAAAAAGATAAATTAACGAACAAAAGCGCATTTAAAAACAACGGTTTTACACTTGTTTATAAAGACAGCCTTTATAAGAAAAAAATTATTTCATTAAAGCTAGATGGTAGGGATATGGTAATTTTTCAAAAAAATTTAAAAAAAAATTCTACTGTAAAAATAACAAATAATAAAAATAACAAATCTGTTATAGCAACAGTAGGCAAAAGAGCCGATTATCCCAATTTTAATAATTCTGTAATCTCTAATAGAATAGCTCAAGCTATTGAGTTAGATTTAAATGAACCATATGTTGAAATTTCAGAAATTATTAACAATTCATCTTTTATAGCCAAAAAAGCAAAAACTTTTGAAGAAGAAAAAAAAGTTGCTAACAAAGCACCTGTTGAATCTATTACTATTAATGATTTATCTTTAAGTGAAAAAAAAAATGAAAAAAAAAAGGATGATAAATTTTTATATATCATCAAGATTGCAGATTTTTATTTTCAAAATTCTGCTAATTTATTAATAAAAAGAATTAAAAATGATACTTCTATAAAGATAATAAACCTAGAAAGGCTATCTGATACAAATTATAGAGTTTTTTTAGGCCCTTTTGATAACTTAAATTCACTAAAAAGTTCCTTTAATGATATAAGCATGTTAAAATTTGAGAATTTAGAAATTATTAAAAAATGATTAAGAAAATTTGCACTATTTTATTTTTGACTTTTATTTTACCAAATATAGCAATTGCTAAATTTGAAATTAAAGCTGCTACAGCTATACTTCAAGACTATTCTTCAGGAGAAATTCTTTTTGAAAAAGATGCTGATAGAGAAATTTATCCTGCTTCTATGACAAAAATTATGACTTCAATAATTGCCTTTGAATTAATCGAGAAAGGAGACTTAAGTTTAGATGATAAATTTATGGTCTCAGAAAATGCTTGGAGGCTATCTCAATCTGGATATTCATCCATGTTTATAATGGTGAACGATGAAGTAAGTGTTGAAGATTTACTTAAAGGTATAATAATTGCATCTGGAAACGATGCTTGTGTTGCTTTAGCCGAGGGAATAGCTGGCTCTGAGGAGGAATTTGCTGTTTTAATGACTACAAAAGCTAAAGAAATTGGTATGGTTAATACAAATTTTTCTAATTCATCAGGAATAAACGACCCAGATAATTATTCCACAGTTAGAGATATTTTAATAATGTCAAATTATCTTATAAAAAATTATCCTAAATTTTATGAATATTATAAAATAAAAGATTTCACATGGGATCGAACAGGAGGAGACCCTATTACTCAAGGAAATAGAAATCCATTATTGTATAAAAATTTTGGTGCTGATGGTATTAAAACAGGTTACTTAGCCGTTGAAAGGTATTCATTAGCTGCTTCTTTAAAGAGAAAAGATCGAAGACTTATTGGTGTTGGTAGTGGATTTAAAACCAAAAAAGACAGATCAAGAGAGTCGGCTAAATTGCTCACATACGGAATGACTAATTTTGATTTAATTAAGATAGTTCAAAAGGATACTGAAATTGCCGAACTTGATGTCTGGCTAGGTAATAAAAATTCAGTCAAAGCATACATGAGTCAAGATGTTTATAAAACTATACCAAAAGCCAGAAAAAGATATCTTAAAGCAGTTATTGATTACAATGGACCAATTGCGGCACCAATTAAAAAAAATGATATTTTAGGGACCTTAAAAGTTTTTTATAAAGACGAATTAATTAATGAATATCAAGTCTTAGCTTTTGAGGATGTTAAAAAAGTGAATATTTTCTCCAGATTAATAAAATCGGTAAATTATTTAATTTGGGGTGATGTATAAAAAACCACTTATAGTTTTTGAAGGTATAGAAGGATCTGGAAAGACGCTCCATTCCAAGTTTCTTGCAAGTTATTTAAATAAAAAAAAAATAAAATTTATCAAATTAAGAGAACCAGGTGGTAACATAAATTCAGAGAGAATAAGAAAACTTATTTTAAGCAATAAATCAAAGTTTAATAAAATTACTGATTTGTTTTTATATTTAGCTGCAAGGAATGAGAATTTAGAAAATTTAATTAGAAGTAATTACAAAAAGAAAATAATTATTATTGATAGATTTATCGATTCTACATTGGCATATCAGCACTATGGTATGGGTATAGATTATAAACTTATTAATAATTTGAATAATTATTTAACCAGAAATATTAAAATAGATTTAACTTTTTTAAATTTAGTTAATTTTAAAAATTTAAAAAAAAGACTTTCAAAACGTAAAAATCTTAACCGTTATGATAAATTTAATATTAAATTTTATAAAAAAGTTCAGAATGGTTATATTAAAATTTCCAAATATAAAAAAAATAAGTACAAAATAATCGACTCTAACAAAACAATTTCAGAGAATAGACAAATAATAATTAAAAAAGTAATGAGCCTTTTATAATGAAAGCAGAAATAAATTTACAAACAAAATTATACGAACTCAATGATAATTTAATGGAATTTATAAATCTTTATGAAAAAAGAAAATTATCAAACAAAATACTAATAACTGGAAATA
>CACNCD010000017.1 GCA_902618855.1 uncultured Pelagibacteraceae bacterium | reverse complement strand
TTGGTCCAATTGGAATTTTTATTTATTGGGTAATTAGAATTTTTTACGCAAAAAGAATAAATCTTTATGACTAGGTTTTGACTTTAAAACCATTTTTCTTCATAGAACCAAAACCGCCATCTATATGTGAAACTTTTTTGAAACCCATTTCATTAAGTGTTTTTGCTGCTAAGGCTGATCTTCCACCTGCTGCACAAAATAAAACAAGTTCTTTATCAAGATCAATCTTATTATTCAACACAAAGGGACTATCTGGATGAATGGAAAATTCTAATAAACCTCTGGATATATGAAAAGCTTTTTCAATTCTACCTTGTTTCTCAAGCTCAGGTTCATCTCTAATATCAATCAAATTACATTTGTTTTCATTAGACATTTCGAGGGCTTCTTCTGGTGAAATGGTTTTTACTGTCTTTAGCGATTCTGCAATAAGAGTTTGTGGTGATTTAATGCTCATAATATTGTAATAAATTATCATAAACGAATGATGAAAAAAAGAATTTTAAACAAATTATTTATTAGACTATCTAAAATTATTGGATACGAAGTTATTGATCAAAATAATTTTGTATCTCCTACACTTAATAAAGAGCTCAATGAGGATTTGTCATTAATTAATCAAAAATCAATTGTACTTCCATTAGGTGAAGTTGAAATCACCAGGAAAGTTAAATCTATTTTAATTTTATTTAGAACTAATAGCAATGTAGATGTGTGGGACCAAAACAAAAAAAGATTGTTCGAAAAGCCAAAAATTGAATATACCCTTAGATCATTAAATTCACTTTTAAAATCAATTGATTTTTGTAAAGAAAAATATCCTTTGATAAAAATTGATTTAGCAATTGTTGACGATAATTCAAAAGAAGAAAACTTAAATAAAATTAAAAAGTTGATTGAAAGTAAAAAAATCAACACTAACATAATACATTTAGATCATGTTAAGTATAAAAAGATAATTAAAAATCAAAACAATGATCAAACATTTTCAAATCTTGCAAGTTTACTTTTGTGCTATGAGACAGCAAAAGAAAAGGCTGAAGATTTAGTTTTTTTCGTTGAAGATGATTATTTACATTTCTTACCTATGATGGAGGAAATGATAGCTTCCTACGAAAGAGTATCATCTCAAATTAAAAAAGATTTATTTATGTGTCCAAGTGATTATCCTTTCCTGTATATGAACAACCAAAAAACCAATGTTTTGATAGGAAATAAACGACATTGGCGTACTATAAGTGAGACTTTATGTACATTTATGACTAGTAAAAATTTTTTAGATAAATATTGGGACAATTTCTATAAAACCTGCTTAGATCGCAATGACCCATTTGAGAAATATATCAATGAAATATACACGAAAGAATTATGTATTTCACCAATGAAAAGTTTATCTGTTCATTTTACAAACGTTAACTCAAGTTATGGTTTATCACCTTTTATAGATTACAAAAAACTTTGGGATGAAAATTCATAATTTAGAAACCCCCTTCGCATGAGAATAAATATGAGGGGAAGGGGGTTTCTATTTTAGTTATTTAAACTAACTAACAACTAATCTCTTATTGCGTAAGCAATTACTCCAGTTTCTGTTACGTCAGTACCTTTAGTCTCGGCTTCTTTACTCAATCTAATACCCATAGTATTTTTCATGATTGCCCAGATTATTAAAGATATTACGAAGACAGTTCCGTTAATTGCTATAACACCTAAGAGTTGGGTGCCAAAGTTTGCGGCTGAATTTGTAATCGGGACAGCTAAGGTTCCCCAAATTCCTGCAAACAAGTGAGCTGGAATTGCACCAACTACATCATCAATTTTCATTGCAAACAAAAATTTAGTTCCATAAACAACTATAATTCCGCCTACAGCTCCAATTAAAATAGCAGCTAAAGGTGATGGCATCAATGGTTCTGCTGTAATTGCAACAAGACCACCAATTGCACCATTAAGCATTTGAACAACATCAGTTTTTCCAAAGCCCAACCTTGTTATTATAGCTGCAGCTATTACTCCGCCACATGCTGCTAAATTTGTATTGATAAAGATTTTTGAAACAGCGATAGCATCATCACCTGTGCCCATTGCAAGTTGTGATCCACCATTAAATCCAAACCAACCTAGCCATAGGATAAACACACCAATTGTAACTAGAGGTATAGAGGATGCCGCAAATGGTTTTACAGGAGTTGCTTCACCTTTTTTAGAAAATCTTCCTAATCTAGGCCCTAAAAGCATTGCGCCTGCAAGCGCTGCTGCTCCACCTGTAGAGTGTACTAAAGTTGAACCAGCAAAATCAGAAAATCCTGCAGCTGCAAGCCAACCGCCACCCCACTGCCAGCCCATAACAAATGGATATAAAAATCCAGTTAAAATTGCTGCAAATAAGAAAAATGGCCATAATTTTATTCTTTCAGCTAAAGTACCTGAAACTATTGAGCAGGTTGTTGCACAAAACACCATTTGAAAATACCAATCAGATCCATCAGAGTAAGACTTTGTTAAAGAGCTTGAGTCTGACCATGGTATAAATTTACCAATATAGCCACCCTCTGGTATTCCGTATGCAACATTATAACCAAACATCCAAAACATTATTCCTGCTATAGAAAATAAACCTATATTCTTTGCACAAATAACTGATACACTTTTAGATGTCACCATTCCAGATTCTAACATTGCAAATCCTGCAGCCATAAACATGACTAAAAAACCACATATTAAAAAAAGGAGTGTGTTAAATATAAAACCGACTTCTGCAGGAACTGTTGTTTCTGCATAACCAGCGCTCGACATACTTATTAGAAAAATAGAACTAACAAATATTGGAGCAATTAATTTTTTTAGATATTTTTTCATTAAGTTCTCCCGTTAAAGTTAAGGATATTTTTATATTTAAAATTAATTAAGAAACTAATGTTGATACTGGAAAAGAGTTATGCAGTTCTCGCATAGACTAACAGCCCAGATGTAAATTTACATCAAGGCTGTTAGTTTATTTTGTTTATTTGTTAAATACTTCTTTAAGTGCTTTCGCAGGTAAAAATTTAACTTTTTGAGAAGCTGCGATTTGAATTTGTTCGCCTGTTCTAGGATTTCTTCCAATTCGAGCTTTTCTTTTAGCTACTTTATATGTACCAAAACCAGCAATTTTCACTGAATCGTCCGCTTTTAGGGCGTCCAATATAGTGTTGGTAATAGTATCAAAAGTACGCTCTGCATCAGCTTTACTTTGATTTAAAGAAGCTGATAATTTAGCTACTAATTGTTTTTTGTTCATTTTTAGCTCCGGTTTTAAAGGTTAATTAACTTATTTGTTATAATCCCTTATAAATCAAGCTTTTTTTTAGTGTCCATCCTGGGGAAAACTACTATATGTTGTTATTTTGTTTATTATGCTTGATTTATATGGCTTTTTTAATGTTAATAAGTTTAAAAAATTAGAATAATCCAAGATCTTTTAAGTCATTGAAAGTTGTAAAAAACATCAAAGATAGCAATAAAAACATCCCGATTCGAAAAAAACCTTCCTGCGTTTTTTGACTTAGCGGTCTTCCTAAAATTTTTTCAAATCCATAAAACATTAGATGACCTCCATCCAAAAGTGGAATTGGAAAAAGGTTAATCAATCCAAGACTAACAGAAATATAAGCCATTATACTTAAGAAAGGTAAAATTCCAAACTCCGCAACCTGTCCAGTTATTTTTGCAATTCTTATTGGTCCACCTAGTTGTGAAGTATCACCTTTTCCTTTAATTAAAGTGCCAATATATTTTAAAGAAGAAACACATACAAAATAAACTTCATTAACTGCATAATAAAAAGATTTAACAGGCCCTAATTTAACATGATTTATCTGATCATTAAATGCTCCAAGCTGTATTCCAACCATTCTTTTATTTACTTTATTGCCAAGATTATCTTCTGTGAAAACCATATTAGGTTTCACCTTAATTAATAATTCTTGATTAGATCTAGATACTACAAAATCGATATACTCATTAGTAGACATTGTAATAAATTTTGAAACTTCCATAATACTCTTAACATCATTTCCATCTATAGACACAATTACATCATTTTTTTTTAAACCCGCAGTCATTGCTGGACTTTCTTTTTGTACCTCATTTATAACTGCTGGGGTAAAGTCCTTTCCAACAAAAGTATAAATTGAAAAAAAAATAAATATCGCCAATAAAAAATTAGCTATTGGGCCTGCAGCTACAATTAACGCTCTTTGATATAAAGGTTTAAGTACAAATAATTTTTTTTGATCCTCAGTGTTGTATTTCTTCAAAATTTTTTCTTGATCTGCTTGACTAAACACATTTCTATCACCAAAAAATTTTACATAACCACCTAGAGGTATCCAACAAATTTTCCATCTTGTGCCAGATTTGTCATACCATCCAAAAATTTCTTTACCAAAACCTATTGAAAAGTCAGTAACACCAACTCCGTATTTTTTAGCAAAATAATAGTGTCCATACTCATGAATAAAAACAACCACGAGGATTAAAACTATAAATGGTAAAATAAAATTAAGCATAAATTAATAATACTGATTTTACTTTATTTTCCAAGATATCATTGGTCCTAGTGTTGCGACTAAAAATGACCAAAAAAGTAAATTTTGACGAAAAAATGATGGAAAATATTCAGCTGGTACTATGATTCCAATTAATAAACTTTTTGAAAAGTCTGGTGTTGGAAATAATAAAAATCCAAAAATCAATCCCAAAACGATTGATATAAATGCTGTTTTTTCGCTCATCTTTTTATCGTAAAAACTATAAAAAACTGTGAGTACAAATGCACAACAAAATAAATCAGCCAATAAGAATAAATACAAAATATCAAATCCTTTAGATGCAATGATAAAAGAAATAAAAGATAAAAATAAGATTATATTTTTAGAAAAATTTAAGTAATTTGTTTTTTTGTTGAAGTTAAATGTTGCTTTCCCATCGACAACGATTAGGCTTGATATTGCATTTACTAAAGTATCAACAGTAGAAATAGTTAGGGCTAAACCTAATACAATTACAAATAATGATAACAATTCTTTTTGCTGTTTGAGCAATAACACAAAAAACCCAAGATCGGGCCTTGTGTTTGGGTCTATTGAAAATGCAACCATTCCTGTAAAACCCATGTAAAAAACTATAGGTATAATTACAAAGAAAGATATAATTAAGCTCTTTCTTAAAGTTTCAAAATTTTTTGCTGCATATACTCTTTGCCAATTACCCTGATGAAATAGATTGGTTGCAGCAACTGCAATAAAGAAAGTTAGGCCTGCAGTATAATTAGAAGTATAAGACGAGCTTAAAAGCTGAGGATTTTTTTTTTTTATAAATTCAAATGAAAAGTCCGATCCCGTAAAAGATATTATGTAAACTAAGGAAATAAATAAAAGGATTCCTATAACGATCATTTGAATGCTGTCAGTAAATATAGAAGCTCTTAAACCTCCGTACAAAGTATAAGTAAGAGTAGATAGCAAGACAATTAAGGCAGTTATCCAAAGTTTTGTGCCTGAAATATAATTGATTAAGACAGCAACTGCTGTCACTTCGGCGCATAAAAAAATAAACATATAAAAAATTGTCATTAATAAGATAAGTTTAAATAAACTTTTTCCAAACTTCCTACGCATAAACTCAATTAAAGAAGATCCTTTAGGAAATTCTTTTCTAATTTTTTTTCCAAGATATATTAAAAAAAACATTGGAAAGGCTGTGCCTAGTGAATAACCTACGACACTTCCTATTCCTCCCCAAGTTGCAGCTGAAGCGGGACCAAATAAAATCCAAGCACCTAGCGCAGAGGCTGTTAAGCTTGTTGTTAAAGAGAATAATCCAATATTTCTGCTTGCGGTTAAATAATTATTAAGACCTTGATATTTTTTTGAATTATATAAGCCAAAAAAAACAAATATTAAACTTATTACAATAACAAGTGTTAGTGATGAGGTTGGAGTTAAAAAATAAGTTTTATCCAATGTTTTCCCTTTCTGAATTACCGGACAGGTTCATAGAGTATATTCTCAGTCTAGATAGACACCCCTTTTCACTTATTTATAATTGAAAAACAAAAATAATGATAGTAATTATGGAAAAATTTTAATTAAAAAAATAAATAATTTTAATGTCTTCTCAAAAAATAATTGATGTACTTACAAGTAATATTGACACTTTATGGGTTATAGATTGTGCGATATTAGTTTTCATTATGCAAGCTGGTTTCATGTGCATGGAAACAGGTTTATCAAGACACAAAAATAGTATCAATGTTGCATTAAAGAATGCTGCTGATTTTGGAGTATCTGTAGTTATCTTTTGGATTTTTGGATTTGGTATCATGTTTGGAACTTCTTATAATGGTTTCTTTGGAACCGATTTATTTTTCTTCAAAACAGATAAAGCTGAGTACATGACTTATTTTGTCTTCCAAGCTATGTTTGTGGCAACCGCTGCTACAATAATTTCAGGTGCTGTTGCTGAAAGAATGAAATTTAATGGTTATCTAATAATGACAGTATTAGCTACTGGAATAATTTATCCAATAGTTGGTCATTGGGCTTGGTCCTCAAGTTATCTCTCAAAATATGATACAGTTGACCAGTTGTTATCTGTAACAGGTTCAATAAAAACTACTGGATGGCTATCAGATTTGGGTTTTGTAGATTTTGCCGGAAGTACAATTGTTCATTCAGTTGGAGGATGGATTGCATTAGCAGCAGTTTTGATTTTAGGACCCAGGATAGGAAAATACTCAGAGGCAAATAAAGGTAAATTTACCGGTTCGAGCTTTCCTTTGGCAGTTTTAGGGACATTGATTTTATGGTTTGGTTGGTTTGGTTTTAATGGTGGAAGTAATGGCGCTATGGATGAAACAGTGCCCCTGATTTTAATTAATACTTTTTTAGCAGCAGCATTCGGTTTATTAACCGGTTTAAGTTTTTCATACATAAGGTTCAAAAAACCTGATCCTTTTTATATTATTTTAGGACCTTTAGCGGGGCTTGTTGCAATTACAGCTGGATGTAATTCAATGACCTCCGTTTCATCTATTTTTGTTGGAATTGTAGGATCAATTGTAGCAATTGTTGTAAATGAAATTTTAAACAGATATGAAATTGATGATGTTGTTGGAGCTGTGCCAGTTCATTTGGCAGCTGGTATTTGGGGAACATTGGCTGTCGGATTTTTTAGTGATTTAACTATTTTAGATACGGGACTTGATAGATTGTCACAAATTAAAATTCAATTTATTGGAATATTATCCGTCGGAATGTTTACATTTATAACTTCTTTTTTAATTTTGAGTCTTTTTAACAAATTTTATCCTTTGAGAGTAAGCCCAGTTCAAGAAGAACTTGGACTTAATATTGCAGAACACAATGCAGTTTCTATTGAGCATGATTTAATTTCAATTTTAGATAAACAATCTGAGTCGGGAGATCTTAAAATTAGAGGTCCACAAGATCCATTTACTGCAGGAGGAGTCATTGGTCTGTATTACAACAAACTAATGAGTAAATTAGAGACAAGTGAGGAAGAAAAAAACAAGTGGCGAGAAAGAATCTCAAAAGAAGTAAAACTTGCTGTAAAAGTTCAAGAGAATTTTTTGCCAAAGAGAAATCTAAAAAATTATCCTGTTCATGGTATTAATATTTCAGCAAGGGAAGTATCAGGAGATTTTTTTAGCTTTTACCCTCATAATAATAGTATTTATTTTATCATTGCTGATGTTGCTGGGAAAGGAATTCATGCAGGAATGGTTATGGCTAAAGCATCTACGCTATTTGAGGTCTTGTCACAATCAAAAGTAGATCCAGATGAAATGGTTTTTCATATGAATAATGATTTAAATAATACAAAAACAGGAGGAATGTTTGTAACTTCAATAATCGGTGAATATAATTTAATATCTGATGAAATTAGATGGGTTAATGCAGGGCATCAACCAGCTTTGGTAAGAAATAATAATGGAAAATATAACAAAATCGAAAGTTCTGCTCCTCCATTAGGTGTAATTAAACAAAAAGATAAAAGTTTTTATAAAATAAATAAAATTAAATTGAATGGTTCAAGATTTTATGCCTTCACTGATGGTTTATCTGAAAGTATGAATAATGATGGAGAAGAAATAGGTATTGATGGATCAATAAAAATTATTGAGAATAATTATAACAAGGATACTATTAAACAACTAAGTGATATTACAAAGTCTGTAATAAATACAAGTAAAAATCAAATCCTAGACGACGACCTAACTTTAATAAGTATTGGAAAGTAATATTTTTTTAAAATAATTAAATTAACCTAAAAACAAACCAAGTGTTCAATATGAATTGGTTTTTTTATTCCAAATTTGTCATTAATTTCGTGTTGATGAATATGATGCGAGTGAACAAAAACTGGAATCAATAAATTATTGTCAGTTTTAAGAGTATAAATAAAATTAGAACCTCGAAATTTTTTATCTGTAACATCTAGTTTAAAATTACTCTTGTCGTCATGCTCTAAATCCTCTGGCTGTATTAAAAGTTTTACGTCTGATCCAATCGGATAAGGTTTAATAAAATTCCCTGTAATTGTTCCTAAATCAGAATTTTCGAGACTTTTAGGGCTTGTAACTTTTGCTGGAATTAAAATTCCTCTGTTTAAAAAATTTACAACCTCAACAGAATTGGGGAAATGATAAACATTATAGGGTTTATCAAATTGTTTTAATTCTTTATTCAAAATTATTCCACAATAATCTCCAAGGTAAAATGCCTCATAAGAGTCATGGGTAACTATTATTGTTGTAATTTTACTATTTTTTATAATTTGTTTTAGTCTAACCTGAATTTCCTCTTTAAAACTCTGATCGATATTTGATAATGGTTCATCTAATAATAATAGATCTGGTTCAGACACAAGAGATCTTGCTAAAGATGCACGTTGAGCTTCCCCAGCACTTACTTGATGTGGAAATTTATTTAATATGTGAGAAATATCTAATAAATCAACTAATTCCTTTAAACTTATTTTTTTTCTTTATTATTTTTTTTTCTCTC
>CACNCD010000016.1 GCA_902618855.1 uncultured Pelagibacteraceae bacterium | reverse complement strand
TACTCCAACACGATCACCGTCTCCATCAAAACCAAATCCAACATCAGCCTTATTTTCTTTTACACATTTTGCAATTTCATGTAACATTTTCATATCTTCAGGATTAGGATTATATTTTGGAAAATTATAATCAAGATTACAATCTAATTCTATAACCTCACAACCAATTCCTCTTAAAATTTGTGGGGCAAATATTCCTGCAGTTCCATTTCCACATGCTGCTACAACTTTTAAATTTTTCTTGATTTTATTACTTGATAATTCACCAATATAAATTTTATTAAAATCATTTATTGACTTATATGAACCTTCTCCTGATGTAAATTTTTTATTTAAAACAATATCTTTAAGTTCTGACATTTCTTCTTTACAATGAGTTAATCCTTTTTCAATACCCATCTTAATTCCTGTCCATCCATTTTCATTATGACTTGCAGTAATCATTGCTACAGCATCTGAATTTAACTTAAATTGTGAAAAATATATTGTAGGAGATAAACACAAACCTATATCCTCAACATGACATCCGGTTGATTTTAATCCTTCTATGAAATTTTTTTTAACTTCTTCGCTATAAGATCTATAATCGTGTCCAACTGTAACTCTTGGTTTTTTTATTTTTTTAATAATTTGTGTTCCAAAACCTTTTCCTACAGCTTTGATTCCTTCCCCATTAATGCTATCTGGATATAACCATCGTGCGTCATACTCTCTAAAACCTAGTGGATCAATTTTTACTGAATTTTCCATGTTGATATATGTACATTTTTTTAATTTTTTTATTGATATATTTTTCCTATGTTCTATAAATGTTCTATTGATTTCTAATTTATATAGTATATTAAGGAGATCTACATACAACATCTAGTTGTTTTACTAAAAAAGTTATATATTAAGGGAGTTAAATGAACAAGTTTTTGTCTCAGGCTATCAAGAAAGCTGTCTCTGAATACAGCCCAGAATTGATTAAGACAAATAATGATAAAAGACCAGATTTATTCTCATTAAGTGATCAAGCTGAATTATTCCAGAATTCAAAAGGCATAACAATTAAAATTGACCGTAGCAGGGACGATAATTTAACTGATTTTGGAAAAGCTACTTTGAGCGATAGATACCTTGGTGAAAACGAGTCTTTTCAAGATTTGTTTGCAAGAGTCGCAAGTCATTACGCTGATGATAACTTACATGCTCAAAGAGTTTATAACTATATAAGTGATTTATGGTTCATGCCTGCAACACCAGTTCTTTCAAACGGTGGAACCAAAAGAGGATTACCTATTTCATGTTTTTTAAACGAAGCAGGGGATAGTCTAAATGGCATATTAGATTTATGGAGTGAGAATGTTTGGTTAGCTGCAAGAGGCGGAGGCATTGGAAGTTATTGGGGCAATCTAAGATCTATAGGAGAAAAAATTGGTAGAGTTGGAAAAACGTCCGGGATAATTCCATTTATAAAAGTAATGGATTCTCTTACAATGGCAATTAGCCAAGGATCATTAAGAAGAGGATCGGCAGCATGTTATTTGCCAATTGATCATCCTGAAATAGAAGAATTTATTGAAATGAGACGTCCAACTGGAGGAGATCCAAATAGAAAAGCATTAAATCTACATCACGGTGTTTTAGTATCTGATGCTTTCATGAGAGCAGTTGAAACTGACGAGCAGTGGGCACTAAAAAGCCCTAAAGATGGATCAACACAATCAACTCTATCAGCAAGAAATCTTTGGATTAGATTACTTACAGCAAGAGTTGAAACTGGAGAGCCATATATAATTTATATTGATACTGTTAATAGACAAATACCACAGCATCATAAATTGGCTGGTTTGAATGTTAAAACCTCAAACCTCTGCAGTGAAATTACACTTCCAACAGGATTAGACAGAGATGGCAAAGAAAGAACCGCCGTTTGTTGTTTGTCATCACTTAACATTGAAAAGTATGATGAGTGGAAAGATGATAAAAACTTTATAAAAGATGTGATGAGATTTTTAGACAATGTATTAGAAGATTTTATTCATAAAGCACCGGATGAATTTCAAGACGCAAAATACTCAGCTGGTCGTGAGCGTAGCGTTGGTTTAGGTGTTATGGGTCTTCATTCATTCTTTCAACAGAAAATGATTCCATTAGAGTCTGTAATGAGCAAAGTATGGAATAAAAAAATATTTGAAAAAATCCAAAAAGAAGTAGATCAAGCTTCAAAAGACTTAGCCGAAGAAAGAGGAGCTTGTCCTGATGCTGAAGAGTATGGTTTTAAAGAGAGATTTTCTAATAAAACTGCAATAGCTCCAACAGCATCAATTTCTATAATTTGTGGTGGTACATCTCCGGGTGTTGAGCCAATAGCAGCGAACAGCTATACACACAAAACTTTATCAGGTTCTTTTAATGTGAGAAATAAATATCTTAAAAAATTACTTGCAAAGCATAATCGAGATAACGATGAAACTTGGTCAAGTATTACTACTAATCAAGGTTCAGTTTCTCATTTAGATTTTTTGACTCAACAAGAGAAAGATGTGTTTAAAACTGCATTTGAACTTGATCAAAAATGGATAGTCGAATTAGGAGCAGATCGAACACCTCATATTTCTCAAGCCCAATCTATTAATATATTTTTACCTGCTGATGTTCATAAAAAAGAACTTCACCAAATCCATTTCCAAGCGTGGAAAAAAGGATTAAAAAGTTTGTATTACTGCAGGTCTAAATCAATCCAACGAGCTGAAAATGTTAATGATGCTAAATCAACAGACATCACAGCAAACGTTTATAAATCAAACAAAAAACAAGACGATCAACCAGAATACGAGGAGTGTTTATCATGTCAGTAATTAAACAAGTTAAAAAAGAAATAGTTCAACCAAAAAAAATGGGACTTTTAGTAGAAAATCCTGTTTATAAGCCATTTAGATACCCATGGTGTTATGACGCTTGGTTAACTCAACAAAGAATTCATTGGTTACCAGAAGAGGTGCCTTTAGGCGATGACGTAAGAGATTGGCAAAAAAATCTTACACAATCAGAGAAAAATTTATTAACACAAATTTTCAGATTTTTTACTCAAGCAGATGTCGAAGTAAATAATTGTTATTTAAGACACTATACAACCGTATTTAAACCTACCGAAGTTCTAATGATGATGACAGCATTTGCGGCAATGGAAACAGTTCACATAGCAGCATATTCTCATCTACTCGATACTATTGGAATGCCAGAGTCTGAGTATTCTGCATTTATGAAATATAAAGAAATGAAAGATAAATACGATTACATGCAAAACTTTAATGTTAATTCAAAAGAAGATATTGCAAAAACAGTTGCTGTATTTAGTGCTTTTACCGAAGGTTTACAATTGTTTGCGAGTTTTGCTATTTTATTAAACTTTCCAAGATTTAACAAAATGAAAGGCATGGGTCAGATTGTAACTTGGTCAGTAAGAGATGAAACTTTACACTGTAATTCTATGATTAGAATATTCAAAGAATTCATTAAAGAGAATCCTGAAGTTTGGACGCCAAAATTAAAAAAAGAACTTTATGAAGCTTGCAGAACAATTATTGAGCACGAAGATGCTTTTATTGATTTAGCTTTTGAAATGGGTCCAATGCAAGGCTTAACTGCTCAAGAGGTAAAAGATTATATAAGATTTATAGGCAATAGAAGACTTACGCAATTAGGATTAGAACCTATTTATAATGTAGATAAAAATCCTCTTACTTGGTTGGATACAATGCTTAATGCTGTTGAGCATATGAACTTTTTCGAAGGAAGAGCTACAGAATATTCAAAAGCATCTACACAAGGAAATTGGACAGAAGCTTTTAGTTAATATTTTTTTATCTTTGATTTAATTGAACAACTTTTCGGTACTTACTACCTTTATAACTTGCAAGAGGTCTTATTAACTTATTTGCGGCGTGTTGTTCCATTATGTGAGCTGACCAACCAGTAATTCTTGACATTACAAAAATTGGAGTAAAAAAATCAGTATCAAAACCCATTAAATGGTAAGTTGGTCCAGTAGGGTAGTCAACATTTGGATGGATGTTTTTACGATCAATCATAACTTTTTCAACAATATCGTAAATTTTCTCAAATTTTTTATCTTTTTTAATCTTAGCAACTTTACCAAAATATTCTCTCATTGTTGGAACTCTTGAATCGCCACTTTTATAAACTCTATGACCAAAACCCATAACTACTTCTTTATTATCCAGAGCGCTATTAATCCATTTTAAAGCATTTTCAGGTTTTTTTATCTTTTTCATCATATGCATTACTTCTTCATTAGCGCCTCCGTGCAACGGTCCTTTTAAACTAGCAATAGCACCAGTAATCGCTCCATGAATATCAGACAAACTACTTGTAATGGTTCTAGCGGTAAATGTTGAAACATTAAAACTATGTTCCGCATATAAAATTAAAGAAACATCAAAAGCTTTAACGATTTCTTTATTAGGAACCTTTCCAAAACACATATGAAAAAAATTCTCTGACATTGAATATTTCTTTTTTGGAGGAATTATTTTTTTTCCTTTTCTTGCTCTGTAAAATGCAGCTAGTGCAACAGGAGTTTTTGCAAAAATTCTCATTGCTTTTCTTAAGTTAGCTTTAGGAGAATTATCTCTAGTTTCTTTATCTTCTAGACCCATAATACTAACTGCTGTTCTCGCGACATCCATTGGATGTGCTTTCTTTGGGATTTTTTTTATGTCAGCAAGTAGTGTATTTGATAATTTTCTTTCTTTTCTTTCCTGTGTTTCGAAATTTTTTAATTGTTTTTTATTAGGGAGTTCCCCATTTAAAATTAAATATGCAACTTCTTCAAATTTACATTTTGAACATAAATCTTGTGCTGCATACCCTCTATAAGTAAGTGAATTTATTTCGGGCATTACTTTTGAAACCTCAGTTTCATCAACAACTATGCCAAGTAAGCCTTTTTTTATTTCATCACTCATTCATGCCCCTCTGAACTAAAATTATAAATCTTTTCGTCCAAACTATTATATTTTTCGTAGTCAACAAGTTCGTATAAACGTTTTCTAGTCTGCATTTTATCGATAATATTGTTCTGATGTCCATTTGTATAAATGTCTCTTAATCCATCTTCAACATTTTTCATTGCCAGTCTCTGAGTTGTAACTGGATAAATAACAATATTATATCCAAAATTCTCTAATTCCTTATAATTGAATAGCTTTGACTTTCCAAACTCAGTCATATTTGCCAATAAGTAACAAGATAATTCCTTCCTGACCTTCTCAAAATCCTTTTCATCATGTAAAGCTTCAGGAAAAATTATCTCAGCTCCAGCATCAATATATGCTTTACATCTTTCAATCATTTTATCTATTCCCTCAACACTCTTTGCATCTGATCTTGCAATTATTTTAAAATTATCATCTTTTTTTGCAGAAACACATTCTTTAATTTTCTTAACCATAGCTTCAGGACTTATTAACTCTTTGTTATCTAAATGTCCGCATCTTTTTCTTTCGATTTGATCCTCTAAGTGGACAGATGACACCCCAAATTCTTCAAAAGTTTCTATTGTTTCTTTACATGATTTGAAACCAGTATCTATATCTACTATCGTTGGAAGATTAGTAACTCTTGAGATTAAGTAAGATCGAGTACTAACATCTTGCAAAGTTGTTAATCCTATATCTGGAAATCCAAGATCGTTTGCCATTACTGCGCCTGAAACATAAACTGCATCATAACCAATTTCCTCAATTAGTTTTGCTGTAAGAGGGTTGTAAGCACCAGGGACTCTTAAAATTTTATTTGATTTTAATTTATTAACAAAATCTAATCTTTTTTGACTTGGTTCTTTTTGAACAAAATGCATTAAAATATTCCTTTTTTTAAATTCTTTTTAATTTTAGATCTTTTTATTTCTATATTTAATTTATTTAATTGTCCTGATTTTAATTTTTTAAGATTTTGTACATTTTTTAAAAATCCTGCACTCTGCTTTTTGTTTAAAATATTTTCTGTTAAAGTTAAAAACTTATTAATATAATTTTCTCTTTTAAAAGGTCTTGATCCATATGGGTGGGCATCTGCTTTTTCTTGTTGTTGTGTTATTTTTTTTCCATTTTTTAAAGTTATTACTACTTTCGCACCAAATGATTTTTTCTTTGGATTTGGGTTGTGATATTTGTTTGTCCATTTTTTATCCTCATGAGTTTTAATTGATCTCCAAATTTTAAGGGTGCTTTTTCTCTTAGCTCTTGATTTAGAGTAAGATCTAATATGATGCCAGTCACCGTCCTCAAGTGCTACAGCAAAAATATACATTATAGAGTGATCTAATGTTTCCCTGCTTGCATTAGGATCCATTTTTTGAGGATCATTTGCTCCTGTTCCAATTACATAATGTGTGTGATGACTCGTGTAGATATCAATTTTTTTAATATGATTTAAATTATCTATTTTTTTTCTAAGTTTTTTTGCTAAATCAATTAGAGCTTGTGATTGATACTCTGCGGAATATTCTTTTGTATAAGTCTCTAGTATTGCTTTTTTAGTTTCACCTTTTTTAGGCAAAGGCACTTTATATAATGCTTTTTTTCCATCTAAAATCCTAGCTATTACACTATCTTCACCTTCATAGATTGGACTTGGTGCGCCTTCCCCACGCATAACTCTATCTACTGCTTCTATTGCAAGTTTTCCAGCATGAGCTGGAGCATAAGCTTTCCAGCTTGAGATCTCACCTTTTCTTGATTGTCTTGTTGAAATTGTAGTATGCAATGCTTGTTGAATTGCCTGATAAATAGTTTCAGTTTTTAATTTAAGCATAGTTCCAATTCCTGCAGCTACACTTGGACCTAAATGCGCAATATGATCAATTTTATGTTTATGAAGACAAATTCCTTTTACAAGATTTACCTGTACTTCATAAGCGGTTAAAATACCTTTTATAAGGCTAATCCCACTTAATCTTTTTTGTTGGGCAACTGCAAGTAAAGGAGGAATATTATCTCCTGGATGACTGTAATCTGCGGCTAGAAAAGTATCGTGAAAATCTAATTCTCTTACAGCTGTTCCATTTGACCATGCTGCCCACTCACAATCTACTTTTATTTTTGAATTAACTCCAAAGAGTGTAGCACCGTTATTTCTTGTATGTTTTAATGCCATTTCCCTAGAAGAGATAACAGCTTTTCTATTTAAAGAGGCAATTGCAACAGATGCATTATCAATTATTCTATTGATAACCATGTCCACTGATTTTTTATTAAGTTTTGAATTATCACTAGCTATTTCAGCAATTTTCCAAGCCAGTTGTTTTTTCTTTGGCAAGTGTATTTTTGATGGATAAACTTTAACTCTATGAATAATCAATATAACTCCTAAAATCTATTACTGTAATACAATAATAATTGCAGTTATCAAAAGTAAAATTGCTAAAAAATACTCAATAACTGCTTTAATTTTATTATTCTTCACCAAATTTCTAATAGCAGAACCAAAAGCTGCCCAAGGTGATATTGATAAGGGACAAATCATTAGTGCAATAATTGCAATAAAAATAATTGAAAAAAATAAATTTCCATCTTTAGGAAGAAAACCAGATGCAGCCATGCTCGATATAGTCCAAGCCTTAGGATTTACAATTTGAAATAAAGCGGCTTCATGAAATTTTAGTGGTCTTGCATCATCCTCCTTTATTTTACTGAAAGATCCAATAATCTTATAACCGAGATACAGTAGGTATAAAGCACACAATATTTTTAAAATATTTTGAAGTTGTGGGAAAATTTGAAAGATTTTACCAAGCCCTAAACACACCAGGATTAATTGCAAGACATGACCTATGGTAATCCCCGTCATGTGTGGAACCGTTTTTAAAAAACCAAATTTTAAACCTGATGTTAAAACCATTGCATTATTTGGCCCTGGTGTTACGTACATAACAAAATAGAATGTTATAAGTGCAAATAAAAGCTCAAGATTAATCATTTAAATAATTTGATATAATCTTTTCTATCCCAACGAAATCTCTAATAAGATGATTATGAGAAATTTCACTAACTTTCTTTTCAGTATATCCATCCTCTAAAAGAATAAAAGGGACTCCAGCATTTTTAGCAGTTTCAGAATCTGTTTCACTATCACCTATCATTATACTTTTTTTTATGTCACCTTGCATAATATCAATAACATTCGTTAGATGCCTTGGATCTGGTTTACAATAATCAAAAGTATTACTTCCTGCTATGTATTCAAAATAATCATAAACATTAATCTTTTTTAAAAGATCAACCGCTAAGTAGTCCTGTTTATTTGTACAAATACCCATCGAAATATTATTTTCTTTACACCATTTTAAAAAATCTAATGCACCATTTAATAATTTACTTTCATTTGCAATATTATTTGAATAAAATTTTATAAAATCATTAGTCATTTCTTTTTTAATTTTATCGTCATCTACTTTGCCAAATTCTTTTTTTGCTTGACCCCAAACAGATCTGCCTATTAAAGATTTAGCTCCTTTACCCACTAAATTTCTAATATCTTCTGTCGTTTTAGTTTCATATCCATATTTTTTCATCACATGATTGTGAGCGTTCATAAGGTCAGGCGCCGTATCAACCAAAGTTCCGTCAAGATCGAATATTATTGTTAATTTTTGAGTCATTTTAAAAGTATTAATAAGAAACAATTTGTGACTTAAAGAACATTGTTACTTAACTATAAGAAAACTTAATAAATGAAACAAATAAATTTACAAGACAATTTAAGAAAAAAATTCATCAAAAAAGGAGTGAAGATGATGGCTCCCGAAACAGTTTTTTTTTCTAAAGATACAAAAATAGGAAAAAATGTAACTATAGATCCATATGTTGTAATTGGAGAAAAAGTAAAAATTCAAAATAATGTTAAAATTTTTTCATTTTCACATTTAGAAAAAGTTAAAATAGAAAATAATGTAAATATTGGGCCATATGCGAGATTAAGACCAGGCACAATTTTAAAGTCAGGTTCTAGAGTTGGTAATTTTGTAGAGATTAAAAAGAGCATAATCGGAAAAAGTTCTAAAGTTAATCATTTATCTTACATTGGAGATTCTGACTTAGGATCAAAAGTAAATGTAGGAGCAGGAACAATAACTTGTAACTATGATGGAATAAAAAAAAATAAAACAAAAATTAAAGATAAAGTGTTTATTGGCTCTAACACTTCTTTAGTTGCTCCAATTACTATCAATGAAAATAGCGTTGTTGGGGCAGGATCTGTTGTAACAAAAAATGTAGGCAAAAAATCTTTGGCATTAACCCGATCTGCCCAAGTAGAAATTAAAAATTATAAGAGAAAATAAATATGTGTGGAATTGTAGGAATAGTTAGCAACAAATCTGTTTCAGCTAGTATTATAAGTGCATTAAAAAAACTTGAATATCGTGGCTATGACTCAGCTGGCATATCTACAATAAGCAATGGACAAATAAACGAACAAAAATGTTCAGGAAGAGTTGATAACTTAGAAAAAATTCTTTTTCAAAATCCATCAAGTGGGGATCTTGGCATCGGTCATGTTAGATGGGCAACACATGGAGTGCCAAATCAAGTAAATGCACATCCTCATTCATCAGAGGTAGTTTCTGTTGTTCATAATGGGATCATAGAAAACTCAGATGAATTACGAAAGGAATATAAAGAAAAAGGTTACTCTTTTAAATCTCAAACAGATACAGAAGTGATTACAATTATGTTAACTGATTACCTTAAAAAAGAAAATTTAATTAACTGTATTCATAAAACGCTAGAAAAATTAGAAGGCAGTTTTGCTTTGGGAGTTATTTTT
>CACNCD010000015.1 GCA_902618855.1 uncultured Pelagibacteraceae bacterium | reverse complement strand
TTGAGGATAAGATTGGAAAATCCATTAATTAATAATTAAGAAAGTTAAAATTGCAGAAAAACCTAGTAACATAATAAACGCATACTGATAAATAAATCCGCTTTGAAATTTGGTTGCTTTAAGAGATAAAATTTTGATTATTTTTGAAATACTATCTGGGCCGAAACGATCAATAGTATTCAAATCAATTGATTTCCAAAAAAATTTTCCAAGTTTTTTTGACGGTTTAATAAAAATTATTTCATATAACTCATCAAAATACCATTTATTAAGAAAAAAATTATAAATAGATTTATTTGAGTCAACTATAATTGTTAATATGTTTTTGTTTTTTACAAACAAATAGTAAGACAAAGGAATTGATAATATTACTAAAATTGGTGTAATTAAAATTATTACCAATGGAGGATGTTCTAAACTTAATGGATTTAAAAATTTTATTGATTCTTTCCAAAAATTAAAAGTATTATAATGATCAATAAAAAGATCTTTAAATATAAAACCTGCAAATACTGAACCCACAGATAGAATAACTAAAGGTATTAACATTAAAAATGATGACTCGTGAATTTTATCAATTTTAATTTGCTCATTATTATATTGTCCGTGGAAAGTTTTAAAAATTAACCTCCATGAATAAATAGCAGTTAAAAAAGCAGTAAAAATTCCTACGTATGCCGCTAAAATGCCAGTTATATTTCCTCTCAAATAAGCAAACTCAATTATTGCATCTTTTGAGAAAAAACCTGATAATAAAGGAAAACCAGTTAATGCCAAAGTTCCTATAATCATCATCAACCATGTGTATGGAAGTTTTTTCCATACTGATCCCATTTTATTTATATTTTGTTCATCGTTAAAAGCGTGAATTACAGAGCCTGAACCTAAAAATAATAAAGCTTTAAAAAATGCATGAGTGAATAAATGAAACATTGCTACGTTGTAAGCGCCAACACCTGCTGCAAAAAACATGTAGCCCAATTGACTACAAGTTGAGTATGCAATAATTTTTTTTATATCCGTTTGAACTAGTGCAATTGTAGCAGCAAAAAATGCAGTGGACATGCCTACAACCGTAATAATATTCAAGGCTAAAATTGAATATTCAAAAATTGGTGAACATCTAACTACTAAAAAAACACCAGCAGTTACCATAGTTGCAGCATGAATTAAGGCAGAAACTGGAGTTGGACCCTCCATTGCATCAGGTAGCCATGTGTGTAAAAATATTTGGGCTGATTTTCCCATTGCGCCTATAAATAAAAGCAAACAAATTAGGTCTATTGAATTGCAACTGACACCTAAAAATATTATGTTTTTATCTATTAACTGAGGAATTTGATTAAATACCTCTGTATAATTAACTGTACCAAAAAAATAAAATATCAAGAAAATTCCTAGAGCGAAACCAAAGTCGCCAACTCTATTAACTAAAAAGGCCTTTATTGCTGCAGCATTTGCTGTTTCTTTTTTGTACCAAAAACCAATTAAAAAATATGAACAAAGGCCAACGCCTTCCCATCCGAAAAATAATTGTAAAAAATTATCAGCTGTTACTAGGGTTAGCATTGCAAAAGTAAATAAAGATAAATAAGCCATGAATCTTGGTTTATGTGGATCATGGGACATGTAGCCAATAGAATAAATATGAACCAATGAAGAAATTAAGGTAACAACTACTAACATTACTGCTGATAACGCATCTATTTTTATTGACCAATTGATATTTAATGTTCCAGAGTTAATCCAAGATGTAATTATTGTATCTGACAGATAGTCGTTAAAAACTACATTATAAAATATAATTATTGATAAACCTGCTGATATTGAAACAAATAAACTTGTAATAATTTCACACGCTCTATCACCTATTAATTTAGAAAAAAATCCAGAGATGATAGCAGCAATTAGTGGAAGAAATAAAATTAAAAATTCCATTTTAACCTTTTAGGCTATGAATTTCCTCAACATCAATATTTGATGTGTTTCGATAATAGACAACTATTATTGCTAAACCAATAGCTGCCTCTGCAGCAGCTACTGTTAAAATAAATAAAGTGAAAATTTGCCCCGTAAGATCATTTAAAAATATTGAAAATGAAACTAAATTTATATTAACCGCAAGTAAAATTAACTCAATGCTCATCAAAATGACAATAATATTTTTTCTATTTAAAAAAATACCTGCAACACCTATGGAAAAAATAACTGCTCCTAAAGTTAAATAATGACCTAATCCTATATCAACCATCAATATCTACTCCTTTTTTATTTGGTACATCTGCAAGTTGAACGCTATCAGATCGTTCTCTTGAAATTTGAGAGAAATAACTTTGCCTTTTTAACCCTGCTCTTTTTCTATATGTAAGTACAATTGCGCCAATCATTGCAACCAATAAAATCATTCCACTTAATTGAAAGAGATGAATGTAGTCTGTGTATAAAACATTTCCTATAGAATGAGTATTTGACACTCCTATACTTTGTGACTCCATTATTGAAGAAACTACTTCTGGTTTATATTTCCATCCACCAATAACTATTATTAATTCAAAAAAGATAATTACACTAATCAAAACACCTAATGGAATATGCTTTGAACTTCCGAACGAACTAAACCATTGTTTTTTTTGCTGAGCTACATTTAACATCATAACAACAAAAAGAAATAGAACAGCTACAGCGCCCACATAAACTATTAGCATAATCATTCCTAAAAACTCTGCGCCAATCATTATGAATAAACAGGATATACTTATAAAATCTAAAATTAAAAAAAAAACTGAATGAACTGTATTTTTTGATGCAGTTACCATTATTGCCGAAAAAATAGCTATAAATGAAAATGCATAAAAAAATAATGAATGTGCTAACATATAAATTATCTATAAGCTTTATCTGCTCTAATATTTGCAGACAATATACTTTCCCAACGATCTCCATTATCGAGGAGTTTTTCTTTGTTATAATAAAGTTCCTCTCTAGTTTCAGTGCTAAATTCAAAATTAGGACCTTGAACAATAGCGTCTACTGGACAAGATTCTTCACAAAGACCACAATATATACACTTCATCATATCTATATCATATCTTGTAGTTTTACGACTTCCATCGCTTCTCTCGGTTGACTCAATTGTTATTGCTTGCGCTGGACAAACTGCTTCACATAATTTACACGCTATACATCTTTCTTCTCCATTAGGATATCTTCTTAAAGCATGTTCACCTCTAAACCTTGGGCTAATTTTTCCTTTTTCAAAAGGATAATTAATCGTTTTTTTTTCTTTAAAAAGTTCTTTAATAGCAATTAATAAACCACTTAAAAAGTCCAACATTAGAATTGTTTTAAAAAATCTTGTAATTTTCATAATTAATTTCCTGGCAATAATTCAAAGTAAAATAAATATGATGCAGTTATTACAACCCATACAAGAGACATTGGAAGAAAAATCTTCCATCCTAATTTCATTAATTGATCGTATCTATATCTTGGAACTATAGCTTTTACCAATGCAAATAAAATAAACAAAAACAACATTTTAAATATCAACCAAAGAGAGTCTGGAACAAAATTAAAAGGAAATGTATCTATGGGTGGAAGCCAACCTCCCAAAAATAAAATTGAACCAAGTGCACACATTAATAAAATATTAGCGTATTCTCCTAACCAGAACATCGCATACATCATGCCAGAATATTCGGTTTGATATCCTGCAACTAATTCTGCTTCTGCTTCAGGTAAATCAAAAGGAGGTCGATTTGTTTCAGCCAGGGCTGAGATAAAAAAAATAACGAACATTGGAAACAATGGGATAATGAACCATAAGTTCTCTTGAGCTAAAACAATATCTGTTAAATTAAGAGATCCAACACATAATAAAACATTTATAATGATTACACCTATTGAAACTTCGTAAGAAACCATCTGGGCAGCAGATCTTATTGCACCTAGGAAAGGATATTTTGAATTTGATGCCCACCCACCCATTATTATTCCGTAAACTCCAAGTGAAGAAACGGCAAATATATAAAGAATACCAACATTAATATCGGCAATTACAAAATTTTCATTAAAGGGTATAACTGCCCATGCAATCAACGCAAGTGTCATCGTTACAACTGGTGCTAATATAAAAATAATCTTATTTGAACTCGCAGGAATTATGATTTCCTTAAACAAATATTTTAATGCATCTGCTAAAGATTGAAGCAAACCAAATGGACCTACAACATTTGGTCCACGTCTTTTTTGAACAAAAGCCCATACCCTTCTATCTAGCCACACTATCATTGCTACAGCTGTTAAAACTGGAACAAGTAAGAATAATATTTTATAAGTTTCTAAGAAAATAATATTTAAATATTCAATCATTCTAACCTTCTGTTCCAGTAGACTTTAATTTAAATTTTTCATTTCTGCAGTTAAACATTGTTTTAGATGATCTCGCGATTACGTTTGAATAATAATAGTCAATATTATTTAATTTAATTTGCTCGTTATTGAAGACTAGATTGTCTACTACTGAATCCTTCCTTGATGATTTTTTTTCATTTTCCAAGTTCAAATAATTCAGTAAACTACTATCTAATTCTTCTTTATCTTTAAACAATTTTTTTCCAATAATTGATTCTGCTAAATCGTTTATAATTTTCCAATCTTCTTTTGCTTCTCCTGGCGGATATGAAGCTTTAAATGCTTTTTGTAATTTTCCCTCTAAATTTGTAAAAAAACCGTTTTGTTCTGTGTAAGCAGCACCAGGCAAAATTATATCTGCAATTTCTGCACCCTTATCACCATGACTACCTTGATAAATTATAAATTCATTTTTTTTCTTAAAATTTAAGCTATCTTGTCCTAACAAAAAGACAATTTCAAATTTGTTATTTTCTAGTTTTGATAAAGTATTGTTTGATCCATCTACTGTTTGAAAAATACCTAGATCAATACTGCCAACTGTCGAAGCATTCTCTGAGATTATATTAAAAGCATTCCACTCACTATTAATTTTGCCATTTTTTTTCAAAAATGACTTTATAGTCTCAAAAATATATTTTCCCGAATTACACGATAAGATCGACTGACCCAATATAATTATTGGTTTTTTTGAGTTTATAATATCTTTAGATATAGAATTTTTTCCTTCTAATATATTTTTTATATCCTCAGTTTTTCCATTTAAACACTCATATGGGTAGGTTAAATCTCCAACATTGTTTAAAGAAACTATTTTTAATTTATTTTTTAGGTACGCCTTTCTTATTCTGGCATTGAGCATTGTAGCCTCAAACCTTGGGTTAGATCCTACTAGAAAAATAAAATCACTCTCTTCGATTCCATTTATACCAGAATTAAATAAATAATTTTCTCTTATTTCAGAGTTTAAATATGAATGACTGTTCCTAAAATCTATATTATTTGAATTTAAACACTTATTAAAAAACTCTTTAAAAATATATAGTGTTTCCATATTGACTAAATCGCCAGTAAAACCACAAATTTTATCTTTATCTGTCTCTTTTATTCTTTCTTTTATAATATTTATCGCCTCTCTCCATGAAGCTTTATCAAATTTATTATTATATTTCACAAAAGGTGTATCTAATCTTTGATTTAATAATCCATCACGAGCATATCTTGTTTTATCTGATATCCATTCTTCATTAATATCTTCATTTATTCTTGGTAAGATCCTTTTTACCTCCCAACCATAAGTGTCAATTCTTATATTAGAACCAACAGCATCCATAACATCAATTGACTCAGTTTTCTTTAACTCCCAAGGTCTAGCTTCAAAAACGTATGGTTTTGAAGTTAACGCTCCAACTGGACATAAGTCTACTACATTAGCTGATAATTCAGATTCCATCGATTTCTCTAAATAAGTTGTGATTTGCATATTTTCACCTCTACCAATTGCTCCAAGTTCTGAAACTCCTGCTATCTCTGTTGCAAATCTTATACATCGAGTACAATGTATACATCTGGTCATCTGAGTTTTTATTAAAGGTCCCATATATTTCTCTGGCACAAATCTTTTATTCTCCTTGTACCTAGATTTATCTACGCCATAGAACATTGATTGATCTTGTAAATCACACTCGCCTCCTTGATCGCATACAGGACAATCAAGTGGATGATTTGCTAATAAAAATTCCATAACGCCTTTTCTTGCTTTTTCAACAAACTTTGTATTAGTTTTTATATTCATACCTTCTGTAGCTGGCATAGCACATGAAGCAACAGGTTTTGGAGATTTTTCAATTTCTACTAAACACATTCTGCAATTTCCAGCTATAGATAATTTTTCATGATAGCAAAACCTCGGAATCTCTACTCCTGCTTTCTCGCACGCCTGCAAGACTGTTAAACCTTCTTCAACTTCTACATCTTGATTATTTACTTTTAATTTAAGCATTTTTTTTATCTAACAAATGTTGATCAACCAAATAAGGTATATCTTTATTTCTATTAACAAGTGGATTAAAGTTGTTTCTTTTTTCAATTTCTTTTTTGAAATGTCTTAAAAGACCTTGAACTGGCCAAGCAGAACCCTCTCCAAAAGCACATATCGTATGACCTTCAATTTGTTTTGTAACATCCATCAACATATCTACTTCATCTTTTGACGCTTCACCTTTTGCCATTCTTTCCAACATTCTCCACATCCATCCAGAGCCTTCTCTACATGGAGTACATTGACCACAACTTTCATGTTTATAAAATCTAGCTATTCTAGCCATGCATTTTATAATATCTTGATCGTTATTTATAACAACAATACCAGCTGTTCCCATTCCACTTTTCTCAGCAACTAAAGAGTCAAAGTCCATTTTTATTGTATCGCAAATTTTTTTTGGCAGAAGTGGCATTGATGAGCCTCCAGGAATTACTGCTTTCAAATTTTCCCATCCACCTATAACACCACCTGCATGAGTTTCGATTAAATCTTTTAATGGAATGCTCATTTCTTCCTCAACGTTACATGGATTATTTACATTTCCTGATATACAAAAAATTTTAGTCCCTGTATTTTTAGGTTTACCTAAAGACGAAAACCATTTTGCTCCTTTTCTTAATATTGTTGGAACTACTGCAATGGTCTCAACATTATTTACTATTGTTGGACACCCATACAATCCAATTAAAGCAGGAAAAGGTGGTTTTAATCTTGGTTGCCCTTTTTTTCCCTCTAAGCTCTCTAGTAAGGCAGTTTCTTCTCCACATATATAAGCACCAGCGCCATAATGAATATAAATGTCTAAATCCCAATTTGTTCCAGAGGCATTTTTTCCAATTAAGTTTTTTTTATAAGCTTCGTCTATTGCATTTTGTAATAGTTGACCTTCATTAAAGTATTCACCTCTTATATAAATATAACATTTATTTGAATTCACAGCATATGATGCAATTAAGCAACCCTCTATAAGTTTATGAGGTTCAAATCTCAATATATCTCTATCTTTGCAGGTGCCTGGCTCTGACTCATCGGCGTTAATAACAAGATAATGGGGCCTTGATCCTTTTTCCTTTGGTGCGAAAGACCATTTTAAACCAGTTGGAAAACCAGCTCCACCTCTTCCTCTTAGTTCCGATGCTTTAATTTCATTTATAATCCAATCTCTTCCTTTTTCTAAAATTTCTTTTGTATTACTCCAATCTCCTCTTTTTTGAGAAGACATTAAATCATTTCCAAAATCATTATATAAATTTTTAAATATTCTATCTTCGTCTTTAAGCATTTTTTATATCCAACAAAGTTTTTCTATTATTTTCTGGTTCGCTATTTAATCTTCCTCTGTAGGAACCAGGTTTAGGTGATTCACCTTTTAAAATCTGATCTAAAATTTTTAATGTTTTTTCTTTATCTAAATCTTCGTAATAATCCTTATTAATTTGCATCATTGGCGCATTAACACAAGCACCCAAGCATTCTACCTCTACCCATGAGCATTTTTTATCCTCAGATAATTCATTTTCGTTTTTTGATATTTTTTCTTTACAAGCCTCTACGATTTTATGAGCACCTCTAATCATACAAGGTGTCGTTGTGCATACTTGTATGAAATTTTTTCCAACTGGAGATAGATTATACATAGAATAAAATGTAGCTACTTCATAAACTTTGATATAGGGCATGTTCAAAAATTTGGCTATATATTTCATTGCAGCTAAAGGTATCCAATTTTCGTTTTGTTCTTGGACTAAGTAGAGAAGTGGCATTACTGCACTTTGTTGTTTTCCCTCTGGATAATTTGATAAAATTTTTTTTGCAATTTCACAATTTTTTTCATTAAATTTAAATTGTTCTGGCTGCTCTTTAGAAATTTTTTTTAAACTCATCTGTCAATTTCTCCAAAAACAATATCTAATGATCCCAAAACTGCTGGTACATCTGCTAACATATGACCCTTAATTAAATAATCCATAGCTTGCAGATGTGAAAAACCTGGAGCTCTAATTTTACATTTATAAGGTTTATTAGACCCATCTGAGATTAAATAAACTCCAAATTCTCCTTTTGGAGCTTCAACTGCAGTATATATTTCATCTTGGTCAACTCTATAACCTTCCGTAAACAATTTAAAATGGTGAATTAAAGCCTCCATAGACTCCTTAATTTCTTTTTTTGGTGGTGGAGTTATTTTTCCGTCCGGTGATTTTACTGGACCCTTAGGCATTTTAGATAAACATTGGTTTATTATTTTTACACTTTCTCTCATTTCCTCAATTCTACAAATGTATCTATCATAACAATCTCCATTTTTTCCTACTGGTACTTTAAATTCTAATTGATCATAGCATTCATAAGGTTGCGATTTTCTTAAATCCCACGGGATTCCTGATCCTCTTAACATCACTCCAGAAAAAGAGTAATCGATAGCATCTTCTTTACTAACAATTCCAATATCTACATTTCTCTGTTTAAATATTCTGTTATCTGTAAGTAAAGTTTCAAGATCGTCTATTACCTTTGGAAAATTACTACAAAATTTTCCAATATCCTTATCTAGATTGCCTGGTAAGTCTTGATGAACGCCACCTGCTCTGAAATAATTTGCATGTAGTCTTGAACCAGATGCTCTTTCATAAAAAGTCATCAAGGTTTCTCTTTCTTCAAATCCCCACAATGAAGGAGTTAAAGCACCAACGTCTAATGCTTGTGTCGTTATATTTAATATATGACTTAAAATTCTACCTATCTCACAAAACATTACTCTTATAAACTGTGCACGAATTGGCACCTCAATTTTTAAAATTTTTTCAATAGCTAGAGCAAATGCATGCTCTTGGTTCATTGGGGCAACATAATCAAGTCTATCAAAATAAGGAACTGCTTGCATATATGTTTTGTTTTCAATTAATTTTTCAGTTCCTCTATGAAGTAGTCCAATATGAGGATCAACTTTTTCTACAACCTCACCATCAAGCTCCAAGATTAATCTCAAAACACCGTGTGCTGCAGGATGTTGTGGTCCAAAATTAAGACTTAATGTTTTAGTTTTTTTTGTCATTATCTTTACTTGTTTGTTCTTGGATATACTTAGTCCCTTCCCATGGACTTTGATAATCAAAATTTCTGTAATCTTGTTCAAGTTTTACCGGTTCGTATATTACTTTTTTTTCGTCCTCGCTATATCTAACCTCTTTGTTACCAGTTAATGGAAAATCTTTTCTAAGTGGAAAGCCCTCAAAGTCATAATCTGTAAGAATTCTTCGAAGATCTGGATGATTATTAAATTTAATACCATACATATCAAATACCTCTCTTTCCATCCAATTAGCTGATGGAAAAATTTTAATCAAGGACGAGACTTGTTCATTTTCCTTAATTGAAAAACTTAAAATAGTTCTTTGATTAAATTTATGACTTAAAAATAGATATACCATTTTAAATCTTTCTGATTTTTCTGGGTAATCTACTGATGTTATATCTATTAATTGTCTAAATTGAGTATCATTATTCGTTTTAAGAAATGTTACTACCTCTAGCAAATCCTCATGATCAATTTTTAGATATAATTGATCATGACTAATTTTTGACTCATTAATTTTAGTTGTCAATTCCGAATTAATTTTTTTTTCTAAATCTATTAAATTATTCATTTAAATTATCTTTCTAGAGAACCTTTGTTTCTAATTTTTTTTTGAAGTTGTAAAACCCCATATAATAAAGCTTCAGCAGATGGTGGGCAGCCAGGAACATATATATCTACAGGAACAATTCGATCGCATCCTCTTACTACAGAATATGAATAATGGTAATAGCCACCCCCGTTTGCGCAACTTCCCATTGATATCACATATCTTGGTTCTGGCATTTGGTCATAAACTTTTCTTAGCGCTGGTGCCATTTTATTTGTTAAAGTTCCTGCTACAATCATAACATCTGATTGTCTTGGTGATGCTCTTGGAGCGGCACCAAATCTTTCTAAATCATACCTGGGCATTGAGGTTTGCATCATTTCGACAGCACAACATGCAAGTCCAAAAGTCATCCAGTGTAAGGAACCAGATCTTGACCAATTGATAAGGTTATCCAAAGATGTTGTGATAAAACCGTTGTCGCTAAAATCTTTAGCTAGTTTTTTAAATTCTTCTGGAATTTTTTTTATTTTGTCCTCTGTGCTAATCATGAATTTTGTCTTTTATTCCCAGTCTAAAGCGCCCTTTTTCCATTCATAAATAAAACCAACGGTGAGAATGAACAAGAAAATCATCATTGAAGAAAAACCCAGCAACCCAATGCCACCTAAAGAAATTGCCCAAGGAAATAAAAAGGCTA
>CACNCD010000014.1 GCA_902618855.1 uncultured Pelagibacteraceae bacterium | reverse complement strand
TGGTGAGCAGTAAAATTTCAAAGTTTTTTTTATCATTTTTAATAATATCAACTGTAGTTTTGCCTATCGAGCCGGTTGATCCAAGAATTGCTATTTTTTTTTTCATTAAATTAAAAATTTAAATAATATATACGAAACTGGAATAGCAAAAATTATTCCATCAGCTCTATCTAGCAAGCCACCATGACCTGGTATAATTTTTCCTGTGTCTTTAACTTTCGCTAATCTTTTAAAATAAGAAATTATTAAATCTCCAATTTGGCTTATCGCAGAAATGAATAAAATTAATAAAATGTATAACAATTCATTTTTTAAAAAAATTGTTACTTCAAATAATGTGAATGATGATTGGAATTGTGTATAAACTGATCCTGCGATTACAGATAATACAAAACTGCCAATCATTCCTGAGTAAGTTTTATTAGGACTGACTTTTATAAGTTTTGGTCCTTTAAATATTTTACCAAAAACATATCCACCAATATCTGTAAAAATACAAATTATAATTATAAAAATAAAAATATTTACTCCGAAATTTTCTCTCAACAAATATCCACAACAAGTTACAATTAAAAGATAGATGATACCTAACAATTTCAATGAATTTTTTTTATTCATTTTAAACCATTCATAAGAAGTTACCAAAAAGAAAACTAATAAGAAAAAAGTAAAAAATACTGAACCTTTTATAATAAAAAATAATGCAGTTGGAATAATTATAAGAGAACTTAATATTCGTTTTTCAAATTCTTTTTTCATTAAATATTGCCAAAATTTCTTTTAATTTTTTTAAAACTTTTAATTATTCTATTATAGTCTTTAACTGTAAAATCAGGCCATAATTTTTTTTCAAAATACAGCTCTGAGTAAGCTAATTGCCAAAGCATAAAATTACTTAGTCTTTTAGTATTACCTGTTCTTATAAGAATATCAGGGTCTGGAATATTATGAGTATAAAGATTTTTCCTTATATTTTCTAAAGTAATTTTAATATTTTTTTTTTTAAGAATCAAAAAAGTATTTAATAGCTCGTCTTTCGAACCGTAGTTTAAAGCTAAATTAATTTGTAGTCTTTTATTTTTTTTTGTAATTTTTTCTGAATTTTGTAAAATTTTTTTTAATTTGGTGCTTATTTTTTTTTTATTCCCAATTATCTTTAATTTAATTTGATTTTTATTTAAATCCTCAATTTTTTTAAGGAGAAATTCCTCTAATAAATTAAATAAATAAACTATTTCTTTTTGGGGTCTTTTCCAATTTTCCGTAGAAAAGGCAAATAGTGTAAGAAATTTGATTTTGTTTTTAATTGTTTCTTTAAGGATTTTTTCTACTGTACTTAAACCTGCTTTATGACCTAAATTTCTAGAATTTTTATGCTTTAATCCCCAACGACCATTGCCATCCATTATAATGGCTACATGTTGGATTTGGTTCATATTGTCATAATTTCTTTTTCTTTAGCACCCACTTTATCATCAATCTGCTTTATATGATTGTCAGTAAAAGTTTGAACTAGTTTTTGAAATTTTTTTTCTTCGTCCTCACTTATTTCTTTGTTCTTTAGTAAATTTTTAAGATTATCGTTGGCCTCTCTTCTAATATTTCTTATAGATATTTTACATTTTTCACCAATTGTCTTTATCATTTTTTTCATTTCACTTCTTCTTTCCTCACTTAGATCAGGAATTGGTAATCTTATAAGTTGTCCATCGATTTGGGGATTCAATCCAAGATCTGATTTTCTAATCGCCGAGTCTATTAATGAAACATTATTTTGATCCCAAACTTGTATATTGATCATTCTTGCTTCAGGTGTAGTTATACTTCCTATTTGATTTATTGGCATTTTTTGTCCATAAACATCAACTTTGATTAAATCCAGCATATTTGAATTTGCTCTACCTGTTCTTAAAGAACTTAATTCCTTGGTAAATACATCAAAAGTTTTATCCATTTTTTGATTATAGTTTTTTTCATCAAACATTTAATCACCTATTTTTAAACGATAAAAATCTTTAATTTTTAAATCATTGATACTTAATTCCTTTAGAATATCATTCACTTTTTTTTTGGGTTCCATTACCCATTGTTGGGATAATAAAGAATTTTCCTCTTTAAATTTATTCAATTTTCCTAAACTTATTTTTGCTATAATATTATCTGGCTTTCCCGAGTTTTTTAACTCCTCATTAATTAAAGATTTTTCTTTTTCTAAAATTTTACTATCTATACTTTCAGCGTCAAGGGCTAATGGATTTGAAGCTGCAATATGCATAGATAATTGTTTTCCAAAATTTTTTAATTCACCAGAGGTGTCTTTAGTTTCTAACGAAACTATAACAGCTAGCTTTGACAAATTATCCTTTACTACTGTATGTAAATAATTAAAATTTTTGGAACCATTATGGTTAAATGTTTTTGCTCTTCCTAAAGTAATTTTTTCTCCAATTTTTGCTATTAACGCAACCAAGTTATCACTCACGGTTTTGTTATTTTTCATTTTTGTTTTATTTAATTTCTCTAAATCAGAATTGTTTGAATTATTAAGTTCACTTAATTCTTTTACAAAGTTAATAAAATCCTCATTTTTTGCAACAAAATCGGTTTCGCAATTTACCTCAATTACTGATAATTTACTTTCATCACCACTTAAAGCAACAACGCCTTCATTTGCTACTCTTGACATTTTTTTCGACGCCTTTGAAATGCCTTTAACTCTTAAAATTTCTACTGCTTTATCTAAATCTCCATTTGACTCCAATAATGCTGCATTACAATCCTTAAAACCCGCACCTGTAGATTTACGCAACTGCTTAACTTTCTCTATATCGCTCATATTAGTTTAGATTTTTTTTTTGACTTTTATTTTCTAAATCTTTATTTACTTTTTTTATTTCATGCCTTTTTGAGGATTTTTCTTCTTTTTCCTCATTTTTTTCTTTAGAAACTTTTTTTGCATTTTCTATTGTTTCTTTAATTAATGAACAATATAAATCAATTGATCTTCTAGCATCATCATTCCCGGGTATTGGATAATCTATTCCTGCAGGGTCTGAGTTTGTATCTAAAATAGCAATTATTGGAATACCTAATTTAATAGATTCCTTTATTGCTAGAGACTCATAATTTGTATCAATTACAAAAACTAAATCTGGAATTTTTTTCATTTCTGAAATTCCACCCAGTGATCTTTGAAGTTTGTCTCTAAGAACACTCATTTTTAATAATTCTTTTTTAGTAAAACCTCGGTTCTCTGATGCTAAATCTAAGTTTATTTTATCTAATTTTTTAATAGAATTTGATATTGTTCCCCAGTTAGTTAGCATTCCACCAAGCCATCTGTAATTAACAAAATATTGACCTGTGTTTTTTGCTAGCTCTGCTATTGCCTCTGAGGCTTGTTTTTTTGTTGAAATAAATAAAATTTTACCATTGTTAGCTATAGTCTCGTAGACTTTTTCTAAAGCGACATTTGTTAATTCAAGTGTCTGGGTTAAATCTATTATATGTATTGAATCTCTTTTTCCGAAAATATATTTCTTCATTTTCGGGTTCCACCTTAAAGTCTTATGACCTAAATGGACTCCAGCTTCTAGTAATTGTTGTATTGTTATATTTGGTATCTTCATATTTTTTCCCGGTTATGCCACCACAGTCATTTCCATTCAAGGACCGGAGGTATAAAACCACAAACTGTGTGCGTATTAATTTAAAAGGTTATTTACAAATTATTTTAAGAATAAACAAGACTTTTTTATTGAATAGTTGTTAAAATATCTTGATTTTTAATAGTATTTAACAATTTTCTATCAACAAATCTTTTATTTTTTAGTTTGAAGACTAATTCCTCTTTTCCATTATTAAACTTAATTTTTACATCAGTATTTCCTTTATTTTTTACTAATTCTGATATTTGTTTCATCTGTTCCTGTCTTGTAATTCTAAACTCTATTTTGGATATAGGTTTATTATATATTTCTTTTAACGAAATTATTTTTTTAACATTTATTCTTTTAAATCTATTTTCATCCTCAGTTAGATTCTTATTTAAAGTCATTAAAATTGAGTTTCCTTCAATTAATATATTTCTGTTCAGTTCTAATAAATCTGAAAAAATAAAAAGCTCAAATACACCTGAAAAATCAGTTAGTTTAATGACGGCATAGGAAGTGCCTTTGCTGGTTTTTCTCTCTTGAAGCTTTAAAATTGTAGCAGCAAGATTGCATTCTTTAATATCATTGTTAGATCTAAAATTACTATAGTCCATTATTTTATAATCTAAATAAATATCCTTAAATTGATTTAATGGATGATCGGAAATATAAAAACCGACTGCTTCAAATTCTTTTGTTAACCGTTCTTCAAATTTCCAATCCTCTTTAACCACAATGAAATTTTCTTCACTAATTCCGTTAGAGTTAAAAAGATCAATTTGATTAGCAATTTTATTATCGAAAATATTTTTTGATTTTTGAATAAGTTTTGGAATTGAGTCAAATATAGATTTTCTATTTTTATCAATCGAGTCAAAAGCGCCTGACTTTACTAATCCTTCTAATTGTAATTTGTTTATATCCTTAGGGTTTACTCTGTTTATAAAATCATTAATTGATGAAAATTCTCCATTTTTTTTTCTTTCATTAACAATGTTTGAAACAGCTTCAAAACCAACATTTTTAATTCCTCCCAAAGCATAATAGAAATTTTTATTGTCCGATCTAAAATCTGCATAACATTTATTAATATCTGGTCTTATTATTTTAATATTTAATCTTTTTAATTCTTCATAAAATTCACTTAATTTATTCTGGCTTGATATATCCATAGACATTGATGCAGAAAAAAACTCGTTTGGATAGTGTGCTTTTAGGTAAGCTGTTTGATAAGAAATTATTCCATATGCTGCTGCATGACTTTTATTAAAACCATATTCTGCGAAAGGTTCAATTTTTAAAAATATGCCTGCGGCAACATCTTTTTTTATTCCATTTTTAACAGCTCCATCAATAAACTTTTCTTTTTGTTTTTCTAACTCTGCTCTCTTTTTTTTTCCCATCGCTTTTCTTAAAATATCAGCCTGGCCTGCAGTGAAACCTGATAATTTTTGAGCGATTTGCATGACTTGTTCCTGATAAATAATTACACCATATGTTGGTTTTAAAATTTCCTCCAAATATGGGTGTAAATAGTCAGGTTTTTGTTTTCCATGTTTACAATCGTTATATGTTGGAATATTGCTCATTGGTCCGGGTCTGTATAATGCTACTAATGCAATAATGTCTTCTAAATGATTAGGCTGCATTTTAATTAATGCCTCTCTCATTCCGGCACTTTCAAGCTGAAATATTCCAACTGTATTTCCAGTTGATAGTAGCTCATAAACCTTTTGATCATCAAACCTAATATTTTCTATTTTGAAATTTTTATCCTTCTTAGAAACTAATTTTTGTGTTTTATTAATTACAGTCAAAGTTTTTAATCCAAGGAAATCAAATTTAATTAATCCAGCTTTTTCAGCTGAGTACATGTCAAATTGTGTAGAAGGTAAAAGTAAATTTGCAGAAGAATCTTTATATAACGGCACTTCCTCTGTTAGATTTTTGTCAGCAATCACAACCCCAGCTGCATGAGTAGCAACATTTCTATTGAGACCTTCTAATTTTAGAGAAAGATCAGTTAATTTTTTAACTCTTGCATCTTCTTTGATTAATTTTTGTAATCTAGGCTCATTGTTGATGCATTGTGTTAAATTTTGAGGTCTAGAAGGATCAAAGGGTATCATTTTGGAAATACTATCGACAAAACCATAAGGCAAACCTATAACTCTTCCTACGTCTCTAATAACCATACGAGCCTTTAATTTACCGAAAGTTATAATATGAGCGACACCATTTTTGTACTTAGAGTTAAGATATTTAAAAACTAAATCTCTTTTTTCTTCACAAAAATCTATGTCAAAATCTGGCATTGATATCCTGTCTGGATTTAAAAATCTTTCAAAAATTAGATTAAATTTAATTGGATCTACATCTGTAATTGAGAGACACCAAGCAACCAAAGATCCAGCACCTGATCCTCTTCCTGGGCCAACAGGTATATCATTTTTTTTGGCCCATTTAATATAATCTGAAACAATTAAGAAATAACTTGCATATTTCATTTCAGTTATAATTTTTAATTCATGATCGAGTCTTTCTTTATATTGATTAAACTTATTATTTTTAGAGAGATCTGTTTTTTGAACTTTAAAATATTTTGAAAATTTACCTTGCAAACCTTCTATAGACTCCTTTAATAAAATTTGATCCGCATCTCCTCCTTTGTTAGAGCTAATATTAGGTAAAACTGGATCGGATTCCTCAGGTCTAAAACTGCATCTGTAAGGTAAATTATAATTATTTTTCAAAGCCTCCGGTAAATCAGCAAATAATTTAGACATTTCATCATGTGATTTAAAATAATGTTGATTTGAATACTTAAGTCGATTTTTATCATTTATATATGTTTTGTTTCCAATGCATATCAATGCATCATGTGCATCATACATATCTTTATTAATATAAAATACCTCGTTGGTAGCAATTATTGGAATTTTAAGCTCGGTGGAAATTTTGAGATTATTTTTTTCAAATTCAACTTCATTTTTATCACCGTGTCTCTGAATTTCGAGATAAAATCTATCACCTAAAATTGTAGACAATTTTTTATATAATTTTTTGATATCATCAAACTTTCCTTTATCAAATAGTTTTCCAAATAAACCCGAGATAGAGCCTGAAAAAACTATTATATCTTTACTATTTTCTAATAATTCAGAAATATTTAATTGAGGATTAGATATTGTAGAATTATGTAAATAAGATTTGGAAGATAGTTCTAAAATTCTTTTATAACCAGATCTATTTAGAGCTATAAGAGGAAGAAGTCCTGTCGTATTCTCGTAAGTGAAATTAATTTGAGTTCCAATTATAGGTTGAGTTCCAGCTTTTGAGATATTTTCAGAAAATTCTAAAGATCCACATAAATTTGAAGTATCGGATAAGCCAATTGAATTAATTTTGTTTTCTTTACAAAAGTCTTTTAAGGCATCGATTTTAATAGCTCCCTCACATATTGAATATTGTGTGTGAATTTTTAAATGATTAAATTTTGGATTATTTGATTCTTGCATTGATGGTCTTAATATTACCATCAACCATTTCTAATTTGCAATCTGCCTTATTAGCAAAATATCTATTATGAGTTGCATAAATAATTATTCTGTTTGAATTTTTAAGTTTATGTAAAACATTAAATACATCTTTTGCAGTAGTCTGGTCCAAACTGCCAGTTGGTTCATCCGCAAGTATAATTTGTGGCTTATTAATTAAAGCCCTTGCAATAGCAACTCTTTGAATTTCGCCGCCTGATAACTCTGAGGGATAATGATTTATTCTATCAATTAGACCCATTTTTTTAATAATATCATTTGCAGCTTGAACCGCTTTTTTTTTATTATTTATTAAAGATAATTTAGCAAGATAAACATTTTCTAAAGCTGTAAAATCTGGAAGTAAATTATTCTGTTGATAGATAATTCCTATTTTTTCAGCTCTTATTCTATCATTCATAGAAGAGTTTAGAAAATTTATATTGTTTCCACTAATTGAAATCATTCCTGAGGTAGGTTTGTCGATTAAAGATAAAATATTTAATAATGTAGATTTTCCTGAACCAGATGGACCAACGATTGAATACATTTTTCCTAAATTAAACTTAAAACTAATTTTTTTAAGAACATTAATCTTTTTACTCGTCGTGAAAGATTTAGATATCTTATTAAGAGTAATTAAATTATTCATATTTTAAGGATTTTACTGGATCAAGTTTTGAAGCTTTTATTGCTGGAAAAATAGACACTATAATTGTTATTACTATTGAACAAATTGAAATGATAAAAATTGAATAAAAATTAATTTCTGATGGCATTTTGCTTAAGAAATAAATTTCTTCTGGGAACAAACTAATATTAAATATTGTACTTAAAAAAACTCTAACTTTTTCTATATAAATAGAAAATAAAACACCTAAAAATATTCCAAATAATGTTGCAGATGTGCCTATAATAACACCTACTAAAAAAAATATTTTAGTTATTGATATATTCAAAACGCCAATAGACTTTAAAATCGCAACTTCACGTGTTTTATTTTTTACTAAAATAGTCAAACCAGATATAATATTAAATGCAGCAACAATAATAATTAGAGACAATATTATAAACATTACATTACGTTCTACTTTTAGAGCCGAAAATAATGATCTATTCATATCGGACCAAGAATAAACAAATTCATCTTCAAAAATAGATTGAACTATTGTCTTATTATTCTCTATATCGGAAGGGTTTTTTAAATATATTTCTAATTTTCTAGAACTAGAATTTAAATCAAAAAAATCTTCTAAAGTATTTAAATTTACAAATGTAACACTTTGATCAAATTCTGCTAGGCCACTTTCAAATAATGAGTTTATTATAAAAGTCTGCTGTTTAGGAAGGTTGCCAATTATAGTTTCAATTCCAGTAGAAGACATTATTGAAACTTTATCACCAATTTTCAAGTTTAAGGCAAAACTTAGCTCTTTACCTATAGAAATATTGTTTTTTATTAAATCGCTTTTTTTTCCAACAAAGTTTTCATTTTTAATAATTTGTAATTTTGGAAAATCCTCCTTTTCATATCCCCTTAAAATTATGCCTTTTGTAAAATCTTTATTCATCAATATAGACTCACCATCATTACTAAAAATTAAATCTTCAGAAATAAATTTTAATTTATCATCATTAATTTTTTTTTTATCAATTTGGTTTGAAAAGGGATCAACTACGATATGTGCGTTAAAACCAATTATTTTATTTATCAACTCAGTTCTGAAACCATTCATTACTGACATTACAATAATCAAAACTGCAACACCCAAGCTTATACCAATAAATGAAAAAATAGATATCACATTTAAAAAACCATCTTTTTTTCTGGTTTTTAAATATCTAAAAGTAATTTCTTTTTCTAATACAGAAATCAAATTTTTTCTTTTTGTTTAGTTATTAATTCTGATATTTGATTAATTGACATAATCTGCGTATCTTTACCGATCTCTTTAAACTCAAAACTATCTCCTTCGGATTTCTTTCCAACTATAATTTGATAAGGGACACCAATTAAATTAAATTTTTTCATTTTAGATGAAATATTTTCATCAGTATCATCAACAATTGTGTCAATTTTTTTACTTTCAAAAAATTTAAATATTTTTTCTGCCTTTTCTAGATTTGAAGTATCATTTTTAGTTATCATTGGTATTATTGCAAGTTCATAAGGAGCAACACACAATGGCCATTTCATTATTTCCTGTTTTTCATTATATTTAGCCTCAATAATTGCCCCAACTAATCTTGAAACCCCAACACCATAAGATCCCATTTTAACAAAATCTTTTTTTCCACCTGGAAGATCTACTGATGCATTTAATGGTTTAGAATATTTGTCTCCAAAATAAAAAATATGGCCGACCTCAATTCCTTTGGTTATTAATCTATTTTCTGTAGTAACTTTATTTTCAAATTCTTTTTTATCAAATTTCTCGTCTGTGACTGAATAAAAAGCTTCGTATCTCTTTCTTAAATCATCTAAAGAATCTTTTTCTAGAGTTGTATTATCATAATTTACTTCGAAAATTCTTTTGTCTGAAAAAATCTTACTTTCACCAGTTTCAGCTAAAATTATAAACTCATGAGAAAGATTTCCACCTATTGGTCCTGTGTCAGCAGCCATTGGTATTGCTGTTAAATCTAATCTTTTAAAAGTTCGCAAATAAGATAAGAAAAATTTATTGTATGAATATAGTGCCTCATCATCATTTATATCAAACGAGTAAGCGTCTTTCATATAAAACTCTCTACAACGCATTATTCCAAATCTTGGTCTTAGTTCATCCCTAAATTTCCATTGAATGTGATATAACAGCTGTGGAAGAGATTTATAAGATTTTATATTAGATCTAAATATATCAGTTATTAACTCCTCATTTGTTGGTCCGTATAACATTTCTCTATTTTGACGATCTTTAATTCTTAACATTTCATCTCCATAATCATCGTAACGGCCACTTTCTTTCCAAATTTCGCTTGATTGAATTGTTGGCATTAAAATTTCTTGTGCACCAATTTTATTCTGTTCCTCGCGAACAATTTTCTCAATTTTTTTCATAACTTTAAAACCGATTGGAAGCCAAGAATAAATACCTGCTGAAGATTGTTTGATCATTCCAACTCTAAGCATTAACTTATGCGACTTTATTTTTGCTTCTGTAGGGTTGTTTTTTAAAATTGGTATAAAAGCTTTTGATATGTACATTTAAGTTATTATGTTTCTTAAATTAAAATATTCAATTAAATTCTCACTAAGTTTATGTTGGTAAAAGGTTTTTTACCTGTTTTTTCTTTGGAATATTTTCTACATACAATTTTTAAAGCATCTATGAGATTCGTTTCTTGTTTTTTACTATTTAATGAAAAGGTTTTTGTAGTACTCTCAATTTGATCTTCTAGACCATTTACAAACTCATCTATTTGACTTATTGGTAAACCTCTAAAAGTTAAAATCGGTCTTTGGTGAATATTTCCTTTTGGTGTTACTAGTATAGTTAGCTCTATATATCCATTATTACTTAAATTTTTTCTATCTTTTATTGATTGAGAACTTTCATCAACACTAACATTTCCATCAAGATAAAGTCTTCCACTTGGAGCCTTATCATAAATTTCAGGGGTTTTACCTGGAGATAATTTAACTATGTCTCCATTTTCAACTTGTATTGGAAATGGTACCTGCATCTCTTTAGCAAAATTTACATGTTCTATCATGTGTCTATGTTCTCCATGAACAGGAATTATACATTTTGGTTTAACCCAATTATACATATCCTTTAAATCTTCTCTATTTGGATGTCCTGAAACGTGAACGAATTCACTATCTTCAGAAATAACTTCAATTTCATCCTTTACTAGCTGGTTATGTAATTTGTATAGTTTCTTTTCATTTCCTGGAATTATTTTTGATGAAAATATAACAGCATCACCCTTTTCAAGAAAAATATCAGGATGAGTTGATGATGAAATTCTTGACATTGCCCCCATTGGTTCACCTTGGCTACCTGTACATAAGTAAACAATTTTTTCTCTTGAAAAACTTTTTGCGTCTCTTGGGTCTATAGGTTCAATTATATTTTTTAAATAACCACATTGTCTTGCAGCTTTATAAATTCGATGCATCGACCTACCTACTAGTGATATTTGTCTTCCAGTTTTTTCTGCACAATAAAAAACTGTTTCCATACGGGCTACATTTGATGCAAATGAAGTTACTACAATTCTTTTTTTAAGCCTACTCATTATGTTATACAAGCTTTTTCTCACATCTAGTTCCGAACCTGATCTTCCTTGGCTAAAAACATTTGTGGAGTCACATATCATTGCTAAAACTCCTTCTTTGCCAATTTCCTTAAGTCTTTCTGAATTAATTTTGCCGCCTATAAGTGGATTTGGATCTACTTTCCAATCACCGGTATGTAATACCGTTCCTGCCGGAGTTTTTATTCTTAAACCATTAGGTTCTAAAATTGAGTGAGTTAGAGTAATATATTCAATTTCAAATGGATCTAAATTAACTGTTCCATTTAGGTCAACAATTTTCAATTTATCTGTTATATCTATATTTTTTTCTTTAAACTTTTCTTTTATTAGTAAAGATGTAAATGGTGTTGCAAAAATTTTACATTTAAGTTTAGGCCATAAATGTGCAATTGCTCCAATATGATCTTCGTGAGCATGAGTAAGTACAATTCCTAAAAGACTATCCTTTCTATCAACAATAAAACCAGGATCGGCGTAAATTAGATCAATACCAGGCAGACTATCATCTGCAAATGTAACACCTATATCTACTATTATCCATTTATGCTCTGAAGGTTTTCCGTATGCAAAAAGGTTCATATTCATACCAATTTCACCTGAGCCTCCTAATGGACAAAATAAGAATTCTTCTTTCATTTATTCTTGATTAGTTTAGTGGCTTTGATTAACCCATTTATAGTTATATCTTTATTTACTATAACCTTTGTATTTAATGCATTTTTAAACAAATGAGCGTAACCTCCAGTAAGAACTATTTTAAATGTTTTTTTTGTTTCTTTTTTAATTAAACCTATAATATTGTCAATTAGACCTGTGTACCCCCAAAAAAATCCTGATCTAACAGCAAAAATCGTATTTTTTCCAATTACTTTATTTGTTTTTTTTAAATTAAGATTTGGGATTAGCGTAGCTTTATCGATTAAAGTTTTCAAAGACAAATTAACACCTGGGGCTATTACACCACCATGATAAACGTTTTTAACAAGCACATCAAAAGTGGTTGCAGTTCCAAAATCTAAAATAATATAATTTAGTCTACTATTCGAAAGGCTTATAGCATTAGCTAATCTATCAGAGCCAATTTGTTTTTTATTGACCCTTATAGTAACTAGAGATTTTAATGGAAGTTTTTTAAGCTCATAACAATTTATTTTATACACATTTTTAAAAAAAATTTTTATAAATTTAAATGATTTTGGTACTACACTAGAAAATAGGCATTTTTTAAATTTATCTTTATTTAAATTACTTATTTTT
>CACNCD010000013.1 GCA_902618855.1 uncultured Pelagibacteraceae bacterium | reverse complement strand
CGTTGGAAATTTATAAAAAATTGAGAAAGACCAACCCGTCACCTTTTATGTATTTTTTTAATTTTTACGATTTTCAAATTATCGGAGCGAGTCCTGAAATTTTAGTGAGATTGAGAGATGATAAAATTACAATTAGACCAATTGCAGGAACGCGGCCAAGAGGCTCAACAAAAAAACAAGACAATTTTTATATGAAAGATTTATTAAATGATAAAAAGGAATTGGCTGAACACTTAATGTTGCTTGATCTTGGTAGAAATGATGTGGGAAAAGTTTCTAAAATTAATACTGTTAAGGTGACAGAAAAATTTAATATAGAAAAATACTCACATGTAATGCATATTGTTTCTAATGTTATTGGTTTTTTCAATAAAAAATTTACTAAGTTCAACTCTTTGCTTGCTGGATTTCCTGCTGGAACAGTTTCTGGTGCACCTAAAATACGTGCTATGGAAATAATTGATGAATTAGAAACCTCGAAAAGAAAAGTTTATGCAGGTGGAATTGGATATTTTTCGGCAAACGGTGAATTTGACACATGTATAGCATTAAGAACCGCTTTGGCTAAAAAAAATAAATTTTATGTTCAGGCTGGAGCAGGTATTGTTGCTGATAGTAAACCTTTAAATGAATATGAGGAAACAGTAAATAAAGCTAAGGCTTTGTTGAGTTCTCTAAATTAATGAAAATTTTATTAATTGATAATTACGATAGTTTTACATTTAATTTATATCATTATATTTCGTCGTTAAAAATTAATGTAGATGTTAAAAGGAATGATAAAATAACAATTAACGAAATTATTAAAAATAAATATCAAAAAATTGTAATATCGCCTGGACCTGGTAATCCAAATCAATCTGGTAATTGTATAAGTATAGTAAAATATTTTTATAAAAAAATTCCCATTCTTGGTGTTTGTTTAGGTCATCAAATAATAGGACAGGTATTTGGTTCAAAAATTATTCAGGCAAAAAAATTAATGCACGGAAAAACTAGTAAAATAATATCAAAAAGAATTGGAATATTAAAAAATATACCAAAGAATTTTGAAGCCACTAGATACCATAGTTTAATTATTGATAAAAAAACATTATCAAAAGATCTTGAAATTACTGCCGAAACAGGAGATGGAATAATTATGGGTGTAAAACATAAAAAATATGATGTGCATGGAGTGCAATTTCACCCTGAAAGTATTAAAACTAAACTAGGTATTAAAATTTTGAAAAACTTTATTAAAATTAAGTAATTATGAAACAATTCATAGAAAAAATAAGAAATAAACAAGATTTATCGTTCCAGGAAAGCAAACAAGTTTTTGGAGTGTTAATGGATGGTGAAGCAAATGATCAAGAAATATTTGATTTTTTAACTTTGTTATCATCTAAGGGAGAGACTTCGGATGAAATTGCTGGTGGAGTCTATGTGTTAAGACAAAAATCTAAAAGAGTTAAAATAAATAATTGTGTTGATACTTGTGGAACTGGTGGAGACGGCATGAATACACTTAACATTTCAACAGCATCTGCACTGCTTCTTGCAAGCATGGGTGTAAAAGTAGCAAAACATGGGAATAAGGCTGTGTCATCTAAATGTGGATCAGGTGATGTTTTGGAAGCTTTAAATATTAAAATTAATCTAGAGCCAAATGATATCGAAAATCAAATTAAAAAAAATAATTTTGGATTCATGTTTGCACCTAATTATCACAGTGCAATGAAGTTTGTTGGTCCTACTAGAAAAAAAATTGGCAAAAGAACAATATTTAATATGATAGGACCATTAAGTAGTCCAGCTTTAGTTAAAAGGCAAGTGATTGGTGTCTTTGATAAAAAACTTTTAAAAATATTTGCAAACGCTTTAAATAATTTAGATATAAAATTTGCATGGATAGTTAATAGTGAAGATGGTATGGATGAAATTTCACCTTATGCAAAAACAAATATTATGCAATTAAAAAATAATAAAATTTCTGAAATCATTATTGACCCAAAAGAATTAAATATAAATGCTGATAAATTTGAAAATCTTATTGGCGGTGACGCAAAATTTAATTCAGATAAAATGATAAATATTTTTAAAGGTGAAGATAACGATTTTTCTAAAGCAGTTTGTTTAAATGCTGCTGCAGGATTAATTGTAAATGAAAATAGTCAAAATTTTAATGATGCTTATAAAAATACAAGAGAACATATTTTATCGGGTAAAACTTTTAAACATTTAGAAAAAATCCAAAATGGCTGAAAATATACTTGAAGAAATTATTAAAAAAAAAGTTGAAAAAATCGAAAGTCTTAAAAGAAATACTGACATTAATTCTTTAAAAGAATTGATAAATAAAAATGATAAATTTATTAATTTTAAAGAAACAATTCAAAATAATATTAATGATGGAAAATTTTCTATTATTGCTGAAATAAAAAAAGCAAGTCCATCTGCTGGTGTAATCATTGAAAATTACGATCCAGTTAAAATAGCAAATATATACAATATCAATAAGGCCACCTGTTTATCAGTTTTAACTGAAGAAGATTTTTTTTTAGGTAATTTGATACATATTTCAAAAATAAAACAAAAAGTTAAATTACCAATTTTGTGTAAAGATTTTTTTGTAGATAAATTTCAAATTCCTTTAGCTAAAAGTTATGGAGCTGATGCTATTTTGATTATTCTAGCAGGTGTTTCTGATAATCTCGCAAATGAGTTATATGAAGAAGCAATAAAATTAAATATGTCGGTCATTGTTGAAGTGCATACTGTAGAAGAAGCAAAACAAGCGTTAAAATTTAAAGATGCTTTAATTGGAATAAACAATAGAAATTTAAAAACTTTAAAAACAGACATTAATACAACTCATGATATTCACGATATTTTAATCAATCATCCTGGACCATTAATTTCTGAAAGTGGGATTAAAACAAAAAATGAATTGTTGGAACTATCTAAAAAAACATCAATTAAAACTTTTTTGATTGGTGAATCACTTTTAAAAAATCTAGAAAATAATTCTATTTTTTCTGTTCTTTAGTTAAATAAACCCCTATTTAACTAGTTTTTTTACTATTGTGAATTGTAGAGAACTTTTGTAGAACAGATTTTGTACGATATTTGTTCTTATGCTAACAAAAAAACAAAAAAACCTACTTTTATTTATCAACAAGAAGTTGAGAAGTTCAGGTGTATCCCCTTCTTATGAAGAAATGAAAGAGTCGTTAAATCTCAAATCAAAATCTGGAATTCATCGATTAATTAGTGCTTTAGAAGAAAGAGGATTCATTAAAAGACTTGCTCATAAAGCAAGGGCTTTAGAAGTAATTAAATTACCAGAAACTGCATCTGCTAATGATATTTACAACAGCTTTTCACCTAGCGTCATTAAAGGCGGTTTAGATGAAGAAAATCAAAAAAATAATGATATGGAACTACCTGTTTTAGGTAAAATAGCTGCTGGTACGCCTGTAGAGGCCATACAGAATGAAGTTTCGAGAATTCCGCTACCAAATAATTTGGAAAAAAATGGAGAGTATTTTGGATTAAAAGTTCAGGGAGACTCAATGATAGATGCGGGAATTAATGAGGGTGACACTGTAATTGTAAAAAAAACAAATACAGCTGATAATGGAAAAATTGTAGTTGCATTAATTGATGATCATGAAGCAATGCTAAAAAGAATTCGAAGAAAAGGCAAAACAATAGCTCTTGAGAGCGCTAATAAGAACTATGAGACCAAAATATTTGGCCCAGATCGTGTTAAAGTACAAGGCGTCTTGGTATCTTTATATAGAAACTTTTAATAAAATAGTCTAAACATTTTTAATGAAAAAAGTAGCAACAAGATTTGCTCCATCACCAACTGGTCCTTTACACATAGGTGGAGTTAGAACTGCGTTATTCAATTGGTTATTTGCTAAGCACAACGAAGGAAGTTTTCATTTAAGAATAGAGGACACAGATAAAGAAAGATCTAAAGATGAATATAAGGATCAAATTATTAAATCACTCAAATGGATAGGTATTGATTATGATGGTAGTGAATATATTCAGTCAAGTAAAAAAGAGAAACATGTTGAGATCGTAAATGAATTATTAAGAAATGGAAATGCTTATAAGTGTTATTGCTCAAACGAAGAAATAGAAGAACAAAAAAAAAGAGCAAAACAAAAAAAAATTCCATATATTTATGACAGAAAATGGCGTGATAAAACTGACTCTGAAGCCCCTAAAAATATCAAGCCAGTTATTAGATTTAAAAGCAAAATTGATGGATCAACAGTTTTAAAAGATTTAGTTCAAGGAGATGTTCAAATTGAAAATAATACCATTGAAGATTTTGTAATTCTAAGAAATGATGGAACACCAACCTATAATTTGTCAGCATCAGTTGATGATCATATAATGAACATAACGCATATAATTAGAGGTGATGATCATAAAATTAATACCTTTAAGCAAATGCAAATATATTTAGCGATGAAATGGGAACTTCCATCGTATGCACATATTCCATTAATTCATACAGTTGATGGTAAAAAATTATCAAAAAGAGATAAGGCTTCAACTTTAGATGATTATTCAAAAATTGGAATTATATCAGATGCTCTAAGAAATTATCTTCTTAGATTAGGCTGGTCATTTAAAGATAAAGAAATTTTTAATTTAGATGAAAGTATTAAATATTTCAATTTAGAGGGCATTGGAAAATCTCCGTCAAAACTAGACATGAGTCGTATTTTGTCAATGAATGAACACTATATAAAAAATATTGATGAGATTAATCTTTATAATTTATTAAATGAATATTGCGCAGGATATAAAATAGAAATAACAGCAGATAAAGCACAAAAAATAAAAAATTCACTATCTTTCCTAAAAAATAAAGCAAAAACCTTAGAAGATATTTATAGAAATTCTCAATATATAATTTCAGATAAGGTAAATTTTAATGATGATGATCTAAAATTGATTGACAAAACCTCTAAAAAAATCATATCAGAATTTCATAGTAAAATTTCTGAATTAAATAAGTTTAACAGAGAGGCATTAGAACCTATTATAAATGATTTAATTAAATCAAATAATACAAATTTTAAAGGCGTAGGTCAGCCACTCAGAATTGTTTTGACGGGATCTAAATTTGGACCTGGAATATATGATATAATAGTTTCTCTTGGCAAAGATGAGGTTATAAAAAGATTAGGAAATAAGATATTTGCTTAATATATTTGCTGCCTCCTCTCCTGACGAACTTTTTGATCTAATCTGATCTAAAGTTTTTTCACAAACTTGAATTTGTTGCTTTGCATAGTCAGGATTTTTTAAAAAATAAATAACAGACTTAAAAATTTCTTTTGAATTACATTCTTTTTGTAAAAGTTCAGGAATAATCTCTTTATTGTTAATAATGTTAATAATATTTGCAAATTTTACCTTAACAAGAGACTTCATAATTAAATAATTAATAAAATTAATTTTATATATAATAATTGAAGGTACTTTAGCATTACAAATTTCCAAAGAAACAGTGCCAGATTTCGCAACAGCAAATAATGAATTTAATAAAACTACAGATTTGATATTTTTTTCAGATATAATTTCTACATTAATAAAATTATGGGGTTTTAACTTTTCATTAATTTCATCCTTATTATCCTCTGTTGCATGTATGACAAAGAGAAATTCATTAAATTTTTCATTCATTAATTTAATAAAGTCAAATAAAATAGGTAAAAGGACACTTGTTTCAGATGAACGACTGCCTGGGAAGATAGATATAATTTTTTTGCCTTTTGATATATTGGATATATCAATTTTTGAATTATTTTTTTCTAACAATGGATGACCTACAAAAGTATTTAAAATATCTTCTTTATCAAAGTATTTTTTTTCAAAGTTAAATAATAATAAAAAATGATCAACAAATTTTTTAAATTTTTTAACTCTACCCTCTCTCCATATCCAAACCTGTGGAGCAACATAGTGTATAGTTTTAATATTTGGATTAATTTTTTTTACTTTTTCAGCCACCCTTAATGTAAAGTCAGGGCTATCGACGCTAAACAATATATCAGGTTTAAATTTTATAATTTGTTCTACAGATTGATTTATTTTACTTTTAATTTTAAATATATTCATTAAAACGCTTGTAAATCCCATAAAGGTTATCTCTTTAAGATCAAAAATAGATTTTATTCCAAGATTAGCAAGATTTGAACCGCCTACAGATAGGTACTTAATTTCAGGATTTTGTTGGATAAGTTTAGAAATTACAGTTGATGCTAATTTATCACCTGAAGGTTCGCCAGTTAATATAAAAATTTTTTTCATTTTACTAAGATAAACATCTTATTTTTATTGGCAAAATTTATACACTTTTCTTTTTCTAAAAATATATTTTTTTTACTTTTTAAAACAATTCCCTTGAGGCCTGCTCTTTTACAATCTTTAAAAGTGTCCATGCCAACTGTTGGTAGATCTGCTCTAAGATCTTGTTTTTTTTTTGGAAATTTAATTAAAACACCACTTTTATTTATATTTTTTTTAATTGAATGAAGTAATTTTTTAGTTCCTTTTGATGTTTCTTTTAAAGCTAAATTATCTTTTATTATTACGGCCTGAACATGATCATAAAAATTTGATCTTTGAAGTATCCTAATACCTTTTGAAATATCGGTTAAATCCTGTTTATTGGGCCTTAGCTTTGTATAATGACCACTTTTTAATGATAATTCTGGGTTAAAATAAACTGAACTTATTATATTTATTTTTTTTAGAGATAGGATTTTTATTAATTCTTTTAATATCGCTGCATCACCCTTTTTGGCAGCTTTAATAATTCTAGGTATATAATAAATTCCTGTAGCATCTAATTTTAATTCTGAAAATTTAGGTTTTTCTATTTTGCCAGCAAAAATAACTTTTTTGCATTTATTTTGATTAAGAATCTTTAAAATTTTACCAAATTGTCCGATGCTTATACGGTATGAATTTAAATTTTTTTTAAATATATTTTTCTTTGATAGATCTATAATTAAATATTTTAATTTTTTTTTTTTGATATTTTTTAATATTAGCTTTGGAAATAATGTTTCTCCAAAAAATAAACCTATCATTTTATTTACTAAATGGTGTGCAAATTGGTCTTTTTTTATCTTTATTTATGAAATTAACTATTTCTTTAACATAATTATTCTCTTTAAACTTTCCATTTAGATTTTTAAGATTGTCATGTAATTGTTCTGTTTTAAAAATCTCCTTATAAGCTTCCGTTAAAGTTATAATATCTTTATTTGGAACATTTCTTCTTCTAAGACCAATTAAATTTATTCCATTAAGGTAATTTCTATTTCCATAGGAAACACCATATGGAATTACATCTCTTGAAATACCTGTCATTCCACCAATCATTGCCATTTTTCCTATTCTTGAAAACTGTTGTACACCACAATTTCCACCAATTATCACATCATCTTCAATTTCTGCGTGACCAGCAATAGCAGCACTATTTGCTATAACCACATTATTTCCTATAATACAATCATGAGCTATATGTACACCAATCATTAATAAATTATTGTTTCCAATTTTTGTTACACTTCCGCCTCCAGCTGTACCAGGGTTAGCGGTAACATACTCTCGGATAACATTATTGTTTCCGATAATTAATTCTGTTTTTTCTCCTTTATATTTTAAATCTTGTGGATTACTTCCAATTGAAGCAAATGGGTAAATTTTATTATTTTTACCAATTTTAGTATGCCCACTCAAGTTAACATGAGACTCAACTATCGTTTTTTCATCAATTTGAACATTTGGACCAACTACTGAATACGGACCGACGATTGCAGACTCAGAGATTTTTGCTTTTTTGTCAATTATTGCAGTTTTATGAATCATCTTAATTAATTTCTTTAATAAATTTTTTTAAATCCTTGGCTGGATAACCCATTACTTTGCTATTATCATCAACGTTTCTTATTACACCGCTTCCACCGCCTATTTGTATGTTATTTCCTATTTTTAAATGTCCTGAAATTCCTGCTTGTCCTCCAATCATAACATTATTTCCAATAGTTGAACTTCCTGCAAAACCAACTTGTCCTGCAATTATACAGTTGTTTCCAATTTTAACGTTATGTGCAATATGAATCTGATTATCTAGATATGTATTTTTTCCAATTATCGTATTTGAAATTGATCCTCTATCAATAGTGGATCCACAACCAATTTCTGCGTTATCTTCAATCATGACAACACCAATTTGTGGATATCGATAATTTTTTTCATTATTTGGAAAAAAACCAAAACCCTTTTTTCCTATCACACAACCGTCTAAAATATTTATATTATTTTTTAAAATTGTATTTCTTAGAATTACATTAGAACCAATAGAGCAATTATCTCCAATTATAACATTTTTCTCAATTATAGAGTTATGACCAATTAAACAATTTTTACCAATTTTAACATTTTTTCCGATCAAAACATTTTTCCCATATTTTACTTTTTTTTTAAAAAGTGTTTTTGTTATTTCTTTAACTGTTGAGTCAAAATTATCATTTATAGAGTCTGGATAAAAAATTTTGGTAATTTTAGCTGTTATCAATAACACATTATCAACAACTATTTTGTTGCAACTTACTGGTAAGAGATTTTTAAGTTTTTCTGTTGTAATACAAAAAGATGCCTTAGTATTAATCGCTTGTGTTTCATATTTCTTGGAATGAAAAAAAGAAATGTCTTTATTCGTAGAAGTAACCAAATCTTTTATATCGTGTATTTTTTTATTTTTAAAATTTTGAGTATTTTTGATGTTTATTAAATTAAGTAATTTGTTAATTTCAAAAGGACCATTATTTTTAAAAAAAGGATTGATCATTGATACATTTTAATATCAAAACTAAAATTAAAAGCTTATCAAGATTTATTGCTAATTATTTCCTGTCAACAATTGTAGCAGACCATTGAGCATCAGCCATTTTTTTTCCTTCAACGAAAGCTTCACCTTTATACTTCCATACTCTACCGTGGGATCTTATAGCTTCAATATTAAGTTCTAAACGACAGTCAGGAATAACTGGGTTCCTAAACCGTGCCTTTTCAACACTCATTAAAAAAACTAATTTATTTTCATATGTTGATTTATCGAGTCCATGAGCTGTAAGTGCAGCAGCTGATTGACCAAACGCTTCAACAATTAAAACACCTGGCATAACTGGTTCACCTGGAAAATGACCTTGAACATAAAAACTATCTTTTTTAACATTAACTATTGCAGTAGCTGAGGATAATTTTTTTATATTAATCAATTCATCCACTAATAGCATTGGTTCTCTGTGTGGTAATAAATTTTTAATTTGTTCTTTATTTAGAGTTTCTGACATTTAATTTAATTTAATTTTTTTAATTTTTTCATCTAAAAGGATTAAAATTTCTTTAGTAATATTTAGTTCAGTTTTTCCTATGATAATATTTTTTTTATCCATAATTATAGAAATGTTGTTATTTTTAGAGTAATCAGTAAGAATTGGGCTTAAAGTTTTGAGAATAATTTCCATCGATTCTAATCTCTTTTTTGTTAAAGAGTTTATTTTTTCATTCCGTTCACTATTATAATTTTTAACTTCATTTCTAAGGTTTGATATTTCTTTCTGGAACTCTTCCTTAGAAAGAATATTTTTTTTTGCTAATACATCTTGTTCTTTTTTTTTAAGTGTATCCTCTTTTTTTTTAAAACTTTCTAAATTTTTTTTATGAAGATTTTCAAGTTGTTTTTTTAATGACTGTCCTGCAAGAGATTTATCCATAATTAATTGCATATCAATAAAAGCTACATTATTTTCCGCATATAGTTTAGTCGAAAAAAATTGTAGGATTAAAAATATAATAGCATATTTTAAAAGCTTCATTAAAACGTCGTTCCTATTTGAAATCTAAAACTTTCTGTTTTATCAGTACTTGCTTTACTAATTGGTTGTGCAAGTGAAAAATTGACAGGCCCTATAACTGTAAACCAATCAATTGCTACTCCGAATGATGACCTTATCTTATCAGAATCATCAATAGTATCTGAATAATCAACACCCCAAACATTTGCTGCATCTAGAAACACTACCATATCCATTGTTTCTAAAGTTTGAAATATATATGGTACAGTAGTTGCTGCATTTATTGCAGTTGCGTAATTCCCACCAATAAAATCCTCAGAATCTTTTGGTCCAACTTTTCCAGATTCAAATCCACGTAATTTTGAACTAGGTAAAAATATTCTTTTTGAAACTCTCACATCATCGTTTGTTAAAGAACTTATGGCCCTACCATACAATGAAAAACTAAAAATCATATCATCTGTTATTTCATTGTAAGTATTTAGCTCATACCCATTTAATATTGGTGAACCATCTGAAACTATAGGTATGCTTTGAACAAATCTGCTTAAGTATCCAGAAGTTGGTTTATAAGGTTGATTTCTTTGATCGTAAGAAACAGTATATAAAACTGATGAGTCAAAATAACTACCTTCTTGCTTTTTGAGTGTATCTGATGCACTATCTGTTGTTTCTAACTTTTCATTACCTACTGAAAGTCTTGGGCTAAAAAATACATCTTCAAACTGCTCATAACTAGTACCCAAAGATACAGAATTTAGAGATGATTTATATCCATAATCTCCAAGTTTATCAGTTACTGTGCTTTGTATAGATGTAGTTAAAGCTCTATCAGAATAATTGAAATTGGGGTGAGTGTAGCTAAACAATCCTTTAACTTTATCCTCACTCATTGATAAATTTGCATTTAAATTTATTCCTTTTCCTCTAAAATTATTTTCAGCTACTGCAAATCCAAATGTACTGCCTTCAGATCCATATCCTGCTCCAGCAGATATTTCACCAGTCGCTTTTTCAGTTATTGAAATGTCAATTATCTTTTGATTATCACTAGTACCTTCTTTTAACTCTGAGGTAACAGATCCAAAAATACCCTTCCCTTTTAGAGAATTGATAGATTTGTTATGCAAGATAACGTTAAATGGGTCCCCTTCATCCACTATAAGTTGATTACGTATAAACTGTTCTGTGGTTATATGATTTCCTAAAATATTAATTCTTTCAACATAAAATTTTTCCGACTCTTCAATTTTAAATGTTATATTTAGTTTGTTTTCGTCTACTATTTCCTCATTAACTATTGCATCAATGAAATCATAATTTTCAAGCAATGCAATTTGGTCAATTGTATCTAGCAATTTTTCTACTTTTCTTAAAGAATAGTTTTTATTTTTTAATTTTGAAAAAACTTTATCTAATTTTGAAAATTTTTTTCTTTCAAAATCTTCAGCAATAATTAGATTTAATTCATTAAATTTAAATTTTTTACCTGCATTAATATTATAAGTTAAAGAAAAATACTTATCGTCGACTAGTTGAGAAAAAGCATTTTCAATTTTAACATTGTAAAAGCCTTTATTTAAATAAAAATTTTTAAGTAACCTTTTATCTAAATTAATTCTTTCTTCGTCAAGATATTTTCCTTTAGAAATGAACTTCCAAAATTTAGCTTCCTCTGATGTAATAATGCTATGTAATTTTCTATCTTTATATTTTTTGTCGCCTATAAAGTTTATTTTTTGTATTAAAGCTTTTTCACCCATGTCGATATTATAAATCAAATCTATTGTATTATTTTCATTTATTTTTTCTTCCAGTTTAATTTGGACAAAATAGTATCCTGATCTTTTAAAACTGTTTTTAATATTATTTAAATCATTTTTAAGTAAAAGCTTATTGTAAGGATTTTTTTCTTTTAAGGTTATTCTTTCGTAAATTTCTTCCTTAAACTTTTTTGCCTTAACGCCATTTATAATAATAGATTGAATAATTGGATACTCTTTAACTTTAATAGTTAAGACGCCATTGTCTAAACTAAGTGAAACATCTTCAAAAAAATTTGTTGAATAAATATTTTTTAAAATTTTATTAAACTGATTTGAGTTTAAATCTGTATTAAGTCTAACTTCACTAAAATTGATAATAGTAGACTCTGATACTCTTTGATTTCCCTCAATTTTAAAATCTTTTACGATTTCAGAAAATACATTTCCTATAAACAATATAAAAACTGCGAAGAAATAAAAAGTTGTTCTAATCATTTTGAGGATCTTATACTTAATGCTCTAGTTTTCAATCTTACATATTCACTTAATTTGTAAATTTGTCTAGTATTTTTTGGCTTTATTCTTTTATATTTTATAAATTCTTTCATATTTAATAATTTATTTAAATTTGCATATATTTCCCAAAATTTTATCTTTTTTTTCAAAAAAAGATCAACTAGCTCATCATTAACACTTACAAGAATAGTTTCAAACAGAGATATTTTTTTGGGTATTTTTTTTAAAATTTTAATTGAAGGAAATTTTTTTAGGTCAATTGATTTAAATGATAAATTGTTTAGACTTGAATAGTCAATTTTTTTGTTATTTATTTTTTTATTTCTATTATCATATACAGAATTAAAAATAGGTATCTTCATATCTGTGTCATGTATTAAAAGTTTTGTTAAACCATTATCAAATTTAACAATTGCGTGAACTAGTGACTGTGGGTGAATTAAAATTTTAAATTTTACTCTATCTAAATTAAATATTCTTTGTGCTTCAATAAGTTCAAAAACTTTATTCATCATCGTAGCTGAATCTATTGATATTTTTTTTCCCATAGACCAATTTGGATGTTTGATAGCAATATTCGGACTAGCTGTTTTAATTTTGCTTAATTTCCAATTAAGAAAAGGTCCACCTGAAGCTGTTATAATAATTTCTTCTACATTTTGTATTTTCTTGTTTTGTAGCAGATACCAAATAGAAAAATGCTCTGAGTCTACAGGAATAAACTTTGTATTATTAGCCTTAAGGTTTTTTTCTATTAAATTCCAAGCACAAATAATAGACTCTTTGTTTGCTATAGCTATAGTTTTTGAATGTTTGATAATATCTAGAGTAGGTTGTAA
>CACNCD010000012.1 GCA_902618855.1 uncultured Pelagibacteraceae bacterium | reverse complement strand
ATTTAAATCTAAAATTTGATTTAGAATTATCCAAGCTGCAGCTGTTGCAAAAACACCTTCAAGTGAAAAAATAATTGCTGAAGGAGCCGGTTGAATATTTTTTTGAGCATAAATTTGTAACACGAAAGCTATTCCCCCAGATAATATTCCTGCGTATAAAATTTGAATTTTATGACTTAGAATATCTGACAGAACAAATTCTTCGAACATCAAACCTGGTACTAATGAAAAAGTTGAAACTACTAATGTTTGTATAAGACCAATAAGAATTGGTGCATTGAACTCTTCAATAATTATTCCGATGAAAATAATATGTAGACTCCAAAATAAAGCGCAAATTATCACTAATGTGTCTCCAAGTCTTACCGTTGCATCTTGAAAATTTGTTAAAAAATAACCTCCGATAACACACAAAAAAACAGATGGCCAAACACTCCAATGAATTTTTTTTTTAAACAGAAAGAATACTATAATTGGAACCATAGGAACATAAAATATAGTAAAGAATGCTGCATTAGCTACATCTGTATAAATCAAAGCAACTTGTTGAAAGACAGATGCAAAAAATAAAAAAATTCCAATTAAAAAAGACAAAATTAAAAATTTTTTTTTATTTTTTGATATGATTTTTATAGTGTTTTTTTTTTCTAAAAAAAAATAAAAAGGTATTAATGCAATGAATCCTACAAAAAATCTTACTGAGTTGAATACATAAGGGCCTATATTTTCCATTCCAGTTTCTTGAGCAATGAATGTAGTTCCCCAAATAAATGTGCAAAATAAAGCACTTATAATCGAAGAAGTTTTTGACATTAAAGAGCAAGCCTGTATGCAAAATTTTTTCCAAGATTTTCCTTAAGTTCATTATTAAATCTTGCAGCTTCCGCACCATCAATAATTCTATGATCATATGATAAAGATAAAGGAAGCATTATTCTTGTTTCAAATTTATCACCCGTATACACCTGTTTTTTACTTAACTTTCCGATCCCCAATATTGCCACCTCTGGATAATTAATTATAGGAGTAAAAAATGAACCACCAATTCCTCCTAAGCTTGTAATAGTCATAGATCCACCAAAAAACTCTTTTTTGTCAATTTTAAGTTTTCTACATTGATCACTGACAATCCTAAGCTCATCGCTTATTTCATTAATATTTTTTTTATCTACATTTCTTATTTTTGGAACCATCAACCCATGCTCTGTATCTACAGCGATTCCTATATGGAAATATTTTTTAACTGTCATTTTGCCATTTTCAATTTCATCCAATGAAACGTTAAAATTGGGAAATTTTTTCATTGTAGAAACTACAGCCTTAGTGATAAATGCAAGAGGCGTAATTTTTTTTCTTTCGCCTGTATAAATATCTTTTAAAGAAATTCTGAAACTTTCCATTTCTGTTATATCTGCCTCATCATGATTAGTTACGTAAGGAATTGTTTGCCAAGAATTCTGTAAATGTTTCGCAGAAATTTTTTTTATCCTTGGTATATCTTTAATTTCTATTTCTCCAAATTCTGAATGAGGATACTCTAATTCTGTTTTTTTTCCTTCATCTTTTTTCTCGGGTAATCTTTTCTCTTTTATAAATTTTTTTATATCATTCTCTATTACTCTGCCTAGTCTTTGAGTTCCTGAGACTAAGTTAACATCTACCCCAAGTTCTCTTGCAAATTTTCTTACTTTTGGACTGGCTGGTGTTCTTAATTTCTTTTCTGTCATTAAAGTTTAGTTGGAATAGGTTTGTCAGTATCAATATTATATTTTTTAATCGCATCTTTAACATGCTTAGAAGGTATCAACTGCTCTTTTGCTAAAATACTTAGTGCGTAGGTAACCAAGTGTTCACTATCTACTTCAAAGAATTTTCTTAGATTTTCCCTTGTGTCACTTCTGCCAAATCCGTCAGTGCCTAATGAATAAAAACTTTTTTTAATAAAAGGTCTTATTTGATCTGAATGAGTTCTTATATAGTCCGATGCAGCTAAAATTGGACCTTCTTTTTTCCCTAAACATTCCTCTACATATGAAAATTTTTGTGGCTTATCAGGATTTAGAAGATTAAATCTTTCTGTTTCAACTCCATCTCTACTCAATTCACTAAAGCTAGTTACGCTCCAGACTTCACTATCAATTTGATAGTCTTTTTGTAATATTTCTGCACATTTCATTACTTCTCTTAAAATTGTACCCGATCCCATTAGTTGAATTTTTGTTTTATTATATTTGCTATATTCTTTTATTTTATACATTCCTTTTAAAATTCCCTCTTCACAATTTTTATCTTTTGGCATTGCTGGGTGAGTATAATTTTCATTCATTGTTGTTATATAGTAAAACACGTTCTCTTTTTTTTCATGCATTCTCTTTAACCCATCTCTAAATATTACAGCTAATTCATATGCAAAGGTTGGGTCATAAGAAATACAATTTGGTATTGTTGAAGCTAACAAATGACTATGGCCATCTTGATGTTGTAGACCTTCACCAGCCAGCGTTGTTCTACCGGCAGTAGCCCCAATCAAAAATCCCCTGGCTTGGCTATCCCCAGCTGCCCAATTAAAATCACCAGTTCTTTGAAATCCAAACATTGAATAAAATAAGTATATAGGTATCATTTCTATATCATGGTTTGAATATGCAGTGCCAGCTGCAATCCAAGAAGACATTGAGCCAGCTTCATTGATGCCTTCCTGTAATACTTGCCCTTTTTTATCTTCTCTATAAGAAAATAAATTTTCAGAATCTTCAGGTTCGTATTTTTGTCCCTCATGAGCATATATACCAATTTTTTTAAAAAAACCTTCCATGCCAAAAGTTCTTGCCTCATCTGGAATTATTGGCACTAATCGAGGAGAAACATTCTTGTCCCTTAGTAAATTAGTTAATAATCGAACCAAAGCCATTGTTGTAGACATTTCTTTTTTGCCTGTTGACTCCTTTAAAAAATCAAAAATATCCTTTGGAGGAGCTTTTATTGGTTTAGCATAAGTAGTTCTCTCTGGTATAAATCCACCTAATTTAATTCTTCTTTCCTTAAGGTATTTAATTTCCTCTGAATTTTCTTTTGGTCTAAAATATTGAATTTCTTCAACTTGCTTATTTGTTAAGGGAACATCAAACCTATCTCTATAATACATAAGATCCTCAATTCCCATTTTTTTTTGTTGGTGGGTTGTATTTACACTTTCTCCAGTTTTACCCATTCCATATCCTTTTATAGTCTTAGCTATAATTACAGTTGGGCTTCCTTTGTTTTGTGAGGCTTCAGTATAAGCTGAATAAACTTTATGTGGATCATGCCCACCTCTATTAAGTCTCCAAATATCTTTATCTGATAAATTTGATACTAGTTTTAAAGTTTCAGGATATTTTCCAAAAAATTTTTCCCTAACATACAGCCCATTTCTAGCTTTATAAGCTTGATATTCTCCATCAACTGTTTCATTCATTATTTTTATTAAATGGCCTGTTTTATCTTTTGCTAATAATTGATCCCAATAAGATCCCCATATTACTTTTATAACATTCCAACCTGCACCCCTAAAAATTCCCTCCAGCTCTTGAATAATTTTGCCATTACCTCTAACTGGACCATCTAATCTTTGTAAATTACAATTTATAACAAAAATTAAATTATCTAGCTTTTCTCTGGCTGCTAACCCAATTGCTCCTAAAGATTCTGGCTCATCCATTTCACCGTCTCCCAAAAATGCCCATACTTTTCTATTTTGATCTTCAATAAGTTTACGATTAATCAAATATTTCATGAACCTAGCTTGATATATTGCTAACATTGGACCAAGACCCATTGAGACTGTTGGAAATTGCCAAAATTTTGGCATTAACCATGGATGTGGGTAGGATGAAAGACCATCTGCTTTTACCTCTTGTCTAAAACTGTCTAATTGTTTTTCATTTAATCTACCCTCTAAAAAGGCTCTAGCGTACATGCCTGGAGCACTATGACCTTGAAAATAAATTAGATCGCCGCCAAATTTATTGTTCTTAGCTCTCCAAAAATGATTCATTCCAACATCATAAAGTGTTGCTGCTGATGCAAATGTTCCAATATGCCCTCCAAGTTCTGGAAATTTTTTGTTTGCTCTGACCACCATTGCTGCAGCATTCCATCTAATTAAAGATCTAATTTTTCTTTCTAAGTTTTGATCTCCTGGAGACTTGAATTCTTTTTCAGGAGGTATTGTATTGATGTATGGTGTATTTCTTGACAAAACAAGATCTGATCCTTGTCTATAAGAATGTTCAATAAGTTGTTTTATTAAAAATTGAGCTCTATTACTTCCATCATTTTCTAGAACCGAAGAAAGAGAGTCTATCCACTCTCTTGTCTCAATTGGATCAATATCAGAATTAACACCTGATAAATTATTTTTTTCTTCTGCTATTATTATTGGTTTATCTACTTTTTCTTTCTCTATTAATAAAGTTTTTTCTTGTACTTCTTTTTCTACTGATAATGTTTTTTCTGCTTCTTCAATAATATTTTCTGTATCTTTGGGTATGATGGCTTTCTTTTGAACTTCATTATTTTTATCTTCAGTACTTATGGTTAAAACTAAATCATCTTTTGAAACTTTATCTCCAATTTTAACATTTATTGTTTCAATTTTTCCTTCAAAAATTGAAGGGATTTCTACACTTGATTTATCACTTTCAATGGTAATAACCGGATCATTTAAAGAGATCTTGTCGCCTGATTTTACTAGGATCTCAATTACTTCAACCTTTTCAAAATCCCCAATATCTGGAACTAACAATTTTTTAATCATTTTTTAAGTTATATTTTTAACACAATTGAAGCCTTTTTTGGACATGCTTTAATGTCATTTTTCTATAATGTTAATAAAGTTATTGAGAAAAATTATAAAAGATGAATACAACCAAGATTTAGATGCTAAATTTTGGATACAAAAAATCTTATTAAAAAAAAATTTGAACTCTTTAAAATATTAGTCTCTTTCGATACAAACTGAGATTCCCATTCCACCACCTATACACAAGGTTGCTAATCCTTTTTTTAAATCTCTTTTAATCATTTCGTGAGTTAAAGTTACTAATATTCTACTTCCTGAGGCTCCAATAGGATGGCCCAATGCGATTGCTCCACCATTTACATTAACTTTTTCAATTGGAATTTTAAGCTCTTTAATAACTGCAATACTTTGGGCTGCAAATGCTTCGTTTGATTCTATTAAATCTAAATCCTTAATTGACCATCCAATTTTTTTTAAGGCTTTATATGTTGCTGGTATAGGTCCAGTTCCCATTAAGGCAGGTTCAACACCACTAGTAGCCCAGGAGACAATTTTAGCCAAGGGTTTTAAATTATAACTTTCTGCTTTTTTTCTATTCATTAAAAGAATTGCCGCTGCTCCATCATTTACACCAGAGGAATTACCAGCTGTAACTGTTCCATTTTCCTTAAAAGCAGCTTTTAGTTTTGAAAGACCTTCCTCTGTAACGTTTGATCTTGGGTGCTCGTCTAATAATTTATCTTCATTAATCATTTCCTCTTTGAACTTATTATTTTTTATTGCCTCTAGAGCTTTTAGTTGAGATGAAACAGCAAATTTATCCTGATCTTTTCTTGAAATTTGAAATTTTTCAGCAACATTCTCAGCTGTGATGCCCATGTGATATTTTTTATATGCATCAATTAAACCATCTTTAAGCATTAATTCTTCTTTTGAATTTGTCATGCTTTCTTGTCCACCTGCAATAACTGCTTCACAGTCACCAGATAAAATTGATTGGTAGCCAGCAACAACAGCTCTCAAACCTGAACCACAAACCTGATTAATAATATAGGCAGTTTTTTCTATTGGTATACCAGCCATCATCGCAGCTTGTCTTGCGGGATTTTGACCTGTGTTTCCTGTTAAGACTTGACCCATTATAATCTCATCAATATCTGATGAAGGAACTTTTGATTGATTTAATACTTCTAATATTACTTTTGCTCCTAACTCTGGAGCTCCATGCTTAGACCATATTCCCTTAAGTTTTCCAATTGGAGTTCTAAGAGCAGATACAATTACTATATCTTTTAAATTTTTTGCCATATAAATACATTAATTCTTAAATAGTAAAATTTCATTAAAAATTATATATATAAATAAAAATTAAAAATTGCGCCTGTAGCTCAATTGGATAGAGCGCTTGGCTACGGACCAGGAGGTTCTGGGTTCGACTCCTAGCAGGCGCACCAAAGAGGTGATAAAATGTTAAATTCGATCTTTAAAATTTCACTACAAAAATCAGTAATATACTTTTTTGTTATAGTTTTAATAATTTTGTTAATCTTAACTTTCATATTATAAAAATTTATGTCAAAAGAATTTGAACAAATAAGCTTAAAGCCTGGTTTTATGAAACATAACGGTGGGCTTTTATTTAGGGAGATCTCTGAATCTGAATATGAATTTAAGTGTTTAATTTCTAATAATCATCTTAATGCTGCAGGAATAACTCATGGTGGATTTATTTCTGCCTTAATAGATGCTGGCTCGGGTACAGCAGCACATAGAGCGGCGGGTAATTTACCGTGTGTAACAATATCCCTTGATTTAAAATTTATTGGAGCAACAAAAGCTGGCGATGAGATTGTTGGCTTTACTAAAATCCAAAAAAAAACAAAATCATTGGTTTTTTTAATTTGCCACTTAAAATGTAAAGAAAAAATTATCGCTTCTGCCTCTGGAGTTTGGAAAATATTAAATATTAAACCATCTAATTTAGGTCCTGGTGGTTAGTTGATCTTTTCTTCTATAATTTAAATATCCAAAGATAATTAAAAATAAAATGGAAACTGGATATACAAAAAATTTATTCGGTCTATCTAAGTTTTCAATTTTAAATTCTGTTATATAATCCCCAGTTTCAAAACCTGCTTTCTTCGCTTTCCCATTCCATTTTAATGTATCTACGATTATTTTATTATTTTCCTTAATCAAATTTACTCCATATTCCTCAAGATCGAAATCCTTCTTAAAACTATTTCTTTTTACTACAAATAGTTTATATCTTTCTCCATACTCACTTAGTCTAGTAATCTTAATATAAATTTCTTTATTTGGCTCGAATTTTAAATTATGTACAACATTTAAATCTTTATAATTAAATTTTGGATAAAATTTATTCAAAATAAACTCGGGTGATAAAAGAGATATAGAAATTATTAAAAATATTAATATTTCATGCCATTTTAATCTACTAAACATCCAGGCTTGAGTGGCAGAAGTAAAAACTAAAATTCCAATTAAAGAGGTCGAGATTACTAATAATGCGTGCCAAATATTTTCAATTCCAATTAATAATAGTTCGTGATTGAATAAGAAAACTATTGGCAAAACTCCTGTTCTCAAACTATACCAAAATGCTTGAACACCTGTTTTAAGAGGATCTCCCCCAGAAATTCCCGCCGCTGCATATGATGCCAAACCAACAGGGGGCGTAACATCTGCCATTAAACCAAAATAAAAAACAAAAAGATGAACGGCTATTAAAGGAAATATAAATCCAGATGCATTTCCAACATCTACTAAAACCATAGACATTAATGATGCAACTACCACATAATTTGCTGTTGTTGGAAGCCCCATTCCAAGCAATAAACATAAAATAATGGTTAAAAGTATTAGAATTATAACATTATCTTTTGCAACCGACTCTATTACGATTATTAAATTTGTACTTAATCCTGTAGAACCAACAGCTCCTACAATTATACCCGCTGTTGCAATTGCTATTCCAACTGCAACCATATTTATTGCTCCTTTTTGAAAACCGACTATTGTTTGGTTGAACCAAAGTTTCGAAGCATCTTTAAAACTTGAATGTTTAACAAATAAATTAAATAAATTGACTATGATTAGCGAAATTGTTGCATAAAAGATCGAGTATGCAGCTGTAAATCTTAGATAAACTAATAAATAAATTAAAATAAAAATTGGAATTAAAAAGTGTAAGCCTGATAAAAATGTTTTTTTTAAATTTGGGACGTCTTTTTCATCCATTCCTTTTAAATTTAATTTTAGTGCTTCTAGATGAGATATATAAAATAAAGCAATGTAGGATATTATAGCTGGTAAGAAGGCGTGTTTTACAACTTCAAAATAAGTAACCCCAATAAAACTTGCCATAACAAATGCTGCAGCACCCATAACTGGGGGCATTATCTGACCATTTACAGACGAAGATACCTCTATCGCTCCAGCTTTCTCTTTTGAAAAACCAGTTTTTTTCATTATTGGAATTGTAAAAGTTCCAGTAGTAACTGTGTTAGCAACCGAAGATCCAGATATCATCCCTGTCATACCAGATCCTAAAATTGCTGCTTTAGCTGGACCACCTCTCATCTTTCCAACCATCGCGAAAGCTAAATTTAAAAAATATTGACCTCCTCCAGCAGTTTCTAAGAGAGCACCAAATAAAACAAACAAAAATATAAAATCAACTGAAACACCGATAGGAATTCCAAAAATTGCCTCCTGATCAAACCATTGAAAGCCAACAAGTCTCTTTAATGAAAGCCCACCATGAGAAACTATTTCGGGTGCATATTTTCCAAAGTATGAAAATAATAAAAAACATATTGCGATTATAACTAATGGAACACCAATTACTCTTCGTGTTGCTTCAAGTAAAATTAAAATTCCTAACGTTCCAATTATCAATTCAATTGGGATTTTGTAATTACCCAAAGAAATTTTTAAAAGAATACCGCCTCTATCTACTAGCTGGTCATAAAAAAAATAAATATAAAGGCAACAAAAAGTTCCGATAATACTTATTAAGATGTCTACAATTGATATATTTTTTGACCTAGAAAAAGGAAATATTAAAAAAGCTAATTGTAAAGCAAAGCCTAAATGGATTGCTCTTGCTGGTAAACCTTTAAACATTCCAAAATTAAACCAAAATGGAAAAGGAGAGGCATACCAAAGCTGGAATAAAGACCAAATAATAGCTATAGCCGCAACAATTTTTAAATGTACTCCTGATAGATTTCTCGTAGGAGACAAGTCTTCATGAATTTTACTTTGAACTGATGTTTCCAGTTTTTGATTCATTTAAGGAAGATACATTACTATAAAAAAAAGGCCCAATAAATATATTGGGCCTTTTAAGTTAAATTCAATGTAGTTTGATTACATTAAACCAGCTTCTTTATAATATCTCTTTGCACCTTCATGCAAGGGAGCTGATAAACCATCGGCTATCATATCTTCCTTTTTCAATGGCGCAAAAGCGGGATGTTGTTTTTTGAAATCATCAAAATTTTCAAAAACAGCTTTTACTACTTGATAAACTAGGTCGGCTTCAACAGCGTTACTAGTTACAACAGTAGCTTTAACTCCAAAAGTTGTTACATCCTTCTTTTGTCCAGTATAAGTACCTGCAGGTATAGTAGCCGCAGCATAATAATCTGCTCCATCAATTAAACCTTGGACAGGTCCACCTACTAAATTAATTGGTAAAGCTTTTGCTCCGCAAGTAGCTGCTTGTTCCATAGCACCGTTTGGAAATCCAACTGAATAACCAAATGCATCTATTTTACCATCACAAAGCGCTTTTACTTGCTCTGAAGAAGTTAGCTCAGTAGTAGATTTAAAGTAGCTATTGTCGACTCCCATTGCTTTCATCAGTTCTTCCATAGTTCCTCTTTGTCCAGAACCAGGATTACCTATGTTTACAACTTTGCCTTCAAGTCCTTTAAAATCCTTAACTCTTGCCTTTTTTCTTGCCCAAATTTGGAAAGGTTCATTATGAACAGAAAAAACTGCTCTCAATCCTTTGAATTGTTTTCCTTCCCATTTACTTGAGCCATTTACTGCATGATATTGCCAGTCAGACTGAGCTACACCAAATTGAAACTCACCTTCTTTAATTTGACCGATATTGTAGTTAGATCCACCTGTAGATGGAGCAGTACATCTATATGCTTTTGCTGTACCTTTTTTTCTACCATGCTCAGCACTAATTGCAGATTTATGTAACATTTTACAAATTGCGTTTCCAGTTTGGAAATAAACACCTGTCGGTCCACCAGTTCCTATCGTAAAAAACTCTGCAGATTTTGCAACTGTCGTAAATGACAATGATGCTACAAAAATCAAAAGAGCACTAGATAAGAATGTAAGTATTTTTCTCATGTTCCCCTCCACTTTATTATTTTAGAATTATTCTAATCAAAACTTTGTAGATGAGTCTATAAAAAAATTATGTTGATTCAACCCAGACTTTAAGCCTTTTTGTGCCTTCAACAATTTTTGGCGCAAATTTTCGTAGTAAATTTTCATCAACTTTTGCGTTGTTTTTTAAATTCTGCATAAATTTTTTTCCATCAAAATCTGTGAAACTTAATCTAGCAATCATTTTTTCTGGTGGTAGACCAAAATCTGTTCCGGGTAATAAAGCAACTCCTGTTTTAACTAAAATATCGTTACACATTTCGCAAGAACTTGAAAAATTTTTATTTACAAATTCTGGCATAAGATAAAAACCCCCATCAGGTTTATTAACTATTGTATTATTTGATTTTAAAATCTCATAAATATAATTTCCTACTCCTTTGAGAATTGTCCTGGCTTTTTTTAAATATTCACTCTGATCAGAATTATATGCTGTTATAGCTGCATATTGAATTGGAGCACTTACAGATGAAAAGGTTTCGCTTGCAAGAACTTTAATTTTTTCCATTAATAAATTTAAGTTTTTAGGTATTACAAAATACCCTAATCTCCATCCACCGGCTGCACACCATTTGCTTAAGCCGTCGCTTATGATAGTTTTTTCAGGACAAAAATTTGAAATTGATTTGAAGCTACTTTCAAAAGTTAATTCTGAATAAATTTCATCAGATAAAATTAATATATTGTATTTTTTGACTATTGAGCTTATTTCTTCTAAATTATTACAAATTAGGCCGGATGGGTTGTTTGGTGAATTTAAAAATAATAGATAATTTGTTTCTTTGTTTTTTGATACTACTTCCTCGATATCTTCTGCTGTTGGGAACCAATTATTCTCTCTTTTAGTTTGTATCCAATGAACCTTATTTCTTCCTAAAGTCGCTTGGGGATAATAAGATACCCAACTTGGAGCTGGCAATAATATTTCTCCATCAAAAAGAATTTGCAATAAAAACATTAATTCTTTTGTTCCGGGACCAATAATTATATTTTCACTTGTATAGTCATATGTTTTTTTCTTAGAAACATGTTTTGCAATAACTTCTCTGAGTTTTTTCATTCCTTGCATTGGTAAATAAATATTATGATTTGCGTTATCTTTAAGGGCAGAAACTATATTGGTTGGAATTTCAAAGGGAGATTGACCAAAACCAAATTTAAAAATTTCTTTTCCACTATCCTCTAATTCCTTTGAGATTTCATTTATTTTCAAAGTAGATGATGGCTCTAAGTTTTTTACTATTTTTTTAAACATTTAATTCTTTAATATTTTTATATTCTTCTAAAATATCAGGATTTGCTAGTGCTTCTTTATTTTTAATTTCATGGCCCTCTATTATATTTTTAACTGCTAATTCGACTATTTTACCGTTTTTTGTTCTAGGTATATCATTCACCTTTATAATCTTGCTTGGTACATGTCGTGGAGAAGCTTCAAGTCTAATTTTTGTTTTTAATTTTTTTTTAAACTCTTCATTCAAATCAAATTTTTTATTAAGAACTACGAATAACACAATTCTGATGTCATTATCCCATTTTTGTCCAACAACTATGGACTCCTTTATTTCTTTAAATTTTTCTATAACAGAATAAATCTCTGATGTTCCTAATCTTACCCCTCCTGGATTTAGGGTTGCGTCTGATCTTCCGTAAATTACAAAGCCTCCGCTGTTCTTAACCTCTGCATAGTCTCCATGATGCCAAATATTTTTATACTTATTAAAATAAGCTTTTTTAAATTTTTCATCTTTTTTATCATTCCAAAATTTTAAAGGCATGGAAGGAAATGGATTGATACAAACCAATTCTCCTTTTTTATTTTTTAAAATTTTTCCATTTTCATCAAAAATTTTTACATTCATTGCAAGACCTTTATTTTGAATTTCTCCTGATATTACTGGTTCGTATAAATTTCCTAATACAAAACATGAAATGATATCAGTTCCTCCAGATATAGATGACAAATGAACATTTTTTTTAAGATTTTTGTAGATATATTCAAAACTCTCTTTTGATAATGGGGAGCCAGTCGAACAAATGGTTCTTAAATTTTTTAGTTTATATTTATTTTTAATTTTTAATTTATATAACGAGTCTATATATTTAGCGCTTACACCCATTAATGTAATTTTTTCTTTATCAGCAATTTTTAAAAGTAAATCATTTTTTTTGAACATCGGAAATCCATCAAATAAAACTATAGATGCTTTTGATGCTAGACAACTTACAAGCCAATTCCACATCATCCATCCCGAAGTTGTAAAATAAAAAATATTATCCCCTTCTTTAATATCGCAATGCAATTGATGTTCTTTAAGATGTTGCAATAAAACTCCTCCATTTTTATGACAAATACATTTTGGTCTACCTGTTGTTCCACTTGAATATAAGATTGCTAATTCATGTTCAAAATCAAATTTTTTAAAATATATTTTTTTAGAGGCAATTTCTTTTAAATCATTCCAAAAAAATACTTTTAATCCTTTAAATTTAATATTTTTTTTTAAAAAATTTTTTCCAGGATAATTAATTATTATTAAATATTTTATAGATTTAATTTTTTTTAAAATTTCTGGAACTCTTTCTAAAATATTAATTTCTTTTCCATTATAATAATATCTATCCGTAACAAATAAAACTTTTGGTTTTATCTGAGCAAAGCGCTGTATAACACCTTTAACCCCAAAATCTGGAGAACAAGAGGACCATACGGCGCCAATTGAGACTGTAGCTAAGAAAGCCTCGACAGTTTCTATTGAATTAATTGTATAAGCGGCAACTCTATTTCTATTTAATAATTTAATTTTATTAAAAAAAACATGTAGCTTACTCACATTGTTATGTAAATCTTTCCAGGTTCTTTCCTCTCTAAAACCATTCTCACTTAAAAAAGTAATAGCTTTAGATGGTGTTTTTTTTGAAAGTAAGTTTTGTGCAAAATTTAAAGAAGAGTTTGGTAAGAAAATATTTTTATAGAATATTTTAGATTTTTTTATTTTATAATTGCTCTTGATACCTTTTACTTTGCAAAAATCCCAAATACTTGACCAAAAATCACCTGGATTCTTAATGCTCCAATTTAAAATCTTTTCATATTTTTTATTAAATTTTTTATCAAATTTTTTTGTTATAAATTTCTCAAATCTGTAAAGATTTGATTTTAATTTAGTTTCTGATTTTGCCTTCCAAAGTATTTTTGACATATCTAATAAATAACTCTTGTAGTATTAATTTCATTTGTGCTACTGTTACATCTTAATAAAAACTTTAAAATGAGAACTTTTTCTCCATTGATTCGGTCATGTTTTAGACTATTTTTGTTCTTTAGGACCAACAAGATATGGTAGTGAAATAATTTAGCACACAAAAGATAGAAATGAAAAAAAATAAAATTACAGCAGTACTAGGCCCTACAAATACAGGGAAAACATTTTTAGCTATTGAGACAATGCTATCTTTTGACTCGGGTATGATAGGTTTTCCATTAAGACTGTTGGCTAGAGAGGTCTATGATAAAATTATTGCAAAAGTAAATCCCAACAAAGTTGCTTTAATTACAGGTGAAGAAAAAATAATTCCATCTGGGGCAAAATATTATTTATGTACTGTTGAATCAATGCCAATTGATAAAAATTTAGAATTTGTTGGTATCGATGAAATTCAAATGTGTTCTGATCAAGAAAGAGGTCATGTTTTCACCGATAGACTTTTAAATCTTCGGGGTGAAAAATTAACAATGCTTATGGGATCACATACAATGAAAAATATTATTTTAAAACTAGATGAAGATACCGAATTTATTAATAAAGAGAGGTTTTCAAAGCTATCGTATGTTGGGCATAAAAAAATTTCAAGAATTGATAGAAAAACTGCAATAATTGCATTCTCAGCGGAAGAAGTATACGCAATAGCAGAATTAATACGAAGACAAAAAGGTGGAGCGGCAATAGTAATGGGTTCATTGAGTCCAAAAACACGCAACGCACAGGTAAGTCTCTACCAATCGGGAGATGTGGATTTTTTAGTTGCTACAGATGCAATTGGAATGGGTATTAACATGGATTTAGATAACGTTTATTTTTCAAGCTTAAAAAAATTTGATGGAAGGAAATTAAGAAAATTAAATTTATCTGAAATAGGTCAAATAGCGGGTAGAGCAGGCAGATATTTAAATGATGGCAACTTTGGTATAACTGGAGAATGTGATCAAATAAGTGGAGACAATATAGATTTACTTGAAAAACATAAGTTTGATGAAATACATACAATTTATTGGAGAAATTCTAAACTTAATTTTAAAAATGGAAAAGTTTTAATAAAGTCTTTAGATGAAAGACCTAATAAAAGTTGGTTAAAAAGAATTTATGAGTGTGAAGATGAAAAGGTTTTAAAGTATATTCTCAAAGGACTAGAAAATTTAGAAATATTTAATAATGAAAATGAATTAAAACTTTTATGGGAATGTTGTCAAATACCTGACTTTGTAAAAAAAACATATGGAAACCATTTAGAAGTTGTTAGTAAAGTGTTTAAATTTTTAAGAGAAAAACCTGGTAAAATTTCTAACAATTATATGAAAGAACAATTATTTAACCTAGATAAACTTGATGGAAATGTCGACTCAATATCAAATAGAATAGCAAATGTTAGAACTTGGTCATATGTTGCAAACAAAACTAATTGGGTTGAAAATCAAGATTATTGGATTGAAAGAACTAAATTATTAGAAGATAAATTATCAGATCGTTTACATGAGGAGCTAACTAAAAGTTTTATAGATAAAAGAGCAAGTATGTTGGCAAGAGGTTTGAAACAAGATATGAATTTTACAACTAAAATTATAGAGAATGAAAAAGTACTTATTGATAATCAATTTGTAGGAAGCTTAAAAGGTTTAAAATTAGAACTTGATTTGAAAGTAGGAACACTTGATACAGATATAAAATCGTTAAAAAAGGCAGCAAGACAAAGTATTAGCCCAGAATTTTCAAAACGAATTGATCAGATAACAAAAACTGGTTTACTCAATTTAGAAGAGGACTTTAAAATTTATTGGAATAATTTTCCTATAGCTAGATTGCAGCCTGGAAAAGATTACTTAGAACCAGAAATATCTTTAATTGTAGACGATATAATTGAAACTAATGAAAGAAATAAACTTAAAAACTACATTGATAAGTGGCTTAAAGAGAAAATAAATTTTATTTTAAAAAGCCTCATCGATCTTAGAAACTTGGAAGAGACAAATTCATCAATAAGAGCCTTGGCATATAGACTGTATGAAAATAATGGTGTTGTAAAAAGAGAATTAGTTACTGACTATCTTAATAAGTTAGAACAAGAAGAAAGAAAAATTTTGAGGAACTTAGGTGTAAAATTTGGAAGATATCATATTTTTCTTTTTAAACTTCTAAAACCAGAGGCAGTTCAATTAAGAATACTTTTATGGAAAAATTATAATCAAGAATTCTTTAATCTTAAACCTCCAAAATTTGGTTTAAATTTTGTTGATGATAAAGATAATAAAAATAAAAACTTTATGCTTTTATGTGGTTTTGAAAGTTTTGATAAATTTTTTGTTAGAATTGATATATTAGAGAGATTATTTGTACAAATTATTAATACTAATAAAGAAAAAAGCAAAGATATAAAATTGATTCCTGAAATGTTAAATTTACTTGGATGCAATAAAGATAATTTTGTAAAATTAATTCAAAAAATGAATTATAGAACTTATGAAAAAAACAAAGAAATTTATTTTAAATATCAACCAAATAAGACTAAATTTAAAAAGTTTGTGAAAAATAACCAATTAAACGATAATCCTTTCAAAATATTAAAAAATATCAATTTTAGCTAATGTTTAAATTTTTTAAAAAAAAAAATAAAACTGAAAATAATAGTCATTTAATTTTAAAAACAGCAGCATTATTAATACATACTGCTAAAATTGATGAAAATTACTCAAGTTTAGAAAAAAAAATTATCAGAGATACAATTTTAATCTTGGATCCAGAAATTAATGATGTTGAAAAACTTATGTCTGATGCTGAAAACCATGAGAAAAATTCAAATCAAATACTTGATTATACAAAAGAAATTAAAAGTACAGATGAAGCTTTTAAAATTAAAATCATTGAGTCACTGTGGAAAATTATATATTCAAATAAAGAAGCTGATATGTTTGAGTCAAATTTGATGAGACGATTATCTGGATTGCTATATTTAGATAATAAAGTAGTAAGTGAAATTAAGGAAAAAATAAAAAAAGATTTAGTTAAATGACATATGTAGTTAACGATAAGTGTATAAAGTGTAAATTAATGGACTGTGTAGAGGTTTGTCCTGTAGACTGTTTTTATGAGGGCAAAAATATGCTTGTAATTAAACCTGATGAGTGTATAGATTGTGGCGTTTGTGAACCAGAGTGTCCAGTAGATGCTATAGTTCCTGATACGTTAAATAATATCGATCAATGGGTAGAGTTAAACAAAAAATATTCGGAAATATGGCCAAACATAAGTGCCAAGAAAGATCCACCAACAGATCACGAAAAATATAAAAATGAAGAAAATAAATTTGAAAAGTATTTTAAAGAAAACCTTTAAAAAAAATAAAATCAAAAAAAAGATAAAAAAAATAAAGGTTATAAAAAAAGTTAAAACGAAAAAAATTAAAGATAAAGCTAAGACAAAAAAAATTATTTCAAAACCAAAGAAAAGTTTAAAAACCGTTGTAAAAAATGATAATTTAAGAATACCAAAAAGTAATGAGATTAAGCCTGAAATAAAAAAAATAAAAAAACAAGAAACAGAAAAAAAACAATATAAACCAAAAGATTATGTGGTTTATCCTAAACACGGTGTTGGTCAAATTTTATCAGTAAGTTCAAAAACAATTGGAGGTATTGAAGTCCAATGTTACGATATTAAATTTGAAAAAGATAAAGCAATTGGTTTACTTCCTATTAATAAACAAAATAATTTAAGACCACTCTCAACAATCAATCAAGTTAATAAGTCTATTTCAATATTGAAAAGTAAACCAAAAATAAAAAGATCGATGTGGAGTAGACGTGCTCAAGAATATGAACAGAAAATCACGTCAGGAAAAATTTATGAATTAGCTGAGGTAGTCAGAGATCTTAATAAAGGTGATGATTTGATGGTTGACCAATCATATAGTGAAAGACAACTATTTGAAAAAGCATATGATAGGATTTTAACCGAATTTCAAATAGTAATGAATTTATCGTTAGAAGATACTCAAAAAAAATTAGATAAAGCTTTAAAGAGAAATTTAGAAAACCAGCAAGTTCCAAAAATTGAACCAAAAACTGAGGAAACTACTGAAATAACTGAATAAAAAAAAACGCTTCCCTAAACTTTGTTTAAGAGAAGCGTTTTTTAAAAAAGAAACTACTATCTTCTTCTTCTTCTTTTTTTTGCTTTTTTCTTAGCTTTTTTCTTAGCTTTTTTTCTTCTTTTAGCCATCTTTAGCTCCCTGTTTAGTTTTACGAATCAAAATGATTCGTTATTAACTATTTTTATTTTTTTTAATAACTTATGTCAATTCTTTAATTAATAACAAAATATTAAAAAAAATTATTTTTTTTTATTTTTTTAAAATACTTAAAAAAGTTAGATAAATAGCGACAAATAAACAATTTTTTTAAATTAATTTAATAAAGTTTTTCAAAATTATTTTTATATTTTTGTATAATTTTAAATCTTTTTAACTTCAATGTTGGTGTTAACATTCCATTTTCAATTGAAAATTTTTCGTTTATTGTAAAATATTTTTTAATATTTTCTATTTTGGATAGTTTATTATTTATTTTATTTATTTCTTTTTGAATTTCGCTGTCACTTGAAGATTTTTTTTCATCATTAAGAACTAATAACGCAACGAGATATGGTTTGTTATCTCCATAAACAATTGCTTGATCTATTATTTCAGAATTTACTAACTCATTTTCAATCTTTAATGGAGATATATTGTCTCCACCTGGAGTTATTAAAATATCTTTCTTTCTATCAGTTATTTTTAAGTAATTATTTTCAAAAACCCCTATATCACCAGTATGAAGCCAATTATTTTTTAAAACTTTATCTGTTTCCTCTTTGTTGTTCCAATACCCAAGCATAACATTTTCACCCTTTACAAGTATTTCTCCATCTTCAGCAATTTTTACTTCATTCCCTTTAAACGGAGGTCCTACCGTCTCTACTCTAATATCGTTAATTGGATTACAGCTAACTACAGGTGATGTTTCTGTAAGGCCATACCCTTGCAGAGTAGGTAAACCTATTGCATTTAAAAAAAAGCCTACCTCCTTATCAAGGGCACCACCTCCAGAAACAAAGGTTTTTAGGGATCCTCCAAACTGATCCTTAATTTTTTTTCTCACTATTTTCTCTAAAATTTTATCAAGAACTTTTTCAATAAAATTTAATGGTTCTTTTCGAATTTTTTTAAGTCCAAGCACTAACATCTTTTGAACTAAAATTTTTTTAATACCGGTTGCTTTTTTGAAACTTGCATTTATTTTTTGATAAAGGTTTTGATAAAATCTTGGAACTGCAGTCATAACTTCTGGACTACATTCATTCATATTTTTTATTAACTTTTCAATACTCTCAGCATAAAATACTCTTGCTGAAACAGTAATTTGTACAAACTGAACAGTATGTTCATATGAGTGGGATAATGGTAACCATGTTAAAAATCTTGTTTGATCTCTTTGAATTAGTGGCTCCAAAATTTCGATTGCACCCTCACAATTATTTAAAATCCCGCCATGACTTAGAATTACTCCTTTTGGATTTCCCTGCGTTCCAGAAGTATAAATAATACAAGCTGGATCCTTTCTACTCATCTCATTTTTAGGAATACTTTTTTCTTTTTTTAAGTCGTTAAATAAATTACTTATATTTTGATAATCTTTATGATTTTCATTTTCTAAATTATCAAATGAAAATACTTTTTTTATAAAATTTTTATTCTTAATTATATTTTTTATTTTATTAAATTGTTCTGTATTTGAAACGAAAATCACAGATGGTGTGCAATCATTAATTATATATTCATAATCTCTCTCAGCGTAAGTTGTATATGCTGGTACAGTAATTGATCCTGATAACATAATTGATAAATCTGAAATAAACCACTCAGGCCTATTTTCAGAAATTAACAAGCATCTATCTCCTACATTTACAAATTTCTTTAATTCCTCTGATAATTTATTAATTGAATTAAATGTTTCTTGCCAACTGTAATTTTTTCGTGGCTCTTTTAGAGAAGATAATAATATTTTACTCTTATCGAACTGATTTTCGTATTGATTAAAAAATAATTCTACTAAATTATTTATTTTATTTATTTCAGGGAATTTTTTCATCTTAATTCATTGTTTGGTGGGCGAAGAGAGAATCGAACTCTCACTTCTTGCGAAACACGATTTTGAGTCGTGCGCGTCTACCAGTTCCGCCATTCGCCCTTAATTTTCATAATTTATTGTTATAAATTTAAATAGTATAAGAAGTAAAATTATATTAAAACCAAAAAATGTTTAAGGAATTGTACCTAAAGTCTTTGAAATTAGCCGGACATAAAAGTTCAAAATTCTTTTTGGGTGTTATTTCGTTTATAGAAAGTTTTATTTTTCCTATACCACCTGATGTTTTAATTATACCTATGACAATTGCAAAACGTGATGATTGGTTGAAAATTACGATAATTGCTACTATTTGTTCAGTTCTTGGTGCATGTTTTGGTTACTTTATAGGTTATGTTTTTTTTAATGAGATTGGTGTAAAAATTTTTGAGCTTTATGGTGTAGATAATACTTCTTTTCTTAAAGATAAAGTATCTTCTGAAGGTGGAGTTGTTGCTTGGATGACACTGTTAGCAATAGCTGGTTTTTCTCCAGTACCATTTAAATTATTAACTATCACAAGTGGATTTGTTCACTTTAACTTTTTATATTTTGTAATTATTTCCTTTTTAACAAGAGGTTTAAGATTTTTTTTAATAGCTTTTCTAATAGGAAATTTTGGTCCTAAAATGAAAAAACTTATAGAAAAAAAATTGATTTTGGTCTCTGTGATTATTTCAATTATTTTGGTAATTTTTGTATTCTTTATATATTCTTTTCTTATAAATTTTAGTAAGTAATTATGATTAAAAATTTAAAATTAAAACATTATTTTTTACTAATTTTTTTAGTAAGTGTATTTTCATTACTTAGTGCCATATATATAGAATTCATTTTAAATCAAAAACCGTGTAAGCTTTGCATATATCAAAGAATTCCTTATGTATTTGCTATTTTCATATCTTTTTTAGGTATTTCATCAAAAAATAAGTATGCATGGTTATTTTTAATATTTTTAACATTTGTTTTTAGTTCTTTAATATCCGGTTATCACTTTGGTATTGAAAATAATATTTTTGAAGAATTCTCTGGTTGTACAAATCCAAACATAGATTTATTAGATAAATCTAAAATTATAGAGTCATTAAATAATAACCTTCCTAATTGTAAAGAAGTTAATTTTAAGATATTTGGTTTTTCTCTTGCGACTATAAATTTGTTTATTTCTGTAATTATTAGCCTATATACTTTAAAATTATTAATAAATGAAAAAAACAGATCCAAATAAACTTGAGGAATTTATAAGAGTAGACCATGCAGGTGAGCGAGGTGCAATTAAAATATATGAGGGCCAATTATTGGCTTTAAATACGCTTGTAAAAGACGAGGATTTAAAAAAGACTGTAGAGGAAATGAAAATACATGAAAAAGAACACCATGATTACTTTGCAAACGAAATAAAAAAAAGAAATATAAAACCTACAAAATTATTACCGTTATGGGATCTTCTTGGCATTGGATTAGGCTTCGGATCTACAATTCTTGGAAAAAAGGCAGCAATGTTATGCACTGCTTCAGTAGAGGAAGTGATTGATAAACATTATTTAAGTCAATTAAATCAATTAGGGTCTGATGAGAAGCAACTAAAAAAAAAAATTGAAAAATTTAGAGAAGATGAGATACATCATAAAGATATAGCTTATGAAAAAGGAGCAACAAAAAAAGGCTTCTACTCATTTTTAGATAAGGCTATAAAAACTAGCTCAAAAATTGCAATAAAGATATCGGAAAAGATATAATAGTTTAGGGTTCTAACTCAACATCCCAATATAAATAGTCCATCCAGCTTTCGTGTAAAAAATTTGGTGGAAAATTCCTTCCATTTTTATGAAGATCTTCTGTAGTTGGTTGAAAAGGTTGATGATTTAATTTCATTCCAGAGTCTGTTAGTAAGCGTCCTCCTTTTTTTACATTGCAACTTGAACAAGCTGTAACAACATTATCCCAATTGGTTTTTCCACCTTTTGATCTAGGTAATAAATGGTCAAAAGTTAATTCATTTTTACTACCACAATATTGACATGAAAATTTATCTCTTAAAAAAACATTAAATCTTGTAAAGTTAGGATTTGAGAGCGGTCTTACATAACTTTTTAAAGCTATGACACTTGGGAGCTTCATATAAAAAGAGGGACTTCTAATTACACGATCATAATTACTAACGATTGTAACTCTGTCTAGAAAAACTGACTTTATTGAATCTTGCCAACTCCATAAAGACAAAGGATAATAGCTCAAAGGTCTATAATCAGCATTTAAAACTAATGCTGGACATTTTTCCAAAGAAGTATTTTGATCAATAAATGTCATTATAGATAAAGAGTAACTTAATTTTTTTTATTTTTCAATAGGACTAAATATTTATTAAAGTTTTATAACCTGTTAAAATTTTCTTTGATAAAAGCTAAAGCTAAACTAGAAGCCTCTACAGGAATATTATGTCCACATGCTGCTATAATATGCGTTTGAACATCAATATTATGACGCATTAAAAAATCTTTTGCCTCCAAAAGATTTGATGGATCAACTACTTCATCGAGCTCTCCATGTATTAAAAGAAAATTTGTATTTGATTTTTTTCTTTTTATCAAATTATCCTTATTAATTATTTTCCCAGAAAATCCAACTATGCATGCAAGATTTTCATGACTCGTTAAACCAACATTTATAGACAACATGCATCCTTGGCTAAACCCTGAGATACAAATTCTTTTGCTTTCTAATTTAAAAACATCTTTTACTTCATTTATGTAGTTTAATAATTTTTTTTCAGCCTTTAATGACTCTTGCAAAATATAATCTGAATCGTCTTTACTTAAATCAAACCATTGAAAACCTGATGGATTAATTGAGCATACCTCATGTGCATCAGGACACAAAAAAACTGTGTTAGGTAAAAATCTTTTCCAGTTAAGAGTTAACATGCTGATATCTTTTGCATCACCACCATATCCATGAAGCAGAATTACTGCATTTTTTACAGTTACGTTTTTTTCAGGTTTTATTACTATCGTATTGAGAGAAAATTGCATAAATGTATTTAATTATAAAAATTTTATACTAAATAAGTATAATTAAATATCATGACAAAAAATAAAAACAACCAAACAATATGGAGAACTAGAATCAAAAAAAAAGGTTCAGTATTATTCCAAAAAATTGGAAGCTCTATAGAAATTGATAAAAATCTTTATAAGCAGGATATCCTTGGTTCTATAGTGCACGTAGAAATGTTGTTTAGACAAAAAATAATATCTTTCAAAATAAAAAATAAAATAATCTTTGGTTTGAAAAAAATTGAGAGTGAAATAAAGAAAAAAAAATTTGTTTATAAGAGTGAATATGAAGATATTCATATGAATATTGAAAAAAGGTTATTTGAAATAATTGGTGATGATGCAGGTTTTATTCATACAGCACGATCAAGAAATGACCAAGTAATAACAGATTTTAAAATGTGGTTGAAAATTGAGACTCTGGAATTAATTAAAAAATTAGAAAATCTTAATAAGAGTATACTTAAAGTTGCACAAAGAAATATTAATACAATTATGCCTGGTTTTACACATTTAAAAAATGCTCAAGCTGTTTCGTTTGCGCACTATATGATGGCATATATTGAAATGTTTAATAGAGATAAACATAGATTTAAAAATAATTTAGAAAGTCTAAACGAAAATCCTTTGGGTGTTGCAGCTTTGACTGGAACATCTTTTAATATTGATAGAAATTTTACCTCAAAAAAACTTGGTTTTAAAAAAGCTACGAACAATTCAATAGATACTGTTGCCGATAGGGACTTCGTATTAGATTTCCTATATAGTGCATCCGTATGTTCATTGCACATTTCAAGAATATCAGAAGAATTTATAATCTGGAACTCAGACGCTTTTTCTTTGATCAACCTTTCAGATAAAGTAGTTACCGGATCGTCTATTATGCCTCAAAAAAAAAATCCAGATACGCTAGAATTTTTGAGAGGAAAAACTGGAAAAACTTTTGGAAACCTTTTTTCAATGCTAACAATTCTTAAAGGGTTGCCACTCTCTTATTTTAAAGATCTTCAGGATGATAAAGAGTTGGTTTTTAAAACAAATGAAACACTAAATAACTGTATCTCAATTTTAAATGAGGTTTTAAATAACTTTAGTCCAAATAAAAAAAGAATGTTGGAGCTCGCTGAAAATGGTTACATTGTAGCAACGGATTTAGCTGATTATCTAGTTAGCAAACATGGCATGTCATTTAGAAATGCTTATAGAGTCACTTCATTAATAGTAAATTTTGCTGAAAAAAAGAAAAAAAAATTAAATGAACTAAATATTAATGAGTTAAAAAAAATTGAGCCAATCTTAACTTCTGATGTATTAAAGGTTTTTAACCTAAAATACTCTGTTAATTCAAAAAAATCATATGGTGGAACTTCTTTTGCAAATATTAAAAAAATGATAACTAAATATAAGAAAAATATATTATGAAAAAAAAATTAATTTTAAGTTTGCTTTGTTTGTGTTTTTTACTTTCTTGTGGAAAAAAAGCAGATCCTGAGTATAAAGCAAAAAATAATAGCTCTGTTTCAATCAATATATAATGAAATATATAAATAAAAATTTTTATATAGAGGGAGTTAAAGCTAGTAAATTAGCAAATAAATTTCAAACTCCACTGTATTGCTATTCTTACAAGAAATTAAAAGAAAATATTTATAATTTCAAAAATAATTTCAGAAGTTTAAATCCGATCATATGTTTTGCTGTAAAAGCTAATTCAAATTTGACTTTATTAAAAGAGATTGGAAAATTTGGTT
>CACNCD010000011.1 GCA_902618855.1 uncultured Pelagibacteraceae bacterium | reverse complement strand
ATTATCTTTAACTTCTATTTTAATAAATACCTCCAAAAAAAACGATTAATTAACATTTTATATTTTTTATGTCTATCAAATTTAATCATTTCAATTATTTTGTGCTGAAAGCTTAGCTTTTTCCTTTTCTTTTTTTTCTCTTTTTATTCTTCTTTCAGCTTTTTCTATTGCTTCAATTAAATCTTTTTGTGTAAATAAATTCATTGCAACTGGATCCTTGGGGTTAAGATTATTATAATTCCAATAGCTTTTATTTCTTATCGCTACAACTGAGTTCTTTGTTACGCCAACCAATTTAGCAATTTGCGAGTCTTTTAATATTGAATGATGTTTAATAAGCCAAAGTGCCGAATCTGGTTTATCTTGTCTTTTGGACAATGGAACATATTTCTTGATTTTTTTATTTTCAGATGAAATTTCAATATCAGTATTTTTAATTTGTAATGGCCTACTTTCATCTTTTGATGAAAGTTCAATCTCTTCTCTTGTCAATTGTCCTGATATAATTGGATTGTAAGCAATTATGCCTTTCGCTACTTCTCCATCAGCAATACCTTGAATTTCAACTTCATGTAATTTACAGAATTCAGCAATTTGTTTAAAAGTTAATGTGGTATTTTCGACTAACCAAACAGCAGTAGCCATTGGCATTAATGGTGCATTTGACATTTAATTCTTCTTTTCTGATCTAAAATTTTGGAATTTTTTATTAAATTTACTTACTCGACCTTTGTCTAATATTTTTTGTTTTCCACCTGTCCATGCAGAATGAGATTTAGGATCAATCTCAAGTTTAAGAATCTCACCCTCAGATCCCCATGTCGATCTAGTTTCAAATTGAGTACCATCTGTCATCTCAACTTTTATTTTATGGTAGTTTGGATGTATGTCTTTTTTCATATCGAGACTTATAGCAAAAGTTTCTGGGAAAACAATTAAAAGTTACTTAATTTTTTGAGCATTTTTTCATAAATTGTGTTGCTAGATGCTCTAATTTTTAAATTCTCAACTTCAGATAAATTTATATCATTTAAAACTCCACCTGCTTCTTTTACAATAATTATTCCAGCAGCTATATCCCAAATATGTAAATCATTTTGAAAATATCCATCAAATCTACCTGCGCCCACGTAAGCCAAATCCAATGCCGCGCTACCAAGATTTCTTGTGGATAGGTTTTCAGATTTAATTCCTGCATTATTTGATGCAAATAGACATTCATCTAAATTATTTTTTTTTGAAACCCTTATTCTATGATTATTTATATATGAACCATTATCTTTCTCACCAAAAAATAATTCATTTTTAATAGGATCGAATATTACTCCAGCAATAATTTCATTTTTTGATTTAAGGCCAATAGAAATTGAAAAATGTGGTATACCATGAAGAAAATTATTTGTACCATCTATTGGATCAATAATCCAAATATTTTCTTTATCCTTATTTTCGATTTTTCCGTTTTCTTCACTTAAAAACGAATAATTTTTTTTATATTTTCCAAGTTCCTCTATAAGAATTTTTTCAACTTTTTTATCAGAGTTGGTTACAAAATCTTTTGGTCCTTTTTGCGTAACTTGTAAATTTTCTAACTCACCAAAATCTCTAATTAAAACTTTTGAAGCTTTTTCTGCAGCTTTAATCATAATATTCAAGTTTGGAGATATTTGATTCATTAAATTTAGATTTTTTTAATATATTCACTTGTCCTAGTATCAATTATTATTTCATCACCACTTTCAATAAAAGGAGGGACCTGAATATTTATTCCATTTGTCAGTGTTGCAGGTTTATAAGATGAAGAGACAGTTTGTCCTTTTAAAGCAACATCTGTAGTTTCTATTTTACATTTTATTTGATTTGGAAGATCTACCGAGAGAGGTTTTTCATTATAAAAATTTATATTAACTTCTAAATTTTCTGTTAACATTTTCCCTTTTTCTCCAATATTGTCTTTTTTTATATTTATTTGTTCAAATGATTTAGGATTCATAAAATAATAATCAGTCTCATCTTCATATAAAAAATTAAATTTAACCTCATCCAATGAAGCTTTCTCCAAGGTGTCACTTGATCTAAACCTTTCATTGAGTTTGGTATTTTTATTTACACTCTTCATCTCCACTTGAGCAAAAGCGCCGCCTTTTCCAGGTTTTACATGTTGAGTTTTTAAAACTAACCAAAGATCGTTCTTGTATTCCAACAACATTCCAACTCTTATTTCATTTCCAGATATTTTCATTTTAAGCTGTTAATTGCCTCTAAGGGTTTATATTTTTTATTTTTCCAAATGTAGCCTGAAATAGCTAAAAAGTTAGCTTTATTCAACAAAAGATTTTTATAATTGATGTTATTTATACCACCAATAGCCACAACTGGTAAATTTGTAATTTTTTTAACTGATTTTAATAATTTTATACTTGATTTAAATTTAACTTTTTTAGTTTTTGAGTTATTAAAGGCTCCTATCGCAATATAATTGGCATTATTTATTTGAGCTTTTTTAACAAGAGAAATAGAGTTATGGCAAGTTATTCCAATAATTTTATTTCCTAATATCTTCCGCGCATGCGAAATGTTCATATCTTTTTGTCCTAAGTGACATCCATCAGAGTTTAATTTTTTTGCAAGAAAGGGGTCATCGTTAACAATAAATTTAACATTATATTTTTTGCAAATTTTCTTTACTTTTTTTCCTATTATTAATTTTTCTTTGAAAGTGTTTTTTTTCAATCTTAGTTGGAAAAAACTTATTTTTTTTGTTTTAAATATCTTTTCCAAATCTTTATAAAAAAATATACTTTTAATTTTATTTGGAGAGATTAGATAAACAAATTTTTTATTAGTTATTTTGTTTTTCAATATCTTTTGACCATTTTCCTTGGGATGCTAAAGAACACATGTAAGCTCTGTGATTAAATATTTTTTGAGTACCTTTAGTATCCCGAATATCTTTTGACCAAAACTTTAAGGCACTTTGTTGTAAGGCTCTGCCGTACGAGTATGTCATAATAAAGTTAGTATTATTAATTTTATTTATTGAGTTTAAATTTTCTGTAGCTTCCATTTCTGTTTGACCACCTGATAAAAAGGCTATTCCAGGTACTTCGTTAGGCACAGAGTCTTTAAGACATTTTACCGTAAATTTTGCAATATCTTCACTTGAGATTTTTTGTTTACATTTATTACCTGGCAAAATCATATTTGGTTTTAGTATTGTTCCTTTTAAATCGACTTTATTAAGAATTAGCTCCTCAAAACATCTTTTTATTACCTCTGAAGTTTTTTTGTAACAATCTTCAGCAGTATGACTGCCATCCATTAATACCTCAGGTTCTACAATTGGAACCATTCCATTTTCTTGGGCCAAAGCCGCATATCTAGCTAACGCATGAGCATTTGAAATAATTGATAATTTACTAGGATAATCCTTTGATATTACATAAACAGCTCTCCATTTAGTAAATCTTGCTCCAAGTTTATAATATTCTTGCAGTCTTTCTCTCAATCCATCTAATCCTTCGGTAATTTTTTCCTCAGATGAACCAGCTAAAACTTTTGCTCCAGTATCTACTTTAATTCCAGGTACTGCATTTGAGTGCGATATAAGTTGCGGAATTTTTTCTCCTGAGGAGCTAGATTGCTTTATAGTTTCATCATAAAGGATAACTCCACCAATACAATTTTTCATACTTTCTGAACTAAATAGGGTTTCTCTAAAAATTAATCTATTTTGATTGCTTGACTCGACATTTACACTATCGAGTCTTTTTGTCATTGTGCCCGTGCTTTCATCTGCAGCAAGAATTCCTTTTCCATTACCAATAACTTTTAATGCTATATCTTTAAGTTCAGACATTTTGATTTAGTGCTTTTATACCAGGTAAAGTTTTTCCTTCAAGATATTCTAAAAACGCTCCACCAGCAGTTGAAATAAAAGTAAAGGAGTTTGATTTTTCAAATTTATTAATTGCCGCCACCGTTTCCCCGCCTCCAGCAACAGAGAAAATATTTTCATGTTCGGTTCTTGCTGAAATTAATTCTAGGATTTTTTTTGTTCCATTTTGAAAATTAGGATTTTCAAAATATCCTGCCGGGCCATTCCATAAAACTGTTTTAGATTTATTAATAATTTTTTCTATAGTTAATATTGTTTTTGATCCTATATCTAATATCATTTCATCATCCATTACATCATTAATATCTTTTTCTTTTCCTGTGCCATCTAAACTTTTAGATACTATCACATCATTAGGAATGATAATTTCACAATCATATTTTTTTGAATTTTCAAAAATTTGTTTGACTAAATCACCACTATCTCTTTCACATATAGATTTGCCGACATTTTTGCCTGTATGCTTTAATATTGTATTAGCCATTCCACCTACAATTATAGCATTATCGAATTTTTTTATTAAATTATTTATAATTTTAAACTTCGTCGAAATTTTTGACCCTCCAATTACTAGAGAGACAGGTTTTTCAATTTTATTAGTTATTTTTTCAAGGGCTGAGATTTCTTGAGAAATTTGTAAGCCAAAATAAGAAGGAATATATTTTGTTATTGCGTCGATTGATGCATGAGACCTATGTGAGCAAGAAAATGCATCATTAACGTATATGTCGCCTAAATCAGATATTTTTTTTGCAAATTTCATATCATTCGACTCTTCCTCTTTATTGAAACGTATATTTTCTAACATTGTAATAGAGCCATCATTGATTTTATCTATCTCAAATTTTGCATCTCCATTAAGAGGGCTATTATTAAATAAAACTTTTTTCTTTAATAAAAGCGAAAGTTTTTCTGAAATGGGCTTTAATGACATTTCTTTAACCACTTTTCCCTTTGGTCTACCTATATGTGATAAAATTATAATCTTAGCCTGTTTTTCAGACAAAAGCTTAATTGTTGGAATTATTTTTTCTATTCTAGACGTTTCAGTTATAGCTCCATTTTCCATTGGAACGTTTAAGTCTAATCTTAGTAAAACTTTTTTTCCTTTTAAATCAAGATTTTTACTTAAATGATTTTTCATAAAAAAATTAAATTTTATGAATATATTTTGCTAAATCACACATTCTATTTGAAAAACCCCATTCATTATCATACCAAGCTGATATTTTTCCCATATTTTTCCCAATTGTATTTGTTAAGTTAGCATCGATAATAGCTGAGTTTGGGTTGTGATTGAAATCAACTGATACTAATTTCTCATTAGTAATATCAATTATACCTTTTAATGATTTTTTAGAAGCATCTAAAAAACTTTTGTTTATTTTTTGAATTGTTAAATCTTTTTTTGTACAAAAAACTAACTCGATTAAGGACACATTTGGGGTGGGCACTCTCATAGCCACACCTTCTAATTTACCTTTTAAAGAAGGTATGATCTCTCCAATTGCTTTTGAAGCACCTGTAGATGTTGGCACTATTGATTGCGATGCAGATCTTGCTCTTCTTGGATCTTTATGAGAATTATCTAATAATCTTTGGTCGGTAGTAAAAGCATGAATTGTTGTCATAAAACCTTTTTCGATCTGATAATTATTATGAAGAATATTTATTATAGGTGCCAAACAATTAGTAGTGCATGAAGCTGCAGAAATAATTTTATCGTTCTTATTTATAGATTTTTGGTTAACTCCGTAAACTATAGTTTTATCAGCATTTTTACACGGCGCCGAAACAATCACCTTCTTAGCACCATTTTTTAAATGAGGCAGAAGTTTTTCTTTAGAATTAAATTTTCCTGTACACTCAAAAACATAATCAACTCCATATTTTTTCCAATTGATATTTTCGATATTTGTTTCTTGAGAAAATGATATTTTATGTTTTCCAATTATAATTTTATTTTTATTAAACTTAATTTCAGATTTAAATTTGCCGTGTATTGAGTCATACTTTAGCAGTTTTGAACTAATTTCAGGTCCAGTTCTATTATTTACATGTTTTATCTCAAGATTATTATAATTACTTTCAACAATTGACCTAATGACCATTCTACCAATTCTACCAAGTCCATTTATACCTATTTTTATTTTCATATTCTTTTTTTAATCGCTTTAGTTATGTCCATCACATTTAGTTTAAAGTGATCGTAAATATCTTTGTAGGGAGCACTTTTTCCAAAATCATTAATACCAAAATTCATTCCATTAGAACCTGTATATTTTTTCCAGAATCCAGTTTCAGAGGCCTCTATTGAGACTAAAAGTTCTGTTCCAGAAAAAATTTCTTTTTTGTAGATTTCATCTTGTTTGTCAAATAACTCCTGACATGGCATTGATATAACTTTTGAATAAATATTTTCTGTGGCTAATTTATGGCTAACTTCGCACGCCAAACTAGTCTCAGAACCACTTGACATTAATATAACTTTAATATCCTCTCCAGTTCTCATTATTTCATATGCCCCTTTAGAGCACTTATTAATTTTACTATATTCTTTTCTTAAAGGATTTATTTTTTGTCTAGACAATGCAATTACACTTGGCGATTTATTGCTTTCAAGGGCTAATTGCCAGCACTCAAAAGTTTCAACTGTATCTGCAGGTCTAAAAACATTTAAGTTAGGTATTGATCTTAAGCTAGCTAGCTGCTCAATTGGTTGATGAGTTGGACCATCTTCCCCCAGCCCTATTGAATCATGCGTGAAAATATAAATTACTCTTTGTTTCATCATTGCAGCTAATCTAATTGATGGTTTACAATAATCGCTAAAAATTAAAAATGTTCCGCCATAAGGTATTAAACAACTATGTAAAGCCAGTCCGTTCATAATACCGCACATCGCATGTTCTCTTACCCCATAATGAATGTAATTTCCTTTAAAATTTCCTGGTTTAATTATTTCATGTTTTTTAGTTTTAGTATTATTTGAACCAGCTAAATCAGCCGATCCTCCAATTAGGTTTGGCAATGATGTAATTAATTCTAAAAACATCTCAGATGATTTTCTTGTTGCAATTGGACTCATATTTTTCAAATAATCTTTCATTGCTTTTTCAATTGATAAATTAATATTTTTAAAATGTTTTATCGATGACGTTCCCAACCAAACAATTTTTTTTATTTCTTTTTGATATTTTGCTTCATTTTTTTCAGCATATGCAGATGCTTTTTCTCCAATTTTTTTCCATTCTTTTTTGATTTCATCTGGTATTTCGAAGGGTTTATAATTCCAATTTAGTTTTTTTCTAACCAAATTAATTTCTTCCTGCCCAAGCGGACTTCCGTGAGATGATGCCTTTCCACCTTTGTTAGGAGAACCATAACCAATTGTTGTTTTACATGAGATAGCAAAAGGTTTTTTTGCTTTTTGTGCTTTTTTTAGAGCTTTAAAGATTTGTTTTTCATCGTGACCATTTATATCCACATAGTCCCAACCATAACTTTCAAATCTTTTTTTTGTGTTATCCGATACTGCTAAATTTGTAGGTCCATCAATTGATATTGAATTATTATCAAATAATAAAATAAGATTTTTTAATTTTAGATGACCTGCAAAACTTAATGCTTCATGGCTAATACCTTCCATTAAACATCCATCTCCAGCTAAAACATAAGTCTTATGATTTATAATTTTTTTACCTACTTTTTTTTTTAAAATTTCCTCTGCTAATGCAAAACCAACGGCATTTGCTATGCCTTGACCTAGTGGGCCGGTCGTTGTTTCAATTCCTGACCCTTCGTGATATTCAGGATGTCCCGCACAAATAGAATCTAGTTGTCTAAAATTTTTTATATCTTCTATAGAAACACTTTTATAACCTGTTAGATAAAGCAGAGAGTAAAGTAACATTGATCCGTGTCCAGCCGATAAAACAAATCTATCTCTATTTAGCCAATCTGGTTTTTTTGGATTAAATTTCAAAAAATCTTTAAATAGGACCGTTACTACATCAGCCATTCCCATAGGCATTCCTGGATGACCAGAATTTGCTTTTTGAACAGCATCCATCGACAAAAACCTGATGCTATTTGCTAATTCTCTGTGTTGTTTGCTCAAAAATTATCCTATCTAGACTAAGAAGATTCTATTTAATATTATGTATATATATGAAAACTTCTTATGAAAAAGAAAAAAAACTTAATATAGCACTTAGCAAACTAAAAAAATTAAATTTTGAAAACCCAAACCTTAAAAATAACATAGAAAAATTAAGTATTCAAAAAAATCAATTAGAAATTGAAAAAAAGGAAGTTGAAGACAAATATAAAACATTATCAATAGAACATGAAAATCTTCAGCAAAAATTAAACGAGTTAAATTCAAAAAAGTTGAGTGAAAAAAGAAAAGAAGTAGAATTTAAAGAAAAAATTGATGAATTAAATCAAGAAACAGATAGTCTTCTAGAGGAAATAGATAAATGGCAAATGTAAATATAAAATTTAACGGTAAAGAATTTTTACTATCTTGTGAAGATGGACAAGAAGCACATCTAGAGGAATTATCAGAACAGCTGAATAAAAAATTCGAAAACTTAAAAAATGATTTAGGAAATATAGGTGAAAATAAGCTTTTGTTAATCACATCGATAAAAATTATTGATGAGTATTTTGAAACAAAAAAAAAAGTTGAGGAAAAAAGAAAAGAATTTAAAGATCTTTCAAATAAATTTAAAGAGTTAAAATCTTTAGTTTATGAATACAAAGAAAACAAGGAAAATGAAATTAAAAAATTAACAGACCAACAAGAGGGTTTTAAAAAAGAAATAGAAAAAAATAAGTATGACTACGAAAAGATTATAGACGATGCAACGAATCAAATTGAGACATTTTTAGAAAAAGCTAACAAAGAAGACTCAATTCAATAAATAAATTTTGTGCAAAAATTAAAATTAAGAAAAAAAATTCTTAAAATAAGGAAGAGAATTAATCCAAACACTAACAAAATTAATTTTAGTAAAATATTCAATTTAATCAAAAAGCAAAAGAAAACTGTAAAATATATTGGCGGTTATTTCCCTGTAAATAGTGAAATTGATGATTTGGAGATATTACAAAAATTTGAAAAAAAAAATTATAAAATTTCTCTACCAGTAATAAAAAAAAATTTTGATATGGATTTTTACAGATTTTCTTTTTATGAACCTCTAATAGTAAATAAATATGGCATACCGGAGCCAAAAAAAACGCGCATCATACATCCAGATGTTATTTTAATTCCAATGGTCGCATTTGATAAAAAATTAAATCGATTAGGTTACGGCGGAGGCTATTATGATAGGTTAATAAACAAACTAATAAAGAAAAAAAAATTTTTAAAGATTGGACTGGCCTTTTCAAAACAGCTTATTAATAATCTCCCAGTATCAAAATATGACAGAAAAATGGACTATATTGTAACAGAAAAATTTATTTTATAATGAAAATTCTTTTTTTAGGAGATGTTGTCGGAAGCTCAGGATGTGATGCCTTAAAAAAAAATTTGCCTGAGATAATAGAAAATAAGAAAATTGATTTTGTAGTTTTGAACGGTGAGAATGCGGCCGAACAAGGGGTAGGCATAACAGAAAAAATTTGCAACGAAATGTTTAGTTATGGGGTGGATGCTATAACCACTGGTAATCACGTATGGGATCAAAAAGAAACTTTATTGCATATCGAAAAAGAAAATAGACTTATAAGACCAGAAAATTTGATTAAACCTTCTCCTGGTAGAGGATTTCAAGTGTTTGATGCAAAAAATGGTTTAAAGGTTGGAGTTTTAAATTTAATGGGAAATGTTTTTATGAAGAAATGCGATGATGTATTTGTCGAAGCAGAAAATTTTTTAAAAAAAAATACTTTAAAAAATGATTATGATTTTTTAGTTGTAGATTTTCATGGAGAGATCACTAGCGAAAAAATGGCAATTGGTCATTTTTTCGATGGTAAGGCTACTTTAGTAATAGGAACACATACTCATGTACCAACAAATGATGCAAGAGTTTTAGAAAATGGCACAGCTTACCAAACTGATGCTGGAATGTGTGGAAATTATAACTCTGTAATTGGGATGGATAAATTGAATTCTTTAAAAAAATTCTTTAAAAATAAAGAAGCAAAAAAACATTTTCCAGCAAACGGTGAGGCTTCTTTATGTGGAGTTATAGTTGATGCTAATATAGAAACTGGTCTAGCAAATGAAATTGAAAACTTTATTCACGGAGGAGATTTAAAAAATTCTTAATAAAATGGCAGGACATTCACACTGGGCAGGAATAAAACATAAAAAAGGCAAAGCTGATAAACAAAGATCAAACCTTTTTTCTAAACTTTCAAAAGAGATAACTGTTGCTGCAAAATTAGGCGACAAAAATCCTGATATGAATGCAAGGTTAAGATCAGCAATACAAGCAGCGAGATCTGCTAATATGCCCAAAGATAATATTGAGAGAGCAATTCATAAATCTTCAAATACAATTGACGATAATTTCGAAAACATTAGATATGAAGGTTTTGGACCTGATAAAATAGCTGTAATTATTGAAAGTTTAACAAATAACAAAAATAGAACCGCTTCACAAATAAGAACAATTTTTCAAAAAAACGGTGGTAGTTTAGGTACCCAAGGTTCAGCCTCACACAATTTTAAACAGCTTGGTGTTATAAAAATTAATAAAAAGGAAATTTCCGAGGAGAAAATTTTTGAAATTGCCATAGAATCTGGAGCAAATGAATGCATTTCTAATAATGAATTTCATGAAATTCATTGTGATAAAAGTGAGATCTACAATGTTAAAAAAAATTTAGAAAAAACAATTGACGACTTTATATCGACTGATATTTCCTGGATACCAATAAATAGTATAGAGGTTAGAGGTGATAATTTGAAGATAGCTTTGGAATTTTTAGAAGAATTAGAGGAAAATGATGATGTGCAAAACGTGTATACAAACTTAAGCGCAGGTTTTAACTAATGTTAATAATTGGTATAGACCCAGGAATTACAGGATCAATATGTTTTTTTGAGAACGGTAAAATCATAGATTTAATTGATATGCCAAATATGGCTGATGGAAAAAAACAAAAAAGGCAAGTAAATGGAGCGCAAATTTATAATGAAATTTTTTTAAGGATTAAAAACTTAGATAAAAAAAATATTAAAGTAGTAATAGAACATGTTTCTGCGATGCCAGGCCAAGGAGTCACAAGCATGTTTAACTTTGGTCAATCTTTTGGAGTTTTAAAAGGTATTTGTTCAGCTATGCAGCTTCCTATGCATTTTGTAAGACCAGCAAAGTGGAAGAAGTTTTTTAACCTAATTAATGCTGAAAAAGACGCAAGTAGAACTAAGGCAATTGAAATTTTTCCATATATATCTCCTCAGTTATCAAAGAAAAAAGATGCAAATAAAGCAGATGCCGCACTAATAGCTAGTTTTTTTTACGAAACATACCAATCTGATCAATAGGCAATTTACCAAATAGACAAATTCATGACACATTTTAGTGTGAGATCTTAATAATGGAAGCAGATATTACATCACAAGCAGTGGGATTAGCAAGCAACACTGATTTTTCACTTTGGAAACTTTTCGTTAGAGCAGATATTATTGTTAAAAGTGTAATAATTATTTTAATAGCCTGCTCTGTATATTCATGGGCAGTTATTTTTGAAAAAATAAAGTTGTTTAAGAAAATAAATATCTCATCAGAAGATTTTGAAAATAAATTTTGGAAATCAAAATCAGCAGAAAATTTTTACAATAATCTTCCATCAAAAACAGAGGATCCTATGGCAAATGTATTTAAAGACTCCATGCATGTAATGTTAAAATCTAGGCGAAGCTCAAATTTAAATGAAAAAATGTCAAGGATGTTAGAAATCAATATAGAGAAGCAAATGGAAAAAATAGAGAAAGGTTATACCTTTTTAGCAACAGTTGGATCAACTGCTCCATTTATAGGATTATTCGGTACTGTTTGGGGAATAATGAATTCTTTTCAATCAATAGCTATTTCAAGAAATACAAGCCTTGCAATTGTTGCGCCAGGAATAGCCGAAGCGTTATTTGCAACTGCCCTAGGTCTTCTTGCAGCTATACCTGCTGTTGTTGCTTATAATAAATTTAATTACGATGCAAAAAAATATTCACAAAAACTAGAAAACTTTTCAAAAAGATTTTTATCAATAATTTAAAATGGCTTTTAATTTAAAACGTTCATCAAAAGAACCTATGAGCGAAATTAATGTAACTCCTTTTGTGGATGTTATGTTGGTGCTTCTAATTATTTTTATGGTAACAGCGCCTTTGTTAACAGTCGGAGTTCAAGTTGATTTACCTGAGAGTTCTGCTGACTCTTTACCAGAGGAGCAAGAGCCTTTGACATTAACAATAAACTCAAAGGGAGAAATTTTTATTCAGGAGTCTAAAGTTGAGTATGAAAATATTATTGCAAAAATATTAGCTGTTTCTAAAAATAGAACAGATACTAGAATTTATGTAAGAGGAGATAAAACAATTAATTACGGTAGAGTTCTAGAAGTGATGGGAATGTTATCGGGGTCAGGATTTACAAAAGTAGCTTTAATTTCCGAGCCATATAAGGAAAGGTAAATTTTGTGACTAGAAATATTATTATTTCTTCAACTTTTCATTTAGTTATAATTTTAATAACCGCTATGAGCTTTCCTTTTTTGATCAAAAAACCAATTGATCTCCCTCCAATTATATCAGTTGAATTAATACAGATTACAGATAAAACCAACATTCCATTCGCCCCTAAGGCTAAGAAAATAATTGAGGAAGTAAAAGAAAAAGAAAAACTTGTTTCAGAACAGGCCCCACCCAAAGCAGTTAAAAAAGAGAAGCCCGAAGCAATTCCATTGCCTGATGATAAAATAGAAAAAGTCGAGAAATTAGAGGATAAAAAACAAAATCCTGAAAAAATAGATAATGAAGTTAAACAGGTTTCGGAGTTTGAAAAAGAGGAACTTTTTGATCCAAATAATATTGCAGCGCTAATAGATAAATCAAAAGAGGAAGTAGGAGAAACGACCGATAAGTCTTTCAAAGTATCTCAAAATCAAGATAGAACTGTGGACAACATTGGACTTTCGTTAAGTGAAGAAGACGCTTTAAAAGCACAAATTTTCGGTTGTTGGAGCATTCCACTTGGTTTACCTTATAATGAAAACTTATTAGTGAGAATTAAATTGAAACTTAAACCAGATGGCACTGTTATAAAATCTGAAATATTAGATCATGCAAGAATGAATAAACCAGGTCAAGGTTTTTACAAAGTTTTAGCAGAAAGTGCGTTAAGAGCAATTCAACTTTGTCAACCTCTCAGGGTCCCAACTACAGGGTATGAGAGATGGAAGGATTTACAATTAAACTTTGATGCAAGAGAGATGTTAGAGGGATAATTATGCTTTTTAGATATTTATTTATTTTTTTTCTCATTATTCCTATCAAATCATTTGCTTTGATTGAAGTTGATATAAATAGAGGAAATTTGAGTCCATTACCAATTGCTGTTTCCCCTTTATCGCTTGATAAAGAAACAAAAAATAATCTTAAAAAATTTTTAGAAAAAGAAGATGTAGGAGCGGAAATTTCAAGTGTTGTTGAAAATAATTTAAAAAAATCTGGACTGTTTAATCCCTTAAGCAAAGATTCATTTCTTCAAAAACCTGATATAGCACATTTAAAACCTAGATTTGAAGATTGGGCCTTAATTAAAGCACAAGCTTTAATTACTGGTAAGGTTACTTTTTCAGATGAAAAATTAAGGGTTGAATTTAGACTTTGGGACGTACTGGCAGCAAAAGAAATGATGGCTCTAGCATTTACTACAGTGCCAAACAATTGGAGAAGAGTTGGACATATTATAACTGATAAAATTTATGAAAGGCTTACTGGAGAAAAAGGTTACTTTGATACAAGAATTATTTATGTATCTGAAGAAGGACCAAAAACAAAAAGAATAAAAAAACTGGCAATTATGGATCAAGATGGATTTAATACAAAATATTTGACTTTAGGTAATGAACTAGTTTTAACACCGAGATTTAATCCTACTAATCAAATGGTCACTTATCTATCTTATTTTAGAAACTTGCCAAGAGTTTATTTATTAGACATTGAGACCGGTATTCAAGAAGTAGTCGGAGATTTTCCTGGAATGACATTTGCTCCTAGATTTTCTCCAGATGGTAAAAAAATTATTATGAGTTTTGCTAAAGACGGTAATTCTGATATTTATACTATGGACCTGGAAAATAGGATTGTTGAGAGAATAACTAATCATCCATCAATTGATACTTCTCCTTCATATTCACCTGATGGTAAATATATTTGCTTTAATTCTGATAGAAGCGGCTACCAACAAATTTATATTATGAAAAGCGATGGATCTAATGTTAAGAGAATATCTTTCGGCAAAGGTTTGTATGGAACTCCAGTATGGTCACCAAGAGGAGATTTAATTGCTTTTACAAAACTTCACAAAGGTAAATTTTACATCGGAGTTATGAGAACTAATGGGAAAGGCGAAAGATTGTTGACTGAAAACTTTTACCAAGAAGCTCCCTCATGGTCCCCTAATGGGAGAGTATTAATTTTTTATAGAGAGACAAAAACTGACGATAAAGGAGAAGGTTTTTCAGCAAAACTATGGTCAATAGATCTAACAGGTTATAATGAAAGGTTAGTAAGTACCGAAACTGATGCTTCTGACCCATCTTGGTCGTCTTTATTAAGTAATTAGTATTAAATAGTTGATTTTTAAGCTTGAAAGATCTATTTAGGTGTGAAAAAGTCATAATATTCAATTTAAGGAGTACTAATGAATCTGAACAAAATTTTTAAAAATGCACTTTTAGTAGCACTTGCGTGTTTAGCATTGTCTGCGTGTGCAAAAAAAGTGGGCACAGGTCAAATGCAAGGGGATGTTTATACAGGCACAGACACTGTTGAATATTTAGCATCTGGTGTTCCGGACAGAGTGTTTTTCGCAACGAATGAATCTGTTCTTACTACGAAGTCGAGAGAAACTTTGAGAAAACAAGCTGCATGGCTAAGAAAAAATTCAAAAATAAATGTTGTTATTGAAGGTCATGCTGATGAAAGAGGAACAAGAGAATACAACTTGGCATTAGGAGAAAGAAGAGCAAACGCTGCTAAGGACTATTTAATGACATACGGAATTTCTGCAGACAGAATTTCTGTAATCAGTTACGGAAAAGAAAGACCTGTAGACTCGGGTTCAAATCCACTTTCTTGGTCTAAAAATAGAAGATCAGTTACAGTAAAAGCGAATTAAAGTTATTAAAAAGACCCTGTTATTAAATTATCAGGGTCTTTTTTTTGCCATCATTATAATTAGTAATAAATTTAATGATAAAGATTGCAAAACTAATTTCTTCTATTGTAATTTTAGTTTTAATTATTTCTAATTATAAAGTTAACGCAGAAAACGAGAGTGAAGAATTAAGTAAAATACTTGAACAAATTCAAAAAGATTTAAAAACTCTAGAAAAAGCAGTTTATTCAAATGAAAACATTTCATTATCCAATAATTCTTTTGATCAAAATTCTGAAGATGTGCTTACCAGACATTTATTAAAATTATCAGAAATAGAGAAACAATTTCAAGATTTAACAAATAAATTTGAAGAGATAAATTTTAAGTTAGATAAATTATCAAATAGAGTTTCCAAGGTTCAAGCTGATAATCAACTAAGATTTCAACAACTAGAAGGTAGTGCGGTAATTTCAAATAATAATAATCAAAATAAAGTAACTGAATTAAATAATAATGAAAAAGAAAATGTTTTACCAGGATCATCACAACCACAAGACTTGGGTTCAATTTCTTATAAGGATACAGAAACTAATTTAACCACACAACAAACTCAATCCATAGAAACTACTAGTACAATTGTAACTGAGGAATTCCGTTCAGAGGAAAAATTGTTACCAAATGAAACTCCTGAAAAACAGTATGAGTTTGCGACTAGTTTTTTAAAAGTTGGTGACTACAACATGGCTGAACGTGCATTTAAAGAATTTGTGGATATGAACTCAAATCATAAATTGGCTGGCAATGCTCAATATTGGTATGCAGAAACTTTCAGAATAAGACAATTATATACTGATGCTGCGTCTGCGTATCTTGAAGGATATCAAAAATACCCTAAAAGCGAGAAGGGTCCTATAAATTTATTAAAACTTGGTGTATCATTAGTTCAAATTGGAGAAAAAGACCAAGGTTGTTTAATGATAACTGGTGTTAAAAAACAATATCCCGAAGCAAAACAATCTGTTCTTCAAAAAGCAAAATATGAAGAAAAAAAGTTTGAGTGTAAAAAAGAAAAATCATAACTTAATCCTTAAGCATTTAAACGATAAAAAAATTTTAAAAATTTTTAAAGAGTTTGAAAAATCAATTGATGTAAAAAGTAAATATGCAGCTGCCATCTCAGGTGGGTCCGACAGTCTAGCACTTGCTTATTTTTGCAAGTGTATTTCAATAATTCATAAAACAAAAATTAAATATTTTTTAGTTGATCATAAATTGCGAACTCACTCAACGCGAGAGGCAAAAAATGTTTTAAAAATTCTTAATAGAATTAGAATAAAATGTAAAATTTTGACATGGAAAGGAAAAAAACCAAGTTCGAATATTCAATCAATTGCAAGGAAAAATAGATATAATTTGATAACAAACGAGTGTAAAAAATCTAATATTCAATTCTTATTACTGGGGCATCACATAGATGATTTATATGAAAATTTTTTGCTTAGATTATTAAGAGGCAGTGGATTAAAAGGTTTGGTGTCTATGGATAAAATATCGCAAACTGATTACAATAATATCGGAATTATTAGACCTTTAATAGATATAAAAAAAACTGATTTGAAAAAAATATCAAAGAAAGTTTTCAATTTTTTTGTAGAGGATCCTTCAAATCTAGATGAAAATTTTAAAAGAATTAGAATAAGAAAATTAATCAATACTTTAGAAGATGAGGGTTTAGATAAAAATAAATTAAGAATTACTATAAACAATTTAAAATATGCAAATAATGCAATTAATTTTTATTATAAAAATAATTTAAGAAAAAATTCCACTTATTTTAAGGAAAAAAATACAGTTATTTTAAATAAATCATTTTTTTCTCAACCAAATGAGATTATTTTTAGGTCATTTGCTGATGTTTTAAAAAAGATTACTAAAAAACATTATCCACCTAGAGGTAAAAGTTTAATTGCGGTTATTATGGGCATCAAATCTGGAAAACTGAAAAAAACTACCTTAGGAGGATGTATAATTAAAAAAATTAGTAAAACAGTAGTAGTTTTTCCTGAAAGGTCTTGAAAAAGACAAATTTTGCACCAAAATGCCACTTGTTTAATTGACAATAATTCTTATTTTATACCTATGAATTTAAAAAATTTAGCTATGTGGGCGGTTATAGTGTTTTTAACCATAGGTTTATACAACATGTTTAAAAACCCGCAGGGTTCTATTAATAATAAATCTAGTAATATTATATTTTCAGAATTTTTAACTGAGGTAGATAATGGAAGAGTTGTTAAAGTTGAAATTAAAGAAAATAACATTAAGGGAGTAATGTCAAATGGAGATGTATTTACCACATACTCACCTAATTACCCCAATTTAATTGAGAGACTCACTGAAAGAGGTGTTAGCATTTCAGCTTCACCTGTAGATGAAAAAATGCCATCACTTCTTGGTGTTTTGTTATCGTGGTTCCCAATGCTATTACTTATTGCAGTTTGGATTTTCTTTATGAGACAAATGCAAGGCGGCAAAGGTGGTGCTATGGGATTTGGTCGTTCAAAAGCAAAAATGATGAATGAATTAAAAGGTAAGGTGACTTTTAATGATGTAGCTGGAGTTGAGGAAGCAAAAGAGGAAGTTGAAGAAGTTGTAGAATTTTTAAAAGATCCTAAAAAATTTAGTAGATTGGGAGGCAAAATTCCTAGAGGATGTTTGTTAGTTGGGCCACCAGGTACAGGAAAAACTTTATTAGCTAGAGCCATAGCCGGAGAGGCCGGTGTTCCTTTTTTTACAATTTCAGGTTCTGATTTTGTTGAGATGTTCGTAGGAGTTGGTGCTTCAAGAGTAAGAGATATGTTTGAACAAGGTAAAAAACATTCTCCTTGTATAATTTTTATTGATGAAATAGATGCAGTGGGAAGAAGTAGAGGAGCAGGACTTGGAGGAGGAAACGATGAAAGAGAGCAAACTTTAAACCAACTGCTCGTTGAAATGGATGGTTTTGATACCAATGAAGGAGTAATAATTATAGCCGCAACTAATAGACCTGACGTTTTAGACCCAGCGTTATTAAGACCAGGTAGATTTGATAGACAAGTTGTAGTTTCGCTTCCAGATATAATCGGAAGAGAAAAAATTTTAAAAGTTCATGCAAAGAAAATATCTATGGCTCCTGATGTAAATCTTAGAACGGTTGCAAGAGGTACTCCTGGATTTTCAGGTGCTGATTTAGCAAATCTAGTAAACGAAGCCGCTTTATTAGCCGCTAGAAAAAATAAAAGAATTGTAACCTATAGCGAATTTGAAGATGCAAAAGATAAAGTGATGATGGGTGCTGAAAGAAGATCAATGGTAATGACAGAAGAAGAGAAAAAATTGACTGCTTACCATGAGGCTGGCCATGCCATCGTTACGATAAACGAAAAAGCTGCTTATCCAATTCATAAAGCTACAATAATACCAAGAGGTAGAGCTTTAGGAATGGTTATGCAACTTCCTGAGAAGGACGAAGTTTCACAAACAAGGGAACAGCTGCATGCTCAAATGGCAATTGCTATGGGCGGTAGAGTGGCTGAAGAACTAATTTTTGGAGATGATAAAGTTACCACTGGAGCAGTAAGCGATATAGAGCAGGCAACAAAAAGAGCTAGAGCAATGGTTATGAGAGCTGGCTTAAGTAAAGAATTAGGACCGGTCGCTTATGGCGAAAATGAAGAAGAAGTTTTTTTAGGACGTTCTGTTGCGAGACAACAAAATATGTCTGAAGAAACTGCTAAAAAGGTCGATGCTGAAATAAGAAAGTTTGTTGAAAAAGGTTATGACAGAGCAAAAAAAGTTTTGACAGAAAAAATTGACGATTTACATAAGTTAGCAAAGGCTCTGTTGACCTATGAAACGCTTACTGGAACTGAAATTGAGGATATTATTAATAAAAATTTATATCCTACTAATAAAGATGATTTAAAACAGGAAGAGGATACAAAAGATTCAGCTTTAGGTTCTATGGGGTTAAAACCAAAGATAGTTCATTAGATAATAATGGTAAAATATTACACAAGAGTGTGTAATTTTTATTTAGGCAATACATCTAAAGAAAAAGTAAAACAAAAAACTGCCGTTCCTTTAAATAGCAATAAATCAATATCATTTGATACCATAGAGATTATAACTAGAAAAAACAAAAAAAAGATTCATATCAGAGAAGTTAAAAATCAAAAATCTAAAATTTTCCAAAAAATTAAAAAAGATATTAAAACTATTACTAAAAAAAATTTTTTTAAGGGTTTAAATTTTTCAAATATTCCAATTTTAATGGGTGTTATAAATTTAACGCCAGACAGTTTTTCTGATGGAGGAAAGTATAATAAAAAAAATTTAGGATTTCTTCATGCAAGATTACTAGCAAAACAAGGATGCGAAATATTAGATATTGGTGGAGAGTCTACTCGTCCAGGCGCAAAAGATATCAATAAAATAATAGAATGGAAAAGAATTAACAACACTTTAAAAAAAATTAAAAAAATTAAAAAGCTTATTTCACTAGATACTAGAAAGAGTTGGGTTATGGAAAAAGGAATTAAAAATCGTGTAAATATAATAAATGATATCTCAGGTTTAAGTTATGATAAAAACACCATTGAAATTTTGAAAAAGTATAATGTTCCATTTATAATTCATCATTCACTTGGAACTCCAGAAAATATGCAAAAAAATCCCAATTATCAAAATGTTCTTTTGGATATCTATGATTTTTTTGAAAAAAAAATTAAGCAAATAAGATCTTATGGGATAAAACATAATAATATAATTTTAGATCCAGGCATTGGTTTTGGTAAAAACTTGAAACATAATATGACTATAATGAGGAATATTTCTATTTTTCACTCGCTTGGATTTCCTGTAATGTTAGGCGTTTCAAGAAAAAGATTTATTAAAGATATTTCGGGTATTAATGATAGTAGTGAGAGGTTAGGTGGAACAATATCATCAGTTTTATATGCAATGAGTCAAGGAGTTCAAATATTGAGAGTACATGATGTAAATGAAGTTAATCAAGCTATAAAAGTTTTTAAATATTTAAATTTTAAATAATGTCTAAAAAATATTTTGGTACCGACGGAATTAGGGGCAGAGTCAACAAAGAAAAGATCAATGGTGAAATGTTTTTTAAATTTGGTTTAGCTGCAGGCACTTACTTTAAAAATTTAAAGAAAAACAAACAAACAGCAATTATTGCTAAAGATACAAGATTATCGGGATATACACTAGAACCAGCACTTGTTTCAGGCTTAGCTTCAGCTGGTATGCATGTTTATACCTTAGGACCATTGCCAACAAACGGTCTCGCCATGTTAACAAAAAAAATGAAAGCAAATATGGGCATTATGATAACCGCATCACATAATCCTTATTTTGACAATGGATTAAAATTATTTGGGCCTAATGGTTTAAAGTTATCTGATAAAATTGAAAAAAAAATTGAAAAATTAATAGACTCCAAAATTACAAAAAATTTATCAAGACCAGAAATACTAGGTAGAGTAAAAAGATTAGAAGATGCAAATGAAAGATATATTAAAATTCTTAAAAGTAACTTTCCAAAAAAATTTAGTCTAAAAGGTATAAAAATTGCAATAGATTGTGCTAACGGTGCTGGATATAAAGCTGGTCCAAAGCTTTTAAAATCTCTTGGCGCAAAAGTTTACAGTATTGGCACTTCTCCAAATGGTTATAATATTAACAATAATTGTGGCTCAACCTTTCCAAATAAAATTAAGAAATTAACTAAAAAATATAAAGTACATCTAGGACTCTCATTAGATGGAGATGCAGACAGAATTATAATGTGTGATGAAAAAGCAAACATAATTGATGGAGATCAAATTTTAGCTATGCTTGCATTTCGCTGGAAAAGAAAAAAGATTTTAAAGGGGGGAGTTATTGGAACTCTTATGTCAAACTACGGTTTACAAAAGTACTTTAAAGAAAAAAAAATTAAATTTTTAAGAGCAAATGTAGGAGATAGGCACGTCAAAGAAAAAATGCAAAAAAAAAGATTTAATTTAGGTGGTGAGCAATCTGGGCATATAATACTTGGAAAGTTTGCTACAACAGGTGATGGTTTATTGGTTGCTATTGAAGTTTTATTCGCCATGAGAAAAGGCAAAAAAGCAAGCGAGTTATTCAAAACTTTTAAACCTACACCTCAGATATTGGAAAACATTGATGTTAAAGACAAGTCAATTATTAATTCAATAAAATGTAAAAAAGCAGTAAGAGCTGCATCTAAACTTATTAAAAAACATGGTAGAATGCTTGTAAGAAAATCTGGAACAGAGTCAAAAATAAGGATTATGGGAGAGTCAGAAAATAAAGCTTTATTAATAAAATGCGTTAATATAGTTAAAAGATCTATTATTTAAATTGAAACCTAATTCTAAAATATTGGTTATAGCTGGATCAGATTCTTCTGGTGGTGCCGGTATTCAAGCTGATATAAAAACTATTACTGCTCTTGGCTCCTACGCCATGACAGCAATTACGGCTGTAACTTCCCAAAATACCACTGGTGTAATTTCTATCTTGTCTATACCACCAAAAGAAATAACAAAACAAATAGAGTTTACATCTCAAGATATTAAACCTGATGCAATTAAAATTGGTATGCTTCATTCAGTCGAAGTAATTCACACTGTTTTAAATTCTTTAAAAAAAATTAATGTAAAAAAAATCATTTTAGATCCAGTTATGGTTGCTAAAGGTGGAACTGAACTAATAAATAAACACTCAATCAAAATTTTAAAATCAAAATTAATTAAAAAAGTAAGTTTAATAACTCCTAATATTCCCGAGGCAGAAATTTTGACAAGAACCAAAATCTACTCTGTTAATGATATGTTATACGCTGGTAAACTTTTACTTAAATTAGGAGCTAGCAATGTATTAATTAAAGGAGGACATCTTAAATCAAATGTCATGCAGGATGTTTTTATAAATAAAAAAGAATTGAAAATTTTTAAAAATAATAAAATTAATACAAAAAATACTCATGGCACTGGATGCACTTTATCAAGTGCTATAGCCACTTATTATTCATGTGGAAAAACATTAAAGAAATCTTGTGAGATGGCAATCAAGTATGTTAACCATTCGATTGGGACAGGGCCAAAATATGGAAAAGGTCATGGACCAATAAATCATTTAAGTACGTTAAATATAAATAAAAAGTTTAAATGAAAAATGTAGTTGTTGTTGGATCTCAATGGGGCGATGAAGGTAAAGGAAAAATCGTTGATTGGCTTTCGAGCGAGGCTGATGTTGTTATAAGATTTCAAGGAGGACATAACGCTGGTCACACTTTAGTTATCGATGGCACAACATATAAGTTAAGATTATTGCCGTCTGGAATTGTAAGAAAGGAAAAAGTTTCAATTATTGGAAATGGAGTAGTAATTGATCCATGGGCATTGCTAGATGAGATAAAAGAAATTGGTGAAAAAGGAGTAAAAATAGATGAAAAAAATCTTATTATTTCCGAAGCAGCAAATTTAATTTTACCGTTTCATAGAGAAATGGATGAAATAAGAGAGGATGCTGCTGGCAAGGCTAAAATTGGAACAACGAGAAGAGGTATTGGACCAGCTTATGAAGACAAAGTTGGGAGAAGATCAATAAGAGTAATGGATTTAATATCTGAAAAAAATCTAGATCATAGGTTAGAAACAGTTTTAATGCATCATAATGCAATTAGAAAAGGGCTGGGGAAAGAAATTTTTAAAAAAGACAAACTTAAAAAAGAATTATTAACTATTGCTCCAGAAATTTTAAAATACTCACAACCAGTTTGGAAAAAGATAGATGAATTTAAATCACAAAAAAAAAAAATACTCTTTGAAGGTGCTCAAGGGATTTTGCTTGATGTAGATCATGGCACTTATCCATTTGTTACATCTTCAAATACTGTAGCTTCAGCTGCCTCAACAGGATCAGGCTGTGGTCCTAATTCTATTAATTATGTTTTAGGAATTACAAAAGCATATACTACTAGAGTTGGAGAAGGTCCATTCCCAACAGAATTAAAAGACCATGTAGGTGAAACGCTTGGAAAAAGAGGAAATGAATTTGGAACAGTTACAAGTAGAAAAAGAAGATGCGGATGGTTTGATGGAGTTTTAGTCAGACAAACAATTAAAATTTCAGGTATAGATGGAATAGCGTTAACAAAACTAGACGTTCTTGATGAATTAGAAGAGATTAAAATGTGTGTTGCTTACAGTGTTGATGGGGAAAAAATGGATTATCTACCTGCTGCTGTTGACGATCAGTTAAAAGCTAAACCAATATATAAAACTTTTAAAGGTTGGAAAAGTTCAACAAAGGGAATTAAAAAATTTGATGATTTGCCAGCTAATGCAAAAAATTATGTGAAGGAATTAGAAAAATTTATTGAGACTAAGATTTCTAGTATTTCAACAAGTCCCGAAAGAAATGATACTATATTGATAGTTGATCCATTTAATTCTTAATTTGCAGGTAAAAGATTTTTTGACCTAGCGGAGTTTAACATATGTTTTTGGAGCTTTTCAAAAGCTTTATTTTCTATTTGTCTTATTCTTTCTCTACTAATTTTAAACTTTTTACTTAAATCCTCTAACGTTGTTGGTTCATCAGTTAATCTTCTAGAATATAAGATTTCTTTCTCTCTTTCATTCAATATTTTAATAGAGTCTTTAAGCAAATCTTTCCTTTGATCTAATTCTTCTTTCTGAGCTATTTTAAGCTCATGATCCATATCTTTGTCCACTATCCAGTCTTGAAATTCATCTCCATCTTCACCAACTTTTGCATTTAAAGAATGTTCTTTTCCAGATAATCTTCTATTCATTGAAATCACTTCATCTTCACTTACATCTAATTTATTTGCGATTTCTGAAACATGTTCTTGTTTCAAATCTCCTTCTGTTCTAGGTGCGATTTGGTTCTTTAGTTTTTTTAAATTAAAAAATAATTTTTTTTGTGCTGTTGTTGTTCCAATTTTTACCAAACTCCACGACCTTAAAATGTACTCTTGTATAGATGCCTTAATCCACCACATTGCGTAGGTTGCAAGTCTAAATCCTTTCTCAGGTTCAAATTTTTTTACAGCCTGCATAAGTCCAATGTTCCCCTCTGATATCATTTCATTGACCGGCAAACCATAACCTTTATATCCCATTGCAATTTTAGCTACCAATCTTAGGTGACTTGTTACTAGTTTTTCAGCAGACTTAAGATTCCCTGTTGCTTTCCAATTTTTTGCAAGCATATACTCTTCTTCTGCATCAAGCATCGGAAATTTTTTTATTTGTGCCAGGTAAGCAGATAGTCCACCTTCACTTGATAATACAGGCAGGTTATACTTAGAAGTTGTATTCATAGATATATTTATTTAATAAAGTTTTTTAATTTTACAACTGTTTATTTTTCAGTGTTTTCAAGGTTTTTAATATCATCATTAACTCATTTGGTAAAACAGATGAAAATCTGAGTTTTTTTCCAGTTTTAGGGTGAATAAACCCAAGCATCTTTGCATGTAAAAACTGTCTATTTAGATTTAGTATGAGTTTTTCAAGATTTTGATCAATATTTTTAAATTTCTTAAATTTTTTTTTATATTTTTTATCTCCTAAAATACAATTTCCTTTGTAACTCATATGAACTCTTATTTGATGTGTTCTTCCTGTTTCAAGCTTACATTCTACCAAACTTAAAGTTGGCATTTTATTATTTTCAAATAATTCTAAGGTTTTATAATTTGTAATAGCTTTTTTTCCCTTAGCTACACCAACCTCCATTAGCTGCCTATTTTTTGAGCTTCTAGTAATTAATGTTTCGATTCTTCCTGTTTGTGGTCTTAATTTTCCCCAGATTAATAACTCATAGACTCTTTCAATTGAATGTTTGCTAAATTGATTTGATAAACTTTCATGAGTATAATTATTTTTTGCAATAACTACCAATCCAGATGTATCTTTATCTATTCTATGTACAATTCCAGGTCTTAACTCTCCACCAATATTAGAAAGACTTTTTCCACAATGATCAACTAAAGCGTTTACTATTGTATTATCATAATTTCCTGCTCCAGGATGCATAATAATATTAGCTGGTTTATTTAAAACCAAAAGATCCTCATCCTCGTATTTAATATCAATTTTAAATTTATAAGGTTTTAATGATCCTTTTTTTGGCTCAGGTATAATTAGATCAATTTTGTCACCTGATACCACTTTTTGTGATGGGTTAGTAATAATTGAATTATTTAATTTTAGATTTTTTTGAAGTATTAAATTTTTAATTCTCGTTCTACTTAACATCTTTTCCTTTTTTGAAATAAAGGAGTCAATTCGTTTGCCATTTTCAACATCTTTTACAATTATGTTAATGATATTTTTCATAAATTATAATAGTAATACTATATGCGCTTGTAGCTCAATTGGATAGAGCGCCTGACTTCGGATCAGGAGGTTGAGGGTTCAAGTCCTTCCGGGCGCACCATTATTCACCAATATTTATCAAAGTTCCCTTTTTTCTTGCTTTTGCAAAAGAGTAATAAAACAATGATATACTAACAACCAAATAAATACTATTTAAGTAAAAGGCATTCATTATATTTTCAAAATTAACACTTGAGTTTATAAGTATATTCCTCGCTTCTTCAAAAATATAAACAAGTGGAAGAGAATAAGCTATCTTCTGAAAAAAATCTGGCAAAATTTCTACAGGATAATAAATACATCCAAAAGGAGCTAATAAAAACATTGTTGACCATGCAATGTTTTCAAATGATGGTCCAAATCTTAATAACCCCGAAGAAACCAGTATTCCCAAAGTAATTCCAAACATATATAAATTTAAAAATAAAAAGAATAGGTATATACCTAGATCTAATAAGGATATTCCAAAGAGAGGCGATGTTAGAAGAATAGCTGGTATTAATCCAATAAGGGCCCTGATCAAAGCAGTAAAAACTAAAGATATTATTATTTCTCCAATTTTTATTGGAGCAATAAATAAATTTGTAAAATTTCTACTCCATATTTCCTCTAAAAATAACATATTAAAACCAATGCTTGTTCTAAATAAAAAATCATACAGGATTGCACAAGTAAGTATTACACCAACAGCATTGTTGTAATAAGTGCTATGAGATGCAAAAAAATTAGAAATAAAACCCCATAACGTTATTTGGATTGACGGCCAATAAATTAGATCTAAAATCCTTGGAAAAGATCTGGTAATTAAAAAAAAATGTCTTAAAAAAAGACCGTATATTCTATTAAATTTCATTTTTATTTCTTGTAAGTTTTAGAAATACTTCTTCTAAATTTTTTCTTCCATGTTTAGCAATTAATTCTGTTGGTTTTCCTTGGTCAATAATAATTCCATCTTTCATCATTAATATAGACGAACATAATCTAGTAACCTCATCCATATTATGTGATGCTAGCAAAATAGATATTTTTTTTTCTTTTTTATAATTTTCCAAAAAGGTTCTCACAAAATCTCCTGTCTCTGGATCCAAGGATGCTGTCGGTTCATCTAAGAATAAAACACCAGGCTCATTGATTAATGCTTTTGCTAAGCTTGCTCTATTTTTCTGTCCTGAAGATAATTCTCCCGTAATTTTATTTAAAAGATCTTCTAATCTTAATTTCTCTGCTAGATATTCAATTCTTTTCTCTAAATTTAATACACTATATAATTTACCATATACGATTAAATTTTGTTTTACAGTAAGTTTTTTTGGAAGCTCGATGTAGGGAGATATGAAATTTATTTTTTGAAGAATATCAATTCTATTTTTTTCAGTTTTTAGACCATTAATAAATATTTGTCCACTTGATGGTTTTAAAAGACCAAGAAGCATTCCTATTGTCGTAGTTTTACCACATCCATTCGGTCCTAAAAGTCCGATTATTTCGTTTCCTTTAATACTAAAGCTGATGTTTTTTACAGCATCTTTAGAATCATATGATTTAGAGAGATTAATAACTTCTACTGAGTTTTCCATTAAAATTTTGAAGCCCTGAGCAATCTATCGTTAATGGCTTCGCCAAAACCTTTATTGGGTATTTTTTCAATTGCAATACTATTAAATTTTTTTTTCTTTATCATTCGTAAAGTTTTATATAAGTTTTTTGCAGCATATTTAAGGTTTTTATTTTTACTTAAATAAAAAAAATTCTTATCAGAAAATTTTCTTTTTTTAATTAATATAAATGCCTCATCTTTTTTTGCTTTTTTTGCGTTTAATCTTATTGGTATTCCAGGAGAATAGTGAACCCTTTGTTGTCCTGGAAACGAATTTTTCTTTTTTGAGCTATACTTAATGTTAAATCTAAGTATTTTTTTTATTTTTATTATTTCAGTCCCACCCAATCTTAATATTTCAGGTTTATTTATTAGACTTACTATAGTTGACTCAAGACCTATTTCAGAGTTACCACCATCAAGAATAAATTTAATTTTTTTTCCAAATTCATCAATTACATCTTTTTTTGATACTGGGCTTATTTTAGATGAAATATTAGCACTTGGAGCAGCTAATGGATAATCAAGTTTTTTAAGAAGTTTTTTTGTTATTTTTTTTTTTGGAAACCTTACTGCAAGTGTTTTTTTTCCATTTGTTACATTTTTGGAAATTTTACTATTTTTTTTTAATTTTAAGACAAACGTTAAAGGTCCTGGGCAAAATTTTTTATATAGTTTATTAAAGAGATCATTTATTTCACAATCCTGCTTTAGCATTTTTAAACTATTATAATGTACTATAAGTGGATTTTTTTTTGGCCTCTTTTTTAATTTAAAGACTTTTGCGGTTGCAGTATCAGAGTACGCATTAGCTGCCAATCCATATACAGTTTCAGTAGGGATTGCTATACATTCATTTTTGTCTAAATAGTATTTACTTTTTTTAATATTTGAAAGATTGTTTTTCATGTAATATTACAACTATTATATGAAAGATAAAAATTTGCCAAATGATATTGAAAATAAATCCTTAAATGAACTCACTGAATTAGCTGATAATATAATCAAAAATCTTGAGAAACAAAAAGATTTGGAGAAATCGATAGAGGAGTATAAAGATTTAATTAAGTTGAATAGTTTAATTGAAAAAAAATTTAATATTGTTTCTAAACAAATAACCCAGAAAACCAAAGAAAAAATAAGCAAAAAGATAAATATAACAAATGACAAAAAAATTAAATAAAATTGCAAAAGATACAAATTTATTTTTATTAAAATTTTTTTCCAAACAAAAAAAAACAGACTTAATTAAACCCATGAGATATGGATTGTTGCC
>CACNCD010000010.1 GCA_902618855.1 uncultured Pelagibacteraceae bacterium | reverse complement strand
ACAAATTTAAAATGCCAAATTCTTTAAATGAGCACTGGATGCCATTTACATCAAATAAAGATTTTAAGGAAAAACCTAGGCTAATTACTGAAGCCAAGGGTTGTTATTTAAAAAATCACGAAGGTAAAACAATGATAGACGCTAGCTCTGGTTTGTTTTGTAATCCTTTGGGACATGGCAGAAAAGAAATTATCAGTGCAATAACAAAGCAATTAGAAACTTTAGACTATTGTCAACCCTTCCAACAAGGTTACGGTGGTTCATTTGAATTAGCTACAAAAATATCTAAACACACACCAGGTAACTTAAATAGAATTTTTTACACAATTTGTGGTTCAACTGCAGTAGAAACGGCTATTAAAATTTCTGTTGCCTATCATAAAGCAAGAGGTGAAGGTCAAAGATTTAGATTTGTTGGAAGAGAAAGGGCATACCACGGGATGAACATCGGAGCCACTTCAGTAGGAGGAATGATTAATAATGTTAAAACATTTGCAAGTGTTTTAATGCCTGGAGTAGTCCATATGAGACATACTCATTTACCAGAACATAAATTTATTTCAGGACAACCAGAAACAGGTGCTGAGCTAGCAAATGATCTGGAAAGAATTTGTACTAATTTTGGTTCAGAGAATATTGCTGCATGTATTGTAGAGCCAGTCGCTGGTTCAACAGGAACACTTGTTCCACCAAAAGGTTATTTACAAAGACTAAGAGAAATTTGTGATAAACACGGAATACTTTTAATTTTTGATGAAGTGATAACAGGATGGGGTAGAATGGGTTCAGCTTTTGGCGCTCAAGAATTCGGAGTTACACCTGATTTGATGACAATGGCTAAAGCTACAACTAATGGAATTGTTCCTATGGGAGTTGTTGCATGTAAAGAAGAAATTTATGATGCAATTATGGAAGGTTCGCCAAAAGGAACTATAGAATTGTTTCATGGTTATACTTATTCAGGTATTCCAGTTTCTGTCTCAGCTGCATTAGCAGTTCAAGATATTTTTGAAAAAGAAGATATTTTTAATAGATCAAAAGAAATGGGTCCTTATTTTCAAGAGGCTCTTTTTTCATTAAAAGACATTGATGTAATAGACAATATAAGAGGCTATGGAATGATGGGCGGAATAGATATGAAAATGGATAAAAAGCCTGGTGTTGCAGGGTTTACATGTTTTAAACACTGTTATGAAGCTGGAGTAAATTTTAAAGCAACTGGAGACTGTTTAATAATAGCACCAATGTTTATCTCAGAGAAAAAACATATTGATGAAATTATTGAGAAATTAAGAAAAGGTATAAATAATTACGCAAAAAGCAAAAAAAATTAATTTTCAATTATGAAAATTGGCGTTCCTAAAGAAATCAAACCACAAGAACATAGAATTGGTCTAACACCTGAAAGTGTTAAAATACTAACTTCAAATGGTAATCAGGTATTAGTTGAAAATAATGGAGGCTTTGAAGCAGGATTTGACAATGAACAATATTTAAATGCTGGAGCAAAAATTATTGATAAAGCAGAAGATATTTTTAATGATGCTGAAATAATTGTAAAAGTAAAAGAACCTTTATCAAAAGAAGTAAAGATGATTAAAGAAAATCAAATTGTTTTTACTTATCTTCATCTTGCCGCTGCTAAAGAGCTTACTCAAGGTTTAATAAATTCAAAAAGTGTTTGTATAGCTTATGAAACTGTTACGGATAACAATGGAAGACTTCCTTTGTTAGCTCCTATGAGTGCCGTTGCTGGAAGAATGTCAGTTCAAGCAGGAGCACATTGTTTAGAAAAAAATCAAAAGGGAAGAGGTTTATTGTTGGGCGGTGCACCAGGTGTAAAACCAGGTAATGTAGTTATTCTTGGTGGTGGTGTAGTAGGTGAGAATGCGGCAATTATAGCCACAGGTTTACAGGCAAAAGTTCATATAGTTGATAAATCTGAGGCAAGATTAAAACAATTAACTCAGATGTTTGGTGATAAAGTTATACCTCAACATAGTGATAAAGTTGATTTAGAAAAACTAATTTCTGAATGTGACTTGTTAGTTGGGGGTGTTTTAATTCCAGGAGCCGAGGCTCCAAAATTAGTAACTAAAAAAATGTTAAAGGGAATGAAAAGAGGTTCTGTGATAGTTGATGTGGCAATTGATCAGGGAGGATGTGTTGAAACTAGTAAACCAACTACACACGCGGATCCAACTTACATAGTTGATGATATAGTTCATTATTGTGTTGCTAATATGCCAGGAGGCGTGCCTAGAACTTCGACTTTAGCTCTGAATAAAGCAACATTGCCATTTTTATCTAAACTAGCAAAAGACGGTTACAAAAAAGCTTTAACTAACGATCCAAATTTTCTTGCAGGACTTAATGTTCATAAGGGAAGCGTCACTTACAAAGCAGTTGCCGATACTTTTGGTCATAAATTTTTATCTCCAAAGGAAGCGATATTATAATGTATAGACCTTTGCCAGATGGATTAACAATTAAAAATTCTCCTATCGAAGGATTGGGTTTATTTACATCTGTAGATATAAAAAAAAATACATTTATAGGAGTAACACATATAAGGGATGAACAATTTGAAAATAAATATATTAGAACACCCTTAGGAGGATTTTACAATCATTCTGACGTTCCAACAGTCGTAAGAATGGTAACAGACTCTTTACCAAAACTTAAATTTGGAGATATATTGGATGTTGACTCTAATACAAAAAAATTTCCAGGAAACGACAATGATGGAGAAAATGTATTTTTTAACTTACAAGAAAAACCTGATGCAAAATATTTTTTTATGGTTGCTGCAAAAGATATAAAGGCCGGACAAGAATTAACAGCCAATTATAATTTATATACTTACCCAAAAACTGGCATTGGTTTACAAATGCTTTAAATTTCATTTCTAACTCATTGAAGCTAATGAACGAAAAATTTCCTAAGAGCTGTAAAGTAGTAGTTGTAGGAGGTGGTATAATAGGTTGTTCTGTTGCTTATCATTTAGCGAAATTTGGTTGGAAGGATACCATTCTTTTAGAGAGAGACCAGCTGACATCTGGCACAACTTGGCATGCAGCGGGCCTTGTTAGTCAACTAGGACCGACCGCAGCAATAACCAAAATAAGAAAATATACATTAGATTTATATAAGGAGCTTGAAAAGAAAGTTGATCACTCTGCAGGATTAAGGTTAAATGGTGCACTTTCTATTGCACAAAACAAAGGAAGATGGCAAGAACTTCAAAGACAAGCAACTACTGCACAACTTTATGACGTTGATGTAAGAATTTTAGATAAAGAACAAATTAAAAAAAAATATCCAATTATTAATACTGATGAAATAATCGGAGGTATTTTAATGCCGGGAGATGGTGCAGCTGATCCATCAGGGGTTACTCATATGCTTGCTAAAGCAGCAAGAAAAGAAGGAGTTAAAATTTTTGAAAAATCACCTATGGAAGAAATTTTAACAAAGGATGGAAAGATATCTGGAGTAAAAGTTAATGGACAACAAATTGACTGCGAATATATAGTTTTGGCTTCCGGGATGTGGTCTAGACAAATTGGAGAAAAGGCAGGAGTAAGTATTCCGCTTTATCCAGCAGAACATTTTTATATTATTACTGAACCTATAGAAAATCTTTCAAAAACTTTACCAGTTATAAGAGATTTTGATAATAGTACCTACATTAAAGAAGATGCTGGAAAAATTTTAGTTGGAATTTTTGAAGGTAAATCAATACCTGCTTTTAATAAGACAAATTTAGTTCCTGAGGATTTTTCTTTTGGAGAGTTTCCTGAAAATTTTGAGCATTTTGAACCATATTTAAAATCAGCAATTAAAAGATTTCCAGTTTTAGAAACTGCTGGCATAAGAAAATTTTTTGCAGGACCTGAATCTTTTACTCCAGATACAAATACCCTCTTAGGAGAAGTACCAGAAATTAAAAACTTTTTTGTATGCTGTGGTTTAAATAGCATTGGAATTGGTAGTGGTGGAGGTGTTGGAAAAGTTACTGCAGAATGGTTAATGACTGGCCATATTAATGAAGATATTTTTAGTTACGATATTAAAAGGTTTCAAAAATTTCATTCGGATTTAGGATTTATAAAAAAAAGAATAACAGAAACTTTAGGTGATCTTTATGGAATGCATTGGCCCTTTAAACAACATAAAACATCAAGAAATATAATGACCAATCCTTATCATGAAGAGTTAAAAAAATCAGGTGCGTGTTTTGGTGTATCGGGAGGATATGAAAGAGCAATGTGGTTTGCTCTTAATAATGATAAACCTGAATATGAGTATAGTTACAATTATCAAAATTGGTATCCATCTGCAGAGTTTGAAACCATAAATACAACAAAAAATATTGGACTATATGATTTAACTCCTTTTTCAAAATTTGAATTAAAAGGAGAAAATGCTCACGAGCAATTACAAAAACTTTGTACAGCAAATGTAAAAAATGAAATTGGAAAATGCACATATACACAAATGCTTAATCCAGATGGAGGGATAGAAGCTGATTTGACAATAGTTTGTTTAGACAGAAACTACTTTAGAATTATAAGTTCAGCCGCAACAAGGGAGAGAGATAAATTTCATATAAAAAAATATTTACCAAATAATTTACAACTAAATGATGTTACAGATGATTATTGTGTTCTAGGAATATTTGGCCCAAACAGTAGGTCGTTAATGCAAGATTTATCTAAAGATGATTTTACCAATGAAAGCTTTAAATTTGCCAATTCAAAATATATTTCTATTGAAAATACAAAAATATGGGCACAAAGACTATCTTACGTCGGCGAGTTGGGTTATGAATTGTATATAGAAATTGGAGATGCAAAGAAAATTTATAATTTAATAATTGAAAAAGGAATTAAATATAAAATTTCTAATTGTGGTATGCATGCTTTGGATATTATGAGAATGGAAAGTGGTTTTTTGCATTGGGGTCATGACATTTCACCAGAAGAGAATCAGTACCAAGCAGGATTGAGCTTTGCGGTAAACTTTAAGAAAAATATAGACTTCATAGGAAAAGATGCTTTACTAAAAATTAAGGATCAAAAACCGACAAAGCAATTTATAATGCTTTCTTTAAAAGACTCTAAACCTGGAGAACCCTTGTTATTACATGATGAACCTATTTATATGGAGGATAAAATAATTGGAAGAACGACTTCAGGGAATTATTCATTTAATTATAAAAAAAATATATCTTTTGGCTACATTAATTCAGGCAGTTCAATAAAAGAAATCGAAAACAAACAACTATTTATTGAAGTTGAAAAACAAAAGTATCCGGCGACCTTAGAATTAAAACCCCTAAAAGACAAAAATATTAAATTATCTTAGTTTATTTGAATTAGATTTATTATTTTACAAGTAAATACTGATAGTAGGTGCATTGCATTTTTATTAATATCTGAATACTTTTTAATTTCAATTTTACCTGGATGATAAAGTTTTTTATTATCAACTATTATTAATTTCTTTTTCAAAAGATTATTTATTTTTCTAACAACTGTTGCTCTTGGTATTCCTGATAATTCAGAAACTGACATTGCATTTATACCAATTCCACTTTTTGAAAATAAATCTATTATATATTTCTCACGGTCTGTTTTTGAATCAAAATTATTTGATCTTTTAAAACTGTTTTGTGTCACTATAATTGCCCATATATGCCAGGTTTCAAAATCACCAAAAGCTTTTTTCCATCCTAAAATTAAAGGTATTTGCATTTCATAAAATAATTTCCAACAATGAGTAAAATTTTTACGTATATAATTTTGAAACACTTCTTTTGAATATTTTTTGCCAATAAAACCATCTTCATAAAGAGTTTCAGTGAATTTAGATAAAAATATAGAAATCCTTTCAATTGATTGCCCAGGTTTTTGAAAGCCTAATTTATTTCTATCTAAAATTATTTTTTTTTTATCCCTTTTTAAAACACCTAATTTTTCAAGCTCTAACACTTTTCTTCGTGCTGTTTCTTTAGTAATTAAAAGATCCTTTGAAATATTAATTATATTAAAATTTGAGATTTCAATTTTACTTTTAAGATAATAACTATCATAATCTAGTACAATGAAACTTCGTGAAAAGAAATTCATTGTTTTATTAACTAAATAGATGATGATCAAATATTTGTCTTGATCTTTAAATGATGAATAGGCTCCCCTAAGCCATTCCAATTGAAAATTGAACCAATGATTATTAAGCTGAGCAAAATTTTTATTTATTGATTGGAAGACTTGATCCTCACTTAACTGTTTTGATATACTTGGTATGTCCACTCTCATAAATTTCAACATGTATATAACAAACCCATTCTGGACACAATCCATTTTGGGCCAAACCCATTTTGGTTAAACTTTTTCTTGTAGGGATTTAAAATCCATGGTTAATTTAGACATGAGTGGAGAAAATCTAGCTGAAGTACAACACAATGTTGAGACCCCAAATAAAGTTGTTGTAGGAACTTCAATTCCAAGAAAAATCCCTGGCAGAGTGGATATTAATAATTTGATGTCAAAAGTCAGGGAAGAAGAGAGAAAGCAAAAAAAAGAAAACGTTGTACTTTTTGGTTTCATCAGCGGAGTAATAGTTGTTACTGGAATAATAGCTTCTCTATAATTTTCTAAATTCCCAAGGAAACATAAACTTCATCGACCACAAGCCAAGCTTATTTTTTTTTGCAAATCTTTCATCTTTAATAAATTTTCTTGAATATTTTCTATATGCAAAAGCATAACCGTTACTTACCAAAAATTTTGAGAGACTTTCTTCATTAATAAAACATTCGGCTATAGTTCTTTTGTAAACATCTTTTCCTTCACTTATACATTTAGGTGTTTCTTTACCAATTTTTTTTTTAAGAATATTTTTTGCCAGAATACCACATGAAATTTTTTCTTCATTTTTAAAACAGATTTGTTTAAGTTCAGGCGCATCAATTCCTCCAAACCTAATCTTTTCGTTTCCTATCTTAATCGTATCCCCATCTATAACCTTAACAGTATTAGCAAATAAATTTTGTGATAAAAAAAACAGGATTATTATAGAAAAAAAAGTTCTTTTCATAAAATTAAAATAATTTATATTAATTTACCATACAGTATAACATTAGAATAATTCTAAATAAGGGCAAAATTAATGGAGTTTGTAAAACTAGTAGGACCTACAGCTATATTTTTTATAATGTATTCTTTAGGTTTAAAATTAACTTTTGTTAATTTTTATGAATTATTAAAAAGCCCAAAAAATTTAATCGCTGGTTTAATTTGTCAGTTAATTTTTCTTCCTATAATAGGTTTATTAATAGTAAGTTTTTATCCAATGCCCGATGAACTAAAAATTGGAATACTTTTACTTTTATTATTACCTTCAGCTACTATGTCAAATTATGCAACAAGACTTGTAGATGGAAACGTATCACTATCAATTGCAATTACTACAATTTGTAGTTTGTTATGTATAATTACAATTCCTTTAGGAATGAAAGTTCTTTTTGAGCTTGTAATGCATAAACCAATAGAAAATTTTGATATAAAAAAAATAAGTTTACAAATTTTTATTATAATTTCTATCCCAACGATTCTTGGAATTTTAACAAATCGTTATTTTAATCTATTTAAGCAAAGGATTGTTTTATTATTTGATAAAATTTCTATGATACTTTTTTTATTAATAATATCTATCGCAGTTTATCAAGAAAGAATGAATCTTGGTGGATACTTTGAGTACGTGGGTATTGTTGCACCAATAATTTTGTTCTTTGTATTAATAGTATCATTAGTCTTTACTAAGTTTATAGTGGATGGAATAGACTCGCAAAGATCAATTACAGTTGAATGTTTATTACAAAATGGTGCCATGGGTTTTATAGTTAGTGCACAAATATTTAGTAATATTGCATATGTGACACCAATTGCATTATACGCTTTGTTGCAATATTTTGTTCTTGCTTTTTATGTTGCTAATATAAAAATAGTTAAATAAGCATTTAGTAATTATATTTAAAATGAATATATACGACTGCACGACCTTCTACTCTGAAGATATGATGTTAGATTTAAGATTTAATATTTTAAATGAACATGTACATAGATTTGTAGTTATTGAGTCAACTTTTTCACATAGTGGAAATAAAAAAAAATTAAATTTTGATATAAATAATTACCCCAAGTTTAAAGACAAAATTATTTATAAAGTAATTGATTTTGAACCACCTAATCTTGACAAGATTACAGAAGAAAAAACATTTTATTTAAAAAGGTTTAACAGTTTAAAAAGAATAGAGCTTTCTTACAACTTCATGGAAAATGCAATAAGCGAGGCAGATGATAATGATTTGATTATACTCAGTGATAATGATGAAATTCCAAATCTTAATTCTGAGTCTTTTAAAAAATCAAAAAAAAATTTAATTATATTTAAACAATTATTTTTCTACTATAGGTTTAATCTTTTATATGAGTTAATGCCTTGGTTTGGTTCACGGGCATGTAAGAAAAAAAATCTTAAATCTTTTTCATGGCTTAAAAATATTAAAAATAAGCAATACCCGTTTTGGAGAATTGACGCTTACTTTTCTGAATTAAAAAATACAAATGTTGATATCATAGATGATGGCGGTTGGCATTTTACAAATATTAAATCTCCTGAAGAAATATTCGAAAAGATGAAGAATTTTGGACATCATGATGAATTTGATATTAGCGGCATAACATTAGAAGATATTAAAAAAAAAATAAAAGAGAAAAAAGTTTTTTATAACCACTTTGCAGATAAACAAAACTTGGATAAGTGGAAGTATGAGCATGAATTAAAAAATGTTGGATTTGAACTTTTGCCAAATTATTTAAGAGAAAATAAAGATAAATATAAAAACTGGTTAGATTTTTAGATGGTCAAATGGGGTATAATTGGTCTAGGAAGAATTGCAAATGAATTTGCTTCAGGTTTTAGTAGTTTAAAAAACGCTAAACTTTTAGGTATTTCTAGCCAAACACCAAAAAAATTAAATGAGTTTAAAAATAAATTTAATATTGAAGAAAAATACTGTTTCTCAAATTATGAGGATCTAATAAATTGCGATGATATTGATATTATTTACGTTGCCTTACCTCATAATCTACATTTTCATTGGATTAATAAATGTTTAGAAAAAAATAAGAAAGTTCTGACTGAAAAGCCCGCAACCTCTTCGTTAGAGGATATGAAAAAAATAAACGAAATCTTAAACAAAAAAGACATTTTTTTTACCGAAGGTTTTATGTATCGTTATCACCCTCAAACAAAAAAAATTATTTCACTTATTAAAGAAAATGAAATTGGAGAATTAATTTCCATGGAGTCTAATTTTGGATTTAATATAGTAGAAAAAAGAAATATTTTTGGATTTAAGAGATTAAAAATTAATAAAAAAAGCAGATTATTTGACAAATCTTTAGCAGGTGGATGCATATTAGACTTGGGATGTTATCCTTCTTCTCTAAGTATTTTAATTGCTCAACTAAAAGGACCCGATAATCTGAATGTAGAGTTAAAAAATTCAAAAGTTGAAATCTCATCAACAAATGTAGATATAGATTCATATACCAATCTTCATTTTTCTAATGGATTTATTTCATCAATAGGATGTTCATTTAAAAAAGATTTAGGAAAGAGTACTAAAATAATTGGAAGTAAAGGTTCCATAAATATTCATGATAGTTGGCATTGCTCACCAATGAAAATACAAGTTGGCAATAAAGAGATTTTTGAGGATAAATTTGAGTTTTCGAATATTTTTTCTTTTGAAATTAATGCAATAAGTAATTCAATATTGAATAAAAAAAATGAAGCAGATTATCCTGGGATTTCAAGACAAGAAACAGAAACCAATATTATGATACTTGATAAATGGTTAAATGAAAAAAATTGATTGTGATAAAAATAAAAAGTATTATAAAACACTTAATTTAATGGCGGGGTAGCTCAGTTGGTTAGAGCGCGGGACTCATAAGCCCGAGGTCAGTGGTTCGATCCCACTTCCCGCTACCATTCTAGACGATTGATATCATTTTGCTCCAATAGTGCTCCAATGACATTGGTTCTCGAGTAATTGCTTTATTTATGAATTTGATATTGTTATTAATCAATTAATAAAATTTTCTTTAACTAATAAATTATGACTTTAGATAACTGGGTATTATTTATTTTTGCGGTTTTAGCTCTTATGAGCACACCTGGGCCAAGTCAATTATTAATGTTATCCAACAGCGCAACTTATGGCCTTAAAAATTCAGTTGCAACAATAGTAGGGGATTTGTCAGCAAATCTTTTACAAATGATAATAGCCACAGCTGGAATTGGGTTATTGATAGCATCATTTGATAATAACATCTTAATCTACATAAAATGGATAGGTGTTACCTATTTAGTTTGGAACGCTTTAAAATTAATTTTTGAAAAAAAGGAAAATGCTAACAAATATAAAAAAACAAATAATAAAAAAATTTATAGAAAATTGTTTTTACAAGGTTTTTTAACATCCGCATCAAACCCTAAAGCAATCTTATTTTTTGCTGCTCTCTTTCCACAATTTATATCTGTAAATGGTGATATCTGGACTCAATGCTTAATTTTATCAATTACATATATTTTCATTGATGGAATATTTCTTTTTTTTTATGGTTTTGCAGCTTCGAAAATCACTATGATGATAAAGAGCAATTCAAGCTTGATGATTAATAAAGTTGGAGGCTCATTAATGTTAGTTGCTGCGCTTTTATTAGGATTTAAATCGCTTGATAAATAATTTTAAAATTACTTAATACAATTCAGTTACAATCTACAATATAGTTAAATTGTCTCTTGCTCCATATACGCGTCAATGACATTGGTTCTTGACTAAGATTCTTTAATTTGATTCAATATGTACAGAAAGGAAAGAGAGCATTTACATGAGTAATTGTTCTAGAGTAGGTGAGTAGGGTTCATGGCGATAGACTCATAAGCCCGAGGTCAGTGGTTCGATCCCACTTCCCGCTACCAAAGTTTAATTAATTAAATTTTACGCTATTTTTTATATTCGAAATTTTGTGTTGTTTTATTTTTATGAAGTAGTTTTGCACCGTTCCTTAGATGAAATTTGGTTGCCATTTCAGTTAATGGTGAAAGTGTTACTAATCTATTTAGATGATTAGATTTTTTAATCATTTTAAAAACTTCTTTTACAATTAGTTTCCCACCACCTTTTTTTTTAGACCACACAGTATACGCAATAGCTATTTTTCCAACTTTTTGATCTCTCAAGGCACTTTGTAAAAAAGCATCTTTGCTTAACTTATCTAAATCTTCAACTGTTTTTGGAATCTCGTTCGTAAAAGCAAAACACATAACAGCATGGATTTGTTCTTTATACTTCACACCGTAAATTTTTCTTCCATAACTTGTTCTAAATTTATTATCTAGTTCTGGTCTAACTGGATCTTCATTTGTATTACATTCTTTTAAACTAACTAATTCAGCACCTCTAACCCAATCAAAGAAATTTTTTATTTCTTTTTTAAGAATTTGCTTGTTTATTCTCATTCTAGCTTTTAGCCTGGGTTTTAGACTTGTTATATTTTTCATAGTTTAGAACTTAGTTAAAAATTTAATTTTATTACAATGTTATAAAGGAAAAGTAGATATGCAATTATCGAAAATAGCGCAACATAATAATAATTATTTTCTTAAACCTATTCTTTTTGTTGCATCTTTATTTCTAACGGATGTAAAATATTTCATATTATTCAAATACCAATTGAAAGTTAGATTCATACCCTTGTTTATATTTATTTTCGGTTTCCATTTAATTTCTTTAATAATTTTTCTACTATTTAGAGCATATCTAACGTCATGACCTGGTCTGTCTTTTATAAATTTTATTTTAACATTTTTGCCAATCTTTATATTTTTTCTTGCAATTTTTAGTAAAGATTTTGTGACTTCTATATTTGTTTTGTTAATGTTTGAACCGATGTTATAAAAATTCCCAATTTTTCCTTTTTGGAAAATTTTGATAAGAGCCTCACAATGATCTGCAACATAAATCCACTCCCTAGAATTTAATCCTTTTCCATAAATAGGTAAATTTCTATTTTTTAAAATATTATAAATTAATTTTGGAATAAGTTTTTCCGGATGTTGTTTTGGTCCATAATTATTTGAACAATTGGTTACTATAGCCGGCAGTTTATACGTTCTAACATATGAATAAACTAAATGATCAGAAGATGCTTTACTTGCTGCATATGGTGAACTTGGTTTATAAGCGTAACTTTCATTAGTTCTTCCTTTTAAAATGTCTCCATAAACTTCATCTGTAGAAATATGAATTAATTTTGATCTTGGGTTCTTAACTGAATAGTCTTTGAAAGTTTCAAGCAAGTTAAAGACACCCAAAATATTACTTTTAATAAAATTTTCAGGTCCATCGATTGACCTATCCACGTGAGTTTCTGCGGCTAAGTTAAAAAGACACAAAGGTTTAAATTGATTTAAAATTTTTTTAATTTTTACTTTATTATTAATATCGCATCTAATGAATTTATAATTTTTATTTTTTTTAAATTCCTTTGTGTTATAGAAATTAGATGAGTAAGTTATTTTATCTAAATTGATAACAAAAAAATTCTTTTTAAGTAACAATTCAACAAGATTACTTCCTATAAAGCCTTGACCTCCAGTAACAATAATTCTTTTTTTCAACATTATTTTAAATTATATATATATTTACTTACTTTATATATTAAAAAAATTACTAATGAGCAATCTAAACGAATTAACTGTAATTATTGTAACCTATAAAACAAATGACGAAATTTTGTTTAATTGTATTAATTCTATAAAAAAAGAAATTAAAATTATAAATGTTGAAAATTCAAATGATATTTCTCATAAAAATAAAATTGAAAAAAAATATGAAAATGTAGAGGTAATTTTATCTGGTAAAAACTTAGGATATGGCTCAGCTAATAATCTTGGACTTCAAAATGTTAAAACACGTTACGTATTAATATCCAATCCAGATGTTGAATATAATAAGGATTTTTTTGATCAATTAGAATTTTATTTAAAAGGAGATATAGAGTTCAGTGTTATTGGCCCTTCTTATAACGATGAAACGAATTTTCTACCTCATGGAAATTTAGATGGAACTATAAATAAAGATAAATTTAATAATTTCTTTCTTAAGGAAGTTGGCTATGTAGTTGGATGTTCAATGTTATTAGATACAAATAATATCAATACAAATTTTGATGAAAATTTTTTCCTTTATTTTGAGGAGGCAGATTTTTGTAAAAGAATAAGTTCTGATGGAGGTAAAATATTTACTTGTTCAAAATTGTTTATAACACATCTGGGTTACAAAGGCTCAATCTCAACGGACCCAAGATATGAAATAGAAGCAGAAGCGATAAGGAGTTGGCACTGGATGTGGTCTACTTTTTATTATCATAAAAAACATAGCGGTTATTTAAAGGCCTTTTCTTTAATGTATGGAAAACTTATTAGAGCTTTTTTTAAAATGGTAGTTTTTAGTTTAATCTATAACAGAAAAAAACAAACTATGTATTCTGCTAGATTTTTTGGTTTATTGAATGCAATGATGGGAAAAAAATCTTGGTATAGAATTAAATCATTTGAATGATTTTCAATGTCCTGGAAATTCAATTAAATTTTCTATCTTATAGTTTTTCTTAATCAAATTATCACTTCCACCTAAGTCAAAAAGATTTATAACAAAAATAAAGCCAGCAACTTTACCTTCTGACATTTCAATGATTTTGGCAGCAGCATCGGCTGTACCTCCAGTGGCTATTAAATCATCAATTATTAAAACTGAATCTTCTTTTTGAATCGAGTCCTTATGCATTTCAATTGTTGCAGTCCCATATTCGAGCTCAAAATCCACTGAATATCTTTCTGCAGGAAGTTTATTTTTTTTTCTTAAAAGAATAAATGGTTTTTTAAGCAAATAGGAAACTGCTGAGGCAAATACGAATCCTCTAGACTCGATTGCGGCTATTTTATTAAATTTAAAATTTTTTGATCTTTCAACTATTTGATTGATAGTTTCAGTAAAAGCTTTTTCGTTTTTGATTAAAGTTGTAATATCTCTAAATAAAATCCCTTTTTTAGGGTAGTCTGGTATTGACCTAATATATTCTTTTAAATCCATATTAATTTGAGTTATATAAATAAATAAATTATTTTTTGTATATGGCAAACAATAAATTAGCTGTAATCGGTGGAAGTGGTCTCTACGATGTTGAAGAATTTAAAGATAGGGAGTTACTCGATATAAATACACCCTGGGGTAAGCCTTCAGACAAAATTTTAAAAACCAATTTTAAGGATAAGGAAGTTTTTTTTTTACCAAGACATGGGAGAGGTCATTTTATAAATCCATCAAATATTAACTTCAGAGCTAATATTGATGCTCTTAAACAGCTAGGGGTTACTGATATTGTTTCAGTCTCAGCTGTTGGTTCATTAAAAGAAGATTTACCACCAGGAAAATTTGTTATAATTGATCAGTTCATTGATAGGACATTTGCAAGAAATAAAACATTTTTTGACGACGAAATAGTAGCTCATGTATCAATGGCTCACCCTACATCGAATGGATTAATGAATGCATGTGAAGAGGCGATCAAAAAAGAAAAAATAGAGTATCAAAGAGGAGGGACATATGTAGTTATGGAGGGTCCTCAATTTTCAACATTAGCAGAATCCAATTTGTATAGATCTTGGAAAGCTGATGTGATTGGAATGACAAATATGCCTGAAGCTAAATTAGCAAGAGAAGCAGAAATTAGATACGCTTCTGTTTCAATGGTAACAGATTATGATTGCTGGCATCCAGATCATGAAAACGTTGATGTACAACAAGTAATAAAAGTTCTTTTAGGAAATGCTGCAAAAGCAAAAAATATGATTAAAAATTTAATTGATAATTTTGAGGATCACATTGATCCTAAAGATCCAACAAATAATTGTTTAGATGTTGCAATTATAACAGCTCCAGAAAAAAGGACACAAAAAACAAAAGATAAACTCAAGACAGTTGCAGGGCGAGTTTTAAAATGAAAATTGATGGAAAAGAATATCGTACAATCTGGTTTGAAAATAATATTGTAAAAATTATTGACCAAACTAAACTTCCACATCAATTTATAATCAAAGATCTAAAAACAGTTAAAGATGCAATAAATGCAATTAAAGTAATGGAAGTCAGGGGCGCTCCATTAATAGGAGCTACAGCAGCTTATGGATTAGTATTATCCATTTTAGAAAGTAATGATCAATCTTTTTTGAAAAAATCTGCAGAAGATTTAATTAAATCAAGACCTACAGCAATAAATCTTAAATGGGCAGTCAATAGAATGTTAAAAAAACTACAGGGTGTTAATAGTAATAAAATTTTAGATATTGCAATAAATGAGGCGCATGAAATTTGTGACGAGGATATAAAATTTTGTGAAAGTATTGGCTTAAATGGTTTAAAAGTGATTGAGGATATATATAATAAAAAAAAAGATACAGTTAATATCTTGACTCATTGTAACGCAGGATGGTTAGCGACTATAAACTGGGGAACTGCAACCTCCCCAATTTATCATGCCCACAAAAATGGAATTCCAGTTCATGTTTGGGCAGATGAAACAAGACCAAGAAATCAAGGTGCCAATTTAACTTCATTTGAATTAAATGAAGAGGGAGTTAAAAACACAATTATTGCAGATAATACTGGTGGAATTTTAATGCAAAGAGGCCAAGTTGATATGTGTATTGTTGGCACTGATAGAACTCTATCAAATGGTGATGTTTGTAATAAAGTTGGAACTTATTTAAAAGCGCTTGCGGCTTATGATAATAAAATTCCTTTTTATGTAGCATTACCAAGTTCTACAATTGATTGGAATATAAAAGATTTTAAAGACATTCCAATTGAAGAAAGAAATTCCGAAGAGTTGTCTCATGTTGAAGGTTTGGATGAAAACAATATTATTAAAAAAGTCTTAATTTACCCAAAAAAAAGTAAAGCAATGAACTTAGCTTTTGATATAACTCCAGCAAAATATATTACAGGACTGATTACAGAAAAAGGTATTTGTGATGCATCAAAAGAGGGATTAGCAAAATTATTTAAATGAATCCATTAATTTTTTCATTAGTTTGTTTAGTTATGGTAGCGATATCAGCAAATTTTTTAAGTTTGATAAAGGAGAACAAAATTTTATTATATATATCAACTATCCCTTGTATTTATTTAGTTATATATGGCATTTATTTAATTTTTGGATCAATTGATTTGCATGAAGATGCTTCGACTAATTTTTTTAATAAAAACCCAGATGAAAAAGAGCTACCAATTGTTTTTGTTATCCTTAAGTTTTACAAATATATGTTAATTTTGGTAGGTTTAATATTTGGTTATGTATTTTCAAAAAAGTTAAAAAATGAAAGAAGTCGAACAAGTAATTAAATGAAAAAAAATATTTTATTAATAATTTTAATAATTATTGGAATGTTTGTGGTTCTATCATTTAGTGACCATAATAGAAATAGATCTATATCTGCATGTATTATGGCTCAAAAAAATAAAGTAGAAAATTTTGATTTAGAAAAAGCAAAAAAATTCTGTGAAAAAGAAATTAAGTAATGGAAAATTTAAAGATAAGAGAGGATATAATTGAATTTTCAATAAAACTTAATACAACAAATTTATCACCCCTTAGATCTGGAAATTTATCAGTAAAAGCAAAAGAAAATAATGTAGATGGGTTTTATATAACTCCATCTGGAAAAAAATATGAAGATCTTAAGCCGGAGGACATCGTATTTTTATCACTCGGAGAAAAGAAAGATTTTCTAAGGTGGTTTAATTCTGGAAAAAAACCCTCCTCAGAATGGCGATTCCATCAAGATATTTATACAAATAAAGCAGAAGCAAGAGCTATAGTGCACGCTCATTCACCACACGCTACAGCAGTATCATCTCATGGAAAACCTATTCCTGCTTTTCATTATATGGTTGCATTAGCAGGAGGAAACGACATTAAGTGTGCAGATTACGCAACTTTCGGCACATCTGAGTTATCAAAAAATATTATTAATTCATTAGAAAATAGGAAGGCTTGTCTAATGTCAAATCATGGTCAGGTTGCATTTGGACAAAATCTTAAACAGGCCTTTGAACTTGCACAAGAAGTAGAAAATATTTGCCATCAATATGTAATTGCTTTAAAGTTAGGAGAACCTAAAATTCTTTCATCTTCTGAGATGGAAAAAATTTTAGATAAAGTAAAATATTATAAAAGTGAATAATTTTTTATGACTAAAGTTGGGGAGCATATAACATTAGATATTATTGGGACGAAAAAAGAATACGATCCATCGTTTTATGAAAAATTAGTTTATAAAATTGCTAAAAAAGCAAAAGTCACAGTTTTAGAAATATCCAAATATAAATTCAAACCCCAAGGCTTTACATTAGTTGCTTTATTAGCAGAAAGTCATATTAGTTTTCATACTTTTCCAGAAAATGGGATAATAAGTTTCGATTTTTTTACCTGTGGAAAAGTTTCTCCTTCGATTGCAATAGATATAATTAAAAAAGAAATTGAACACAAAAGAATTGTAAAAAAAGAATTCAATAGAGATACTATAGCTCTATATCACGATATATATAGCTCTCCAGGATTACAAAAATCATATGTAGTTAAAAATGTACTTGAGGACTTTACTTCAAAAGTAGGTCAACATATTGAAATTTTAGATTTAGAACAATTTGGAAAATCCTTATTCATTGATAATGAAATCCAAGTTGCAACTAAAGATGAGCATCTTTATAGCGGTACATTTGTTAATGCTGGGTTAAAACTAAATAAAAATAAAGAAACAGCAGCTATTATTGGTGGTGGAGATGGGGGTGTAGCTAGAGAATGTATATCCAAAGAATTTGGATACATAGATTGGTTTGAGCTTGATCCAGAAGTAGTTGAAGTTTGTGAAAAGCATCTTGGTTCAATTGGAAATAAAGCAACAAAGAAAAACTCAGTTAAATGTATTTGGGGTGATGCATTTGAAAGTATTAAAAAAATTGAAGATGACAGATATGATAAAATTTTTGTTGATTTAAATGATGATCAATTCTGTATTGATTTAGCAGCTAAGAATATGGATTCTTTAGTAAGAATATTAAAACCTAATGGAGTTATCACTGCTCAGGTAGGTAGCCAAGACAAGAAACCTAAACAAGTAGACAAATGGCTAAAAGTATTTAATAAAAATTTTGGAAATGCTACTCTTGATAGAGTTTATATACCTAGTTTCGACTGTTCTTGGAATTTTTCGTCTTCAATAAATCACTAGAATTTTCTTTTTAATTCATCAAAATTGTGAAATAATTATTCTTTTACGGAGGGAAATAATGAATACTTTTAAAAAAATAATTTTTACAGTTTTAGTGTCTTTATTGTTAGTAGGAAGTGCTAATGCTGGTAAAATAAAAATTGGAACTGAAGGTGCCTATCCTCCTTGGAATTCAAAAGATGCTTCAGGCAAACTTATTGGATTTGAGGTTGAATTAGCTTGGACGCTTTGTAGATATATTGGAGAACAGTGCGAAATAGTTGAACAAGATTGGGATGGTATGATTCCAGCTCTTATAATGAGAAAGTTTGATGCTATCATGGCAGGAATGTCAATTACTGCAGAAAGACAAAAAGCAATTAGTTTTTCTCAAGGATACGCAGATGAGGTTGCTTCATTAGCAGTCATGAAAGGTTCAAGTTTAGAAGGTATGGATACACCTGCGGGTATTAATCTAACTAAACCTAATGCAGCTGCAAAAAAAGCATTAAAAACTTTAACAGCCGCATTGGCTGGAAAAACTGTTTGTGTTCAAACAGCAACAATTCATCAAAACTTTTTAGATTCAGGTGATGTTGGAAAAGTAAATGTCAGAACATATAAAACTCAAGACGAGGTAAACTTAGATTTAGCATCGGGAAGATGTGATGCCGCTTTAGCTGCTGCAGTAGCTTTTAGTGATTACGCAGAAAAATCTGGTAAACCAGTAGTTTTAGTTGGTCCTACTTTTTCAGGCGGTGCTTTTGGTAATGGTGTAGGAGTTGGTATTAGAAAAGATGATACTGAACTTTTAAATGCTTTTAACAAAGCAATTGATAAGGCGAGAAAGAATGGCGACATTAGTAGAATAGCTACTAAGTGGTTCGGTTTTGACGCTTCTATGTAATTAATTTTAGATTTGGCGACTATAATATATAGTCGCCAGTCTTTATGGAACTTCTAGCATTTGGAAAAACTGGTTGGGGCGATGAATTATTTATTGCCACTCTAATGACTATCGCTGTTTCTATAACAGCTATGCTTATAGGTTTTCTTTTTGCTTTAATATTTACTCCTCTCAAATTATCAAAAAACAAATTATTTAATGTTATTGGAAATTCTTACACAACGGTTGTACGTGGTGTCCCTGAACTATTAGTTATATATTTACTTTTCTTTGGTGGAAGTGGAGCTGTAATGTTTGTTGCATCAATTTTTGGGTATAATGAATATATAGAAATTAATGCATTCATTACTGGTTCATTTGCAATTGGAATTATTTCTGGTGCTTATTCCACTGAGGTTTTTAGAGGAGCAATACAATCTATTGATAAAGGTCAATTTGAAGCTGCTAAAGTAATGGGTTTGAGTAAATTTGCACAATTTTATAAAATAATACTTCCTCAAACTTTAAGATTAGCTATTCCTAACTTGAGTAATGTTTGGCAAATTACACTAAAAGATACTTCTTTAATATCTGTAACTGGTTTGGTGGAAATTATGAGACAATCTTACATTGCTGCAGGATCTACAAGAGATCCATTATTTTTTTACTCTTTTGCAGCTGTTTTATATTTAATGCTAACATTTTTGAGCATGAAGATAATTAATAAATTAGAAGCCAAATATAGCAGGGGGTATTGATGGATTTAGAATTAATGGCAAATAGTTTTCCAAAATTATTAAACGCTGCTGTTATTACTTTAAAACTCTTATCGGCTTCTTTAATTATTGGATTATTTGTTGGATTATTTTTTGCAATTCTGAGATTAAATAAGAATATTTTTCTAAATAAGTTTGCTTATGGATACTCTTACGTATTTAGGGGCACACCTTTATTAGTTCAAATATTTATAATTTATTTTGGCCTGGGTCAGATTGAATACTTAAGATCAACATTTTTATGGGTCATTTTAAAAGAACCATACTGGTGCGCAATAATTGCTTTTGCTTTAAACACGGGTGCTTACACATCTGAAATATTAAGATCTGCGTTTCAAACAATTAAACCTGGAATAGTAGAAGCAGGCAAGAGTTTAGGAATATCAAACAAGATAATTTTTTATAAAATACAAATTCCTATAGCTATTAGACAATCTCTTCCAGCATACGGAAATGAAATAATTTTAATGATGAAAGGAACTTCTTTAGCAAGCACTGTTACAATTATGGACTTAACTGGTGTTGCTAAGTATATTATTTCTACAACCTTTAAACCTATTGAGGTATTTATAGTTGCAGGTGGTATTTATCTATTTATGACTTTCATTATTCACAATTTGATTAAATTTTTAGAAAAAAAATATAGTTTTAATTAAAGTATAACTAAGTCTAGCTTATGATTACCAAGTCTTTCATTGCCATTTTTAGTCACTAAATATGTTTCACCCAAGTTCATAGCTAATTGATTTTCTGAATCCATTAATATCATATGCATAAAAAATATATTTCCTGACTCAATTACATAAGGATTTTCAGTATACAGCATAGGCCAGTCCATCCAATTTGGAGAAAAAGTTGCACCTAAAGAATAACCACAGGCATTCATTCTTGATTTATTAAAACCAAAATCATCAAAAGTTTTTGCATGAGCATCAAAAACTTCACCAATTTTATTTCCTGGTTTTAATTTATTTTCACAATTTTTTAATGCTTCTAAACAAGCTTCATGCATCTTCTGATGTTTGGGATCAGCTTTTCCTATTGGAATAGTTCTAAACATTGCAGAATGATAATGTCTGTATGTTCCAGCCCACTCAATAGTTAATTGATCTTGTTTATTTAAGATTTGTTTTTCTGCTTGATAACGACAGAGTAATGCATTTTTACCTGAACCAATAATAAATTCATTAGCAGGATAATCTCCACCCCCCTCAAATATAACTTTATTCATTTCAGCTAATATCTTAGATTCACTTACACCTGCTTTTGCATTTTTCCAAACTTCATCTAAGGCTCTATCAGCGAGCTCAGCAGCTTTTCTTACATAAACTATTTCTTCTTTAGATTTAACTACTCTTAATTTTGTAATTAATTCCGACTCATCTTGAATGGTACAATAATTTTCCAAGGATTTATTTAGTCGGAGAGCATTACGTCCTGTTAATCCGTAAGCCTCATATTCTATTCCTATTTTTTTTCCTTTTAGATTTAATTCATCTAAAATAATTTTAAGATCATCTGTAGGGTTAGATTTGTCTTTATCAATCCAAATTCTTATATCTTCAATATTAGAGGTATTTTGAGCCTGCCTTAAATCAGGAGCTCTTGTTAACAAAATTATATTTCCTTTTTTGTCTAAAACTAAAGACTGAAAAAAAACATAACCAAAAGTATCATATCCAGTTAACCAATACATGGACTCTTGTCTAAACATTATGAGAGCATCTAAATTCTTTTCATCCATAGATTTTAGAACTTTTGATTTTCTTGATTTAAATTCTTCTTGAGAAAAGTGAAGACCCATTACTAATAACTGGTATATTGTTTAATTTCTTTAATTTTTGATCCAGTATAATTATTTATTTCTAATTTTATTTTCGACCTTTCGTCATTTAAAAAATGAATATCCCTAGAAACTTTTATAAATTTTTCACCAAAGTCAGAATTTTTTTCATACAATCTTTTTTCATCTTCTATAATCCATAATTTAGAATTTACATCTTTAAGGGAATCGAAAAGTTGATTTAATTTATTATCAACTTTAATATTTTTGTCTAATTGGTCTTTAAGGATATTATATTCATCGTCAACAAACTTTAGTTTATCTGTATCTTTAATTTTTTCTTTTTTAATTTTGAGAATAGAGATTTTGTCTAAAAGCTCTCCTACTGATATCTCAACTAGAATTTTATTCATAAAACCTTATAGTATGTTAAGTTGTTAAAAATATGTCTAATATTTTAATTATAAAACATGGTTCATTAGGAGATATAGCTCAAGCAAGTGGTGCAATTCAAGATATATTTGAAAATCATAAAAATTCTCAAATTTATTTACTTACTACAAAACCGTATTTTGACTTATTTAAAAAAAATCCTTTTATAAATGAGGTTATACTGGATAAAAGATTATCAAGATTTAATTTATTATATCTTTTTCCATTAATGAAAAAGCTAAAAAAATTAAATTTTTTTAAAGTTTATGATCTTCAAAATTCTTCTAGAACAAAATTTTATAAAACAATACTATTTCCTAAATCAAATTTAGATACATGGTCGAGTTCTTTAACAACCTTGCCACAAGGGATTGATAAAGAACAATTTGACAAAAAACCAGTTCTTGAGCGATTTAAACATCAGTTAAAAACTTCCGGTCTGGAAACTAAAAATACATTAAAGCCAGATTTTAATTGGTCCTGTTCTAGAATTGAACATATTAAAAAAAAATATGATTTAAACAAATACATATTGTTATTTCCATTTTGCTCTCCTCACTTAACTACAAAGAAATGGCCCTATTATAATGAATTGATAAATTTGATAAAAACTAAATTTAAAGATGAATATAAGATTTTAGTAGCACCAGGACCTGAGGAAATCGATGATGCAAAAAAATTTAATGCTTTAAGTGTGCTAAATGATCAGAAATCTTTAAATATTTCAGAACTTTCATCTTTAATTAAGGAAAGTAGTTTTATCGTAGCTAATGACACAGGTCCTGCTCACATGGCAGCACATTTGAATGTAAAAGGTTTGACATTATTTGGATCCCATACAACAGCATACAAAGTTAGTATCGAAAGGGAAAATTTCAAACCTATTCAAGTTGAAAACTTAGAGAAATTAGGTTCAGAAAAAGTTTTTGAATATTTAGTTAATAAAATTTAGATATAAATTTTATCAGACAACCCATAACATAGAATTGCGCTTAACAAAGTCAGTACACCTGGTGCGATAATACCTTCTATGGAGGTTTTTTCATTTGTTCCTAAATTTCCTTTTTTGTGTGACCAAATTGCAAAGACGAAAGAAGCTGCATTTTGTAAAAATATTAAATTAAAAAAAGCCCAAGTATTTTCTAATCCACCAGGTCTAACAAATCCCACATAGACAGCCATTAAAACTGATCCAACAAAAATGGAACCAAAAAATCTTGTCATAATTGCTGCACCGTCTCCCATTCCATACTGGTCTACAAACTTTTTAGTAGAGAATAAGCATCTAAACGCATAAAAAGCATACGCAGCAAAGTGTACTAAGAATATTATAAGATAAATTATTCCATTAAATTTAGCGATCATAAAAACACATTATCACAAAATTTTAAAATATTGTTTAATAATATTGTCCCATTCAAAATTTTTGGCAAATTCTTTAGTTTTATTTATAAAATTTTTATATGAATTATTTTTTAATATTAAATCTATGCTAGAATAAATCTCCTCTAGTTTATTGCCATCACAAATTAGGCCTGTTTCATTGTGCTTTATTGCGTCAGCCTCTCCACCATCTTTACCACCAATTGAAGGTAAACCATGTTGGGCAGCTTCAATATAAGCTATTCCAAATCCTTCTACAGACTTTTTATTAATAATTGACGGCATTACAAAGACATTAGATTTTGCTAATAATGCATTTTTTAATTCCTGAGTAATATTTTTTAAAAACAAAACATTATTTTCTAAATTTAGTTCTTTTACAAGATTTTTAATATTTTCTTCTTCCTCACCATAGCCAATGCAAACATAAAAAATATTAGGATATAATTGTTTCAAATTCCTTAATGACATAATGATTTTTTCATGATTTTTCCTTTTTTCAAATCTTGAAACAGTTATCAATCTAGGGCTTTTATTTTGAAATAAATTTTCAGCCTCTTCTAAAGATTTTGGATCTATTTCTTTTAATGGTTCTACACCTGGATTAATTACTATTATTTTCTCGTTATCTACGCCACAATTAATAGCAAGATTTTTAGTAAATTGTGAATTTGAAACTACATAATCAACATTATTTAAAACTTTTAAAACTCTTTTGTTTAATAAACTTCCTTTTTTGTGGTTAATTTCTTTTGAATGAATCAAACAAATTTTTTTTTTATTTGTATTTATTAATTCTAAACTTTTCCAATGATCAGCAATAATTCCATTTATATTTTTATTATTTTTTAAAAAATCGTTTACAAGATATGCTTTCCTGTACTTTCTAATAATCTTCGGGCCACCAATTCTCTCAATTGTGAAGGAAACAGTTTTATCAATATCTTTATTTTTATCACTTTCATCCGCAAAAACTTTGACCATATAATTTTTTGAAATTGTATTTGTAAGGCCCCACATTAAACTTTGCATACCTCCAGAGTCTGGAGGAAAGGATCTTGTTACTATTAGATACATTATTTATTTATCCACTTAATATTACAACCCATGCTTGGAATTTGATTTTCAGGACCATTTCCAGTTCTAGCAATTTTTTTCATTGCTAAATATAAATCACTTTCCCCATCTTCAATTGGTTTAAGTTCTTTTAATTCTCTTATTCTTCCCCTGTACTGCAATTCTAAATTTTTGTTATAACCAAAGAAATCTGGAGTACAAACTGCACCGTAGCCTTTTGCAACTTCTTGAGTTTCATCAAATAAGTAAGGGAAGTTGAAATTATGATTTTTTGAAAATTTAATCATATTATCAAATGAGTCTTCCGGATAATTTTTTACATCGTTTGAGCAGATTGCTACTGATTTAATTCCGTTATCTTCTAATTTTTTACAGTCTTCGACAATATTTTGTATTACGGCTTTAACGTAGGGACAATGATTACATATGAACATTATCAATGTTCCATTTTCACCTTTGATGTCATTTAGTGAAATGACTTTGTTATCTGTAGATTTTAATTCGAAGTTATCTGCCTTTTTACCGAAATCACATATTGGAGTTTTGGTTAATGCCATGTTAAGTATTATATAAAGTATGTTTTACGATTTGGAAAATAAAAAACCAAAAAATTCTGGCGAAAATTGGGTCGCACCAAATGCTACGATAATTGGAGATGTAACGTTAGAAAAAAATACAAGCATTTGGTTTAATGCAACTTTAAGAGGTGATATCGAAAACATACATATAGGCGAGGGATCAAACGTTCAAGATGGAAGTGTTTTACATACAGATCCTGGTTATCCTCTTAAAATTGGAAAAAATGTAACAGTTGGACACATGGTAATGCTTCATGGATGTACGATAGGGGATAACAGTTTGATTGGAATAGGGGCTGTAATTTTAAATAATGCTAAGATTGGAAGAAATTGTATCATTGGTGCAAAAGCTTTAATTACTGAAAATAAAGAAATTCCAGATAACTCATTAGTTATTGGTTCACCCGGAAAAGTTGTAAGAGAAGTTACTGAAGAAGAAAAAAAAGCTGTATTTGAAAATACCAAACATTATCAGGACAATTGGAAAAAATACTCAAAATCTATATTTTAATCTTTATGCCAACTTATACAGTAACAAGCTCAAACTTTCATTTAACCTCAAAACAACAAAAAAATTTAGCAGAAGGAATTACCAAAGTTCATAATGTTGTAACGGGTGCAAATACGTATTTCGCTCAAGTAATATTTAATAAAACAAAAAAAAATAATCATTTTATGGGAGGTAAAAAAGTAAAAGAACCATCAATATTTTTACTTGGTCAAATTAGAGCTGGAAGAACTAAAAATGTAAAAGATAAATTAATATCAGAATTAAAAAATATTTTAGTAAAAAAATCAAAATTGGATGAAACTCAAGTATGGGTTTATATTAATGATTTACCACCCTCACAAATGATAGAATATGGAGCTGTTTTACCCGAGTCTGGTAAAGAGAGTGAATGGTTTAAAAATTTATCCTCAAAATTAAAAAAGAAATTATCAAATATAGAAAAAAATTAAGGAACTAACCAAGCATTTTTATTGGTTTCTAAATCAAACTTCGCTCTTCTATGTCCTTTAGCAGCTAAATAAAGCCATTCAATAGATTTAATTTTACATTTAATTACAGTAAAATTTTTATAACCTTCTTCACTTTGCTCCATTGTATAATCAAAATCTTCTAATTTAGATATCATGCCAGATGTCGGTTTTTCCGATTTAGTTCCTGGAGGACTATCAGTTAAATAGCACCTTCTACTTATATGTTGAGTTTTTTTCCAAGACTCCTCAGTTATTAGATTTTGATTGTTGATTTCACAATCAACCTTAACTCTTAATTGAATCTTTTCTTCTTTATCATAGAAAAGTAAAGAAGCTTTGTTATTCTTCTTTAAAATATCTACTTTCGGCGATCTAAGATCAGTATGAAATTGTAATAAGTTATTTGTTCTATCTGACTTTCTTAAAACTACTATTCTTCCATCAATCTCATCTTGTTTTGCGCACATGAAAACTGGAATTCTAAATGGCGAAGCTCTATTAATCACAGCATCTTCTAACATAGACCAATACTTATTTTGAATTTCTTCTAAGTTTTCATAGTATGCTGGTTGCATACGGTGTTACTTTCTAAATCTTCTGATTAAGCTGGATGTGTCCCATCTATTTCCACCCATATTTTGAACTTCCTCATAATACTTATCCACAACTTCTGTTATTGGTAATAATGAACCGTTATTTTTAGCTTCCTCCATTGCAATTTTTAAATCTTTTCTCATCCAATCTACAGCAAAACCAAATTCAAATTTATCATCAATCATAGTTTTATATCTATTTTCCATTTGCCATGATTGTGCTGCTCCTTTTGAAATTACCTCAATTACATCTTCCATATTTAATCCAGCTTTCATTCCAAAATTTATTGCCTCTGATAATGCTTGAACTAATCCACCAATACAAATTTGATTAACCATTTTAGCTAGCTGTCCACTACCGGCCTTACCAAGTAATTTCATTTTTTTACTGTAACAATCAATTTTATCTTTTGCTTTATCAAAGTCAGCTTGATCACCACCAATCATAACTGTTAATGCACCATTTTCAGCACCAGCCTGACCACCAGAAACAGGAGCATCTAAAGAGCCAAACCCATTTTTTTTTGCATGTTGATAAATTTCTCTTGCTATAGTCGCAGATGCTGTTGTGTTATCAATGTAGATTGCTCCTTTTTTAATTGTCTTAAATGCTCCTTTATCTCCAAAAGTAACTTCCCTCAAATCATTATCATTTCCAACACATGTAAAAATATAATCTGCGTCCTTTGCGGCCTCAGCAGGTGTTGCAGCAATTTTACCTTTATATTCACTTATCCATTTTTCAGCTTTAGATTTTGTTCTATTAAAAACAGTTACACTATGACCACCTTTTGATATATAACCTGCCATTGGATATCCCATGACACCAAGACCTATAAAAGCAACGTTACAAGACATAAATAATGTTTAATAAGTTAAGTATAAAAGTAATTATTTTTGGTTTTATATTTACATTTTTTTCTAGCTTTGGACAGAGTTTTTTTTTAGGAATTTTTAATCCTAGTATAAGAAATGAGTTATCTATTACACATGGACAATTTGGCTCAATTTACGCTTCAGCTACTTTATTAAGTAGTTTTATACTTATCTGGTTAGGAAAAAAAATAGATGATATAAATATTTTTAAGTTTGCATTATTAGTTGCTTTACTTTTGTCATTTTCTTGTTTCTTTTTTTCAAAAATTTCCTCAATAACATTTCTTTTTATAGCAATATTGCTAATGAGATTTTCTGGTCAAGGAATGATGTCTCATACAGCAACAACGACTATCTCACGTTATTTTACTAGATCTAGGGGTAAAGCGCTAAGCACAGGATGGTTTGGATTATCTACTGCCGAGTTTATTTTGCCAGTTTTGATGATATATCTATTAAGTATTATTAATTGGAAAATAATATGGATTTATATTTCTATTTTAGTTCTTATTTTCTTACCAATTATTTCTTTTTACTTAATTAAAAATCTAAATTTTGATTCAAGAGAAGAAACTTCAGAAAAAAATGAAAACTTTAAAAATATAAAAAATTGGACAAGGCTTGAAGTTGTAAAAGATTACAGATTTTATATTATTTGTATGAACATGTTAGCTATGCCTTGGATAGCTACAGGTGTTTTTGTTTATCAATCATTTATTTTATCTTCTAAAGGATGGGGACCCTATATAATTGCTCAATCATTCATGGTTTATTCTATTACTTCAGTTATTACATTGTTTGTTGCTGGTTTTTTAATTGATAAGTTTACAAGTAGAAAGTTATTAATTTATATGAATTTACCACTTTTACTATCAGCTGGTGTCTTATTTTATTTTAAAAATCCAGTTTCATCATTTTTCTTTTTAGGTTTAATAGGTATTTCAAACGGTTTAGCCAATGTTTTGGGATCTTCTACTTGGGCTGAAATTTATGGAGTTAGACATATAGGATCCATTAAGGCTTTAACTACTGCTTTAATGGTTTTTGCAACTGCATTTGGCACTGCACTATTTGGTTTTTTGATTGATAAGGGTTTATCTATTGAAAATATTTCTATCATATCTGGTACTTATATTTTCTCATCGATTATATTGTTGATCCTGATTAAGGAAAAATTAAATCCAATATATCAATAGAAATTGCTTGATTTTATAGTTCTTCGGGTATAAATACCTCGCATGGCAAGAGTAACCGTTGAAGACTGTATGGATAAAGTAAAAAGCCCTTATGAGCTAGTTTTAGTAGCTAAAGAGAGAGCAACTCAACTCAATTCAGGTATTGAACCAACTGTCGATAGAGATAATGATAAAAACACAGTAATTTCTTTGAGGGAAATTGCAGCAGAGAATGTGAAGGTTTCAGAATTAACTGATAGTGCAGTTTATAAATTAAGAAAGCATATTGAGCAAGTTGACGATAATACAGAGGAAGACGAAGAAGTAGGTGATGATTTCCAAAACTTATATAAAGGAGAAATATCAAAAAGCGGCACTCCAATACTTCCATCAAAAAGAGCAAGAAAAATACCCGAAAAAATTAAAGTTTCAAAAGAGGATATTGACGAGCTAAAAGGTACAACAGACACTAATGTTGAAGTGGCTGAGGAAGCAACAGAAGATGAAAATGTTTCTTTAGATGAATTATCAGAGACAGAAAATCAAACTTCAGAAGCAAACCCTGAAGATTCAGATACTACAAATTCTTAATAAAATAATATAAAACAGAAATATGAATAGGAAAGTTTCAGTAGCACCTATGATGGATTGTACTGATCGTCACGAAAGGTATTTTTTACGGCTAATAAGTAAAAATGTACTTTTGTATACAGAAATGATTGTATCTGAAGCAATTGATAGGGGAGATAAAAAAAAACTTTTATCATTTAATTTAAATGAAAAACCAGTAGCTCTTCAATTAGGAGGCTCTTCACCAAAATTATTATCAAATGCATCTAAAATTGGAGAAGAGTTTGGTTATGATGAGATAAATTTAAATTTAGGTTGTCCTAGTAAAAAAGTACAAAAAAATAAATTTGGTGCTTGTTTAATAAAAGAGCCAAACCTAGTTGCAGATTGTTTGAATGAAATGCAAGCTAAAACTAATTTGCCTGTCACAGTTAAAACAAGAATTGGTTATGACAATGTTGAAGATTATGAAAATCTTTTTAATTTTATTAATCTCTTAAAATCGACAGGTGTTAAAACATTTATAATTCATGCAAGAAAAGCAATGCTTGGAAAGTTTACTCCAAAACAAAATTTAAATATTCCACCTCTAAAATATGAAATGGTTTATAAATTGAAGGAAGATTTTAAAGATCTTGAAATAATTATTAATGGTGGAATTACTTCTGTTGATCAAGTGAAAAACCATTTAAATAAGGTAGATGGCGTTATGATAGGGAGATCCATTTATCACTCTCCATATATGTTATCTGATATTGAAAAAGAAATTTTCCAAAATAATAATATTTTAACTAGAGAGGAAATAATTAAAGAATTAGTACCATATGTTAAAAATGAAATTAAAAATGGCACAAGACTGAATCAAATAATGAGACATACTTTAGGACTTTTTCATGGACAAACCGGTTCAAGTTATTGGAAGCGATACCTGAGTGAAAACATGTGTGTGAGAGATGCTGATGTTAAAAAAATTGATCATATAATGGATAAAGTTAAATTAGCACCTCAATCAGCAGGTCAAATTGATTAGTTCAATTATATCTAACGAATATTATCTTTTCATTTTATTAATGATTTTAACTGCCTTTCCAGTAGGTTTTTTTGCAGGATTATTTGGTATTGGCGGAGGTTTAATCACTGTTCCTTTCTTATTTTTTATATTTGAAAGTTTAAATGTTGACCCCAATTACCTCATGCATTTAGCAGTAGGTACCTCGTTTTCTATAATTATACCTACCTCCGGGGTTTCAGTTTATACACACAAAAAACACAATGCTGTAAATTTAAGTATTATTAAGAGTTATGGTCTATTTGTAATTTTAGGAGTTTTGTCTGGAACCATATTTGCTGCTACTCTAGATACAAAATCATTATTGTTATTTTTTACTGTAATAGTTTACTTTTTAGGAGCTTATCTTCTTAATCTTAAAGATAAGGCAAGTAAAATTAAGGCAAATTTTAATCTATTACCTAGAGTGGTTTTTGGTTTTGCTTCAGGCTTTATATCAGCTCCAATGGGAATTGGTGGTGCAGTCATGAATGTTCCTATATTGAGATACTTTGGATATCCAATTAACAAAGCAATTGGCAGTGCAGCTGCTATAGGTTTAATTATAGCTTCATTTGGTGCAATTGGTTTTTTAATCACGGGATCATATTTAAACGTAAATCTACCACTAAGCATTGGCTTTATAAACATACCTGCATTTTTAATTTTTATACCTATAACCATGTTTATGGCTAGAGTTGGCGCTAATACGGTTCATAAGTTAAATAAGTCTAAAATCCAAAAATTTTTTGGAATTTTTTTGTATGTCGTTGGAACAATCTTTTTATATAGATATTTAGTTATTTAATTAGATTTTTTGATCGTATTCACCAATTTTCCCAGTTTCTTGTAGCAAACTATCTATAAATTTAAAAATTTCTTTTTTTCTTATATCAGAGGTAGGACTTTCAGTAACAATAACTAATGATGGTTTATTTGATGAGGCTCTTACTAAACCCCAGGATCCATCTTCAAGAGTAAATCTTATACCATTTACTGTAAGTATATCTTGTATTTTTAAACCATCTATTTTTTTATTACTATCTTTTAATTTATTAATTTTTAAAATTATTTCCTCAATAACTTTGTATTTTTCATCATCTTTACAAAACGGACCCATTGTAGGACTTTGGAATGTTTTCGGAAGTTTATTAATTAATTCATTAATATTTTTATTTTGACTATCCAAAAGATGGCAAATTTGAATTGCAGAATTAATTCCATCATCAAATCCATACCCCAATGGTTTATTGAAAAAAAAATGTCCACTTTTTTCAAATCCTGCAATTGCTTTATCCTGATTA
>CACNCD010000009.1 GCA_902618855.1 uncultured Pelagibacteraceae bacterium | reverse complement strand
GAACTATAAAAAATATTATGATTTTATTCAGCCAGTTTTTGAAGGCAATGAACATTTTAATAAGAAATTATTATATCTAGCATGTGTATTAAGCCATATGGATTGGGGATTAGGAGCATTTCAAAAAGCCGAATTGGTATTTCAAGAAACGATAAACACTCCGTTACTTAGACTGACACACAAAGAAAGAATACAATTAGCTTTGTCATGTTATTGGCGCTACTGCAGTATCAAATATAATCCAAAAATGGAGTACCTAACTTTTTTAAATAATAATGAAATTTTTTCAAGCAAACAAGTGGGAGCTGCATTGAGATTTTCACAATCATTGACCTCGATATCTACGATATTTCTTGAAGAGTTTAAATTGTATAAAAGAGGTAATGCTGTATTTTTGAAAATTCCATCACAACATCAAGAAATAATCTCAAAACAAGTTACTAAAAGATTTAAAGCTCTTGCTAGAGAATTATTTTTAGAGCCAAGAGTAATTTATTCAAATAATTAAAAATAAACTGAATTTAATTAAACTTTAACAATAAGTAAATATTTTTGTAACTTAGTTTTTTTAAAATGTATTTACAAAATTTAAAATATTTGAACTAATTATTTCCCCCTCCGTTTAATTTAAATTTTGTTAATTAACTACTTTCTCCCTTTGCTTAAATAACAAGGGAGAAAGAGGATTTATTGAATTTTAATTATTTACAGATGCAGGAGACTGCTTTGCATTTTCCTTAGCAAGTTTTTTTGCTTTTTTTTCTGCAACCTTCTTTTCTAAACCAGCAATTTTAATATTAACTTTTGACAATTTTTTTTCTTTAGCCGTAATTTTGTTTTTCAGTCTATCAATTGCTTTTAAAATTTTTGTTTTTTTCTTCTCATTTTTTTTTAATTTTTTTCCCATCTCTACCTCCAAATTTTTAGATGATTAATTAAATCACATAATTCATAAATCTGAAAGTTAATTCGATACAACCTGTAGTTTATTGATTTTTAAGATTTGTTATTAGATATAAAAACATTGCTATATGAGAACTATTATTGAATTTTTGATTTAATATTAATTTAAATATATCGCTTTGATTAAATAAATGAATTTTAATACCTTTTTCTGGCTTTGAAATTTTTATTAAGTCTTTCGTAAAATAACCAGTAATTTTAGTAGTTAATCGCCCAGGCTCAGTATAAAAAGTTATAATTTTACTCAATTTTGATCTTGATTTATACCCTGTTTCTTCTTTTAATTCCTTATAAGCTGATTGCAGAGTTGTTTCTTTTTTTTCTACTATCCCAGAAGGAAACTCATAATTAATTTTGTTAATCGGAACTCTTTTTTGAGATACTACTATATATTTGTCTTTAATCTTAGGTATTACTAATGAAAGATTAGAAGTTTTAAGATAATGATAAAACTCTTTTTTCTTAAATTTTTTGTTAATCAAACTTATTTGATTGGTAAGTTTTATATTTTTCAATTTTTCTCTAAAAATAACTTTTTAACAATAAATACAGCAATTAACATTCCCACAAGTTCAGCTAAAATATAATAAGGAGTATTTAAATAACTAATACCAGTAAAAGAATCAGTAAATGTTCTGGCAATTGCAACAGCTGGATTTGCAAAAGAAGTTGAAGAAGTAAACCAATAACCAGCAGTAATATAAAGACCAACACTAGCTGCAACAGCAATTTTGCCTGACTTCATGGAGCCGAAAATTATTATTATAAGCCCCAATGTTGCTATTACCTCAGATGTAAATATGTAAATTCCATCTCTTGACTTAGTAGATAATTCATAAATTTCATGTTCAAAAAAGAAATTTGCTAAACCAACACCAATTAAGCAACCTAGCAATTGAGCAATGATATAGTAGGGTAATAGTTTCTTTTTTAATTTACCTGTTATTGTCATTGCGATACTCACAAATGGATTAAAGTGAGCTCCTGATACATCAGCAAATACTGTAATAAGCACAAATAAACCTGCTCCTGTTGCTATTGTGTTTGCAATTAACATCACAGCAACGTCATTAGTTAGGTTTTCAGCCATTAAACCTGAACCAACAATAATCATTACTAAAAAACAACTGCCTAATAGTTCAGCAAGAAAATAACGACTTTTATTTTTCATTAAGTAGTTCCTTTATATTTTTATTAATATGGTTAAAAACTTTTTCAATTATTTCATCTTTTTTATTTAAATCATTTGTTTGATTAAGTAATTTAACAGGATCCTCTATGTCCCAATGAATTATCTGATCTTTATTTGGCCAAATAGGGCAGACTTCACTATTGGCATTATTACAAACTGTAATAACATAATCCATTTTAATTTGACTATTGATAAATTCATTAAAATTTTTAGATCTATAATTTGAAAGATCATAATGTTTTGATAATAAATAATCCATCACATCATCATTTACTTTTCCTGTTGGATTACTTCCAGCACTAAAACCCTTATACATATCGTCATATTCGTTATTTATTATACTTTCAGCAATAATACTTCTTGCTGAATTACCTGTGCATACGAACAATATATTCTTCATTTAAAAAATAACTTTATAAATACCAATTACAAACAATGGAATTTGTAATCCAAAGTTTGTTAAGATTGCTTTATCTTTGCTCATAAATCCTGCAATAGTCCATCCAACAACTCCTAATCCATGAAAATATATATTTAATGGATATATATTCAAATTTGTAAGAAGTATTCCTACTAAAACTAAGAACGTACTAATCCACTTTAGATATTTTTTTATAAACATAAAATTTCCTTTCGTTATTATTATTTCAGTTATGTTAAGAATTTATTAAAATAAAGGATTATCTACACTTTTTACATAATCCAAAAAACTCAAGATTGTATTTACTGTATTTCATACCATCTTTGTCTTTGAAATTTGCTAAGTATTTAGAAAGACCTGCGCTACTTATTTCTGTTACTTTTTCACAAATCTCACAGATTGAAAAAGCAGTAGCTTTTGCTACCTGACAGCTTGAATTGTGACACGCAATAAAAGCATTTCTACTTTCAATTTTATGAATTTTTCCTATTTGAACTAATTTATCCAAGGCTCGATAAACTTGTAGGGGAGCTTTAATACCTTTTTTTTGAACATTATAGAGTATTGTATATGCCTTTAGTGGTTCAGGTGATTTATCAATTAAATCAAAAATAATTTGTTGATTTTTAGAAAGATTTTGCATTTTGCTCATTTTAACAATTCCTCATTAATTTTTCAATTTAATTGATTGTTTAATTTTAAATAATGAAAGTATAAATAATATTAAGGCAGCAGTTATTATTGATGGACCTGAGGAAGTATTAAATTCTAATGAAGAAAATAATCCTAAAATAACAGACAACAAACCGCCAATAATTGAATAGATTACCATTTTCTGAGGACTTGATGAAATATTTCTAGCCATTGCAGCAGGTATAATTAGCATTCCTGTTATTAATAATAATCCGACCATTTTGATTGATATTGCAATGATTGCTGCAATTAAAATTGTAAATATAGCCTTTGCTCGATCCGGGTTTAATCCTTCTGCTTCAGCTAATTCATAATTAACAGTTGATGCAAATAAAGGTTTCCAAATCAACTTTAGAATTAAGAGAATTAATGCTCCTCCAATCCATATAATTAATAAATCATCCACAGTAACTGCCAATATGTCACCAAATAATAATCCCATAATATCAAATCTAATGACTGTTAAGAATCCTACAACAACAAGTCCTACCGCTAATGATGAATGAGCCAAAAGACCCAATAAAGCATCACCTGGTAAGTTTGTTCTTTTCTGAAGTTGAATTAAAGTTAAAGCTATTAAAGAAGAAATTATGAATACAGATAATGCAATATTAAATTCCATCGTAAAAGCCAATGTAACTCCAAGAAGAGCAGAGTGTGCAAGGGTATCACCAAAATAAGATAATCTTCTCCAAATTACGAAACAACCAAGGGGTCCTGTTACAAAAGCAACTCCTATTCCAGCAATCAAAGCTCTTATAAAAAAATCATCAAACATCTAGCTTTTTTTAATTTCACCCTCATCTGTATGAATATGATCATGTTTATGCTCATATCTTGATAATATTTGAGAAGCTTGCTCACCAAATAAAGCTTTATACTCATTATTTTTTGCAACATCTAATGGGGAACCTGAGCAACAAACATGACCATTTAAACAAACAACATGGTCTGTTGCGCTCATCACAGTATGCAAGTCGTGTGAAATCAATAAGATTCCGCAATTTAATTCATCTGAAATTTTTTTTATTAGTTCGTACAAAGCAATTTCACCAGTAAAATCTACTCCTTGTACTGGTTCATCAAGTACTAATAGATCTGGTTTTTTTGAAATAGCTCTAGCAAGTAATACTCTTTGAAATTCACCACCAGATAAATCTCCTAAATTTTTATCTTTAAGATGAATAACACCTGTCAATGATAAAGCCTCATCAATTGTTTCTTTATTAAGATTTTCTGTTAATACCATGAAATCATTTACTCTGAGCGGTAATGTCCAATCAATTGAGATTTTTTGGGGAACATATCCAACTTTATTTGTATATTTTTCAACTTCACCTTCGATTTTTTTGTAAATACCTAAAGCAATTTTGGCTGTTGTGCTTTTTCCTGATCCATTTGGACCAATGAGAGTAACTATTTTACCTTTTTCAACTTGAAGTGATACTCCTTTAACGAGCCATTTGTCGTTTATGCAAAATCCTGCATCTTTTAATTTTACTAATATATTTTGACTATTACTCATTTTATCGCTTGACTAATATATGTTATATTATTACATAGTGTTATATTATAACAACTCTAATAATTAAACTATGAAAACAATAAAAAAACTTCCATTATTACTATCACTTTTATCATTCTTAACAATTTTTACACCTGCTAATGCAGAAATTAAAGTTGTAGCAACAATAAAACCAATTCATTCACTTGCTAGTTATCTAATGGATGGCGTTGGAAAACCAGATTTAATTGTAGATGGTTATGCTTCACCACACGGGTTTGCATTAAAACCTTCACATGCCAAAATGATACAAAATGCAGATATCATATTTTGGGTTGGTGAAGACATAGAGAGTTTTTTAGAAAAACCACTGAAATCAATTGCAAAAAAAGCTGAAAAAATTGAATTAATGGAAATCAAAGGTTTAACTAAACTTAAATTTAGAGAAAGAAATATTTTTGAAGGTCATGACGATCATGGTCATAAAGAAGATGACCACGATGATCATGCTAAAAAAGAAGACGATCATGACGACCACGGACATGACGATGGTCATAAAGAAGATGGTCACGATGACCACGGACATGACGATGAGCATAAAGAAGATGGTCATGATGATCACGGTCATGAGGGACACGCGCATGGTGAATATGATCCACATATTTGGTTGGATCCAATGAATGCAAAAGTGATTTTAAGTGAAATGGCAGAACACTTGATTGAGAATGATCAAAAAAATGAAGCTAAATATAAAGCAAATTTAAAAAAAGCTCATAAAGATTTAGATAAACTTACTAAGAAAGTTAAATCTGAATTAAATAAGGATTTCAAATCAATAGTTTTTCATGATGCATATCAATACTTTGAAAAAAGATTTGGCATAAATATTCTTGGAGCATTTACAGTAAATACAGATGTATTACCTGGTGCTGAACAATTAGCTGAAATTAGAGAGGTAATTGAGCATGATAAAGTAAGCTGTATATTTTCAGAGCCTCAATTCAATCCTGATATTATTAAAGCTGTAGCAAAAGATACTAATGTTGCAACAGGTGTAATCGATCCATTAGGAGCTACACTTGATCCAGGTAAGGATTTATATTTTGATTTAATTGGCAATATGTCAAAATCTTTTAAAGGATGTTAATTTAATTAATGGAAGAATCCAACAGACAGGTTCCTGTCACTGTATTAACAGGTTTTTTAGGTGCTGGAAAAACTACACTTCTTAATAGAATTCTTACAGAACAGCACGGCAAGAAGTACGCCGTTATTGTAAATGAATTTGGTGAACAAGGTATTGATAATGACCTTGTAGTGGATGCTGACGAGGAAGTTTTTGAAATGAACAATGGCTGTATATGTTGCACAGTCAGAGGTGACCTAATTAGAATACTTAGTGGGTTAATGAAGCGAGCTGATAAACTTGATGCAATTATAGTTGAAACAACTGGTTTAGCAGATCCAGCTCCTGTGGCTCAAACCTTCTTTGTAGATCAAGATGTAGCAAATAAAACAAAGCTAGATGCAATTGTTACAGTTGCAGATGCAGTTCATTTAAGCTCACAAATTGAGGATCATCACGAAGCTGAGGAACAAATTGCTTTTGGTGATGTAATATTACTAAATAAAATAGATCTTGTGAAAGATGAGAATATAGAGTTAGTGACAAAGAGAATTCGTAAAATTAATCCTTTTGCAAAAATTATTAAAACTACAAAATGTGGAGCACCACTTAAGGAAATTCTTAATCTTGATGCTTTTAGTTTAAAACGTATTTTAGAGGTAGAACCAGATTTTCTTGAGTCAGATCATGACCATGAACATGATGATGATGTTACAAGCTTATCATTCGTATCTGATACACCCCTTGATATGGAAAAATTTCAAAACTGGTTTGGAAAACTTTTACAGACAAAAGGTCAAGATATTATGAGAACTAAGGGAATACTTGATTTTAAAGATGAAAATGATCGATATGTATTTCAAGGCGTTCATATGTTGATGGATGCTTCTCCTATGGGAAAATGGCCCGAAAATAAAGAACGTAGTTCTAGACTAGTGTTTATTGGACGTAACCTAGATACAATGAATTTAAAAGAGGGATTTGAAGCCTGTAAATCAGAATGACAACTGATTTAAATCAATTTCCAGAGCTTGATAAAACTAAATTTGAACAAAGAGGAATTCAGTTAGAAATTGGAGTTCCAGTAACCTGCGCGGTTTCAATTGGTAATAATATAGCTGCTGGTTTTGGTGATGGTACTGTGAGAATTTTCAGTTCTGGAGAAAAACACAAAACTTTAAAGGCTCATAAGGGTGTTATACTTTGCATGTCAAAGGATGGTGATAATATTTTAACCGGTGGTGATGATGGTTATTTTTTAAAAATTTCACTTAATGGAGAAATAAATGAAATTACAAACTTTGGTTCACGATGGGTAGATCATGTTACAGCATATAATGGAAACCTAGTCTGTTCTTCAGGTAAGGTAGTTTATTATTGGGATAAAAATAAAAAAGAACCAAAATCTTTAAATCATGATAGTACGATTGGAGGTTTAGCATTTGATGCTAAAGGAAGACGGTTGGCTGTATCTAGATACGGGGGTGTTACAATTTGGAAAAAAGATTACAGTAATAAATGGAAATCAACAAAATTAGATTGGAAAGGTTCTCACAACAAAGTGAGTTTTAGCCCAGATGGTAAATACTTGGTAACGTCTATGCAAGAAAATGTACTTCGTTGCTGGCGTTTAAAAGATAAGCTTGATTTTGCAATGTCAGGATATGGCTCAAAAGTTAAAAGTTTTGCATTCATTAGTGATACAAGTTACTTGGCAACATCAGGAGCGATAGATGCAATATGTTGGCCCTTTGACGGTGAAGGACCAATGGGACGTAAACCTATTTGTCTTCCTTATATAGGAAATAAACAAGTTACATATATAGAACCATTTCCTGATGAAAAAGCAATTTTTGCTGGTTTGAGTGATGGTTCTGTTTTTTTATCTCAAATTGAAAATGAAAATAACACTATAATAATTAGAAGTTTCACAGGTTCTGAAGTTAGTGCAATCGCAATGACTGATGATAAATCAAGTATATTTATTGGTGACATGAATGGAAATACTTTATGGACTTCAATTTGGGATCAATAAAAAATGTTTAATAAAAAAAAACCAAATTTAGAATCAATTCAGAATTTAAAAAATTATTTTATAAAAAAATATGAAATACCAGAAAGTACAATTTTAAGCATTGCTGAATTAAATTGTCATGAACCTGATTGTCCTCCGACAGAAACAGTAGTAACTGCTAGATCAATAGATGGATCTACCCAAAACTGGAAAATCCATAAACCTATAGATGAAATAAGTGAAAATGACGTTAATGATTTAGAATAAAAATTGATCTTTAGTTATAAATAATATCTAATAATGGGATGAGTACAGTTCCCCTTACATTAGATGAAATATTTGATTTAGCCAGAAAGACCTTACTAGCTAATGGTTGTGATGATGAAACAGCTTCTATTCTGTCTGACCTGATTAGAAATGCCGAACGGGATGGATCTTTATCTCATGGTTTGTTCAGATTACCTGCATATGTAAGTGGTTTAAAAAGTGGAAAAATTAATGGTAAAGGAAAGCCTGAAATTAAAAAAATTTCTTCATCAGTTATAAAAGTCCAAGGGAATAATTGTTTAGCCCCAGTAGTTTTAAATAAAGGGTTGCCTGAATTAGCTAAAGCTGCAAAAGAAAATGGTGTTGCTGTACTTGCAATAAATAACTCTCATCATATGGCTGCGATGTGGCCTGAAACAGAAAAATTAGCTGAAGAAGGCTTAGTTGCTTTCGCTTGCACTTCTTATAAACCTGCTGTTGCACCAGCGGGTGCGATCAAACCATTGTTTGGAACTAATCCAATTTCATTTGCTTGGCCTAGACCAGGAAAAACTCCAGTCGTTTATGATATGGCTACAGCTTCAATGGCAATGGGTGAAGTTCAAGTTGCCAAAAGAGAAGGGCATAAAGTTCCACTTGGAACTGGTTTAACTAAGGATGGTAAAGAAACAACTGACCCAGGCGCAATAGCTGATGGAGGTGTACTGCTTCCTTTTGGTGGCTACAAAGGTTCAGCAATAGCAATGATGGTAGAATTAATGGCAGGAGCTTTAGTTGGTGATAATTTTAGTTTTGAAACAGCTGCAAAAGATAAAAATGATGGAGGTCCACCAAGTGGGGGAGAGTTTATTTTAGCAATTTCTCCTGAAAAAACTTCAGGTACTGATTGGGCTAAACATGCAGATGAATTTTTTAATAAAATGAAATCAATGGATGGAGTTAGACTTCCTGGTGAAAGACGACATAAAAATAGATTAGATAAAGGTCCAAGAAATATAAATCAAGAGCTAGTAAATAAAATTAAATCTTTAAGCTAGTTCAATTTCAATGGGAGTATGATCGGATGGTTTTTGCCTTCCACGTGGGAATTTATTTATTTTAACATCCTTAACAATACCAATTAACGAACTAGATACTAAAAAGTGATCAATTCTCATACCATTATTTTTTTGCCAAGCTCCACTTGTATAATCCCAAAATGTATATCCTTCTTTTTCTGGATGTATAAATCTATAAGCATCATGAAAACCTAAGTTAATTAATTCCCTTAATTTTTTTCTAATTTCTAATCTAAACAAAGCATCATTTTCATAACTTTTAGGATTATGAACATCCTCAGCTGAAGGAATTATATTAAAGTCTCCTCCTATAATTATATTTTCATTTTTTTTAGATAAGGATTTTAATTTTTTAATTAAGCTGTCTAGCCAGTAAAGTTTATAAGTATATTTTTCAGTATCTACCGGATTTCCATTGGGTGTATAAATATTTATTAAGGTTATATCTTTTTTTTTAAGCTTTACCTCAGCTGAAATTACTCTTGATTGCTTATTTTTATCTTTAAAAATATCATTCTGAATATTATTTAATTTCTTTTTTGAGACAATAGCTACACCGTTGTAACTCTTTTGACCAAAGACATAATTTTCATATTTTAATTTTTTTATATCCTCGTAAGGGTAAGTTTCGTCAGGTGTTTTGATTTCCTGCATCATCATTATATCTGGTGAAAATTTTTTTAAATATTCTTTGATATTTTCAATTCGAGCTCTTACTGAATTAACATTCCAGGAGCTTATTAACATTAAAGTGAGAATGATACACCACAACCACAAGAAGATTTACTTTGTGGGTTGTTAATTTTAAATGAATTACCGATTAATTCCTCTGAATAATCAACCTCAGATCCTTTTAATAGGTCTGCTGAATTTTTATCTATCAATATATTGTCATGCTTTAGATCGTCATCGTTTTGTTTTTGGTCGAAAGAAAAATCATATTGAAAACCCGAACATCCACCACCTTTAATAGCGATTCTAAAAAAAGACCCTTTATCTCTAGTTGAAAGCAAATGGTTGATTTGTTTTATTGCTTTATCTGTAAATTTAATTTCTTTAATCATATAAGAACACTGTTATTACTAATATAATATTTATTTACCAAGTTTAAAGGATGAAAAATTACTCAAAAATAGGACTATTTAAAAGTAAAGGAAGGCTTTTTAAGGAGCCAGTTAATCAATATAGAAGTCCATTTCAACGTGACAGAGACAGAATTATACATAGTGCATCATTTAGAAGGTTAAAGCATAAAACTCAGGTCTTTGTTAACACTGGAGGTGACCATTACAGAACTAGGATTACACATTCCCTTGAAGTAGCTCAAATAGCAAGATCAATAACAAGATATTTAAACTTAAATGATGATCTAGCAGAAACTTTAAGTTTAGCTCATGATTTAGGGCATACACCTTTTGGTCACGCAGGGGAAGATGCGTTAAATGAATGTATGATTGATCATGGGGGGTTTGATCATAATTTACAGACATTACGAATAATTATGTTCCTTGAGCATAAGTATCTTAAATTTAAAGGTTTAAATCTTACATTAGAGACCATCGACGGGCTGCTTAAGCATAATGGACCATTTGAAGATATTTTAAAACTAAATAAAATTATAGGAACAAAAAATTTAAAGGGAAAAATAAATTTTAAAAAATTTCCCTCGTTAGAAGCGCAGATTGCTGCAATGTCTGATGATATAGCCTACAATAATCATGATATACAAGATGGTATTCACGCAGGTTTATTTAAACTAAAGGATTTAACTGAAATAGATTTTTTTAATCAGATTCTAAAGCTTAATAAAAAAAAAATTAAAGGAAAAAACGAGCAAATTTTGATATATCAAATTATAAGAGATTCAATTGATTTGATGGTTAAAGACTTAATAAATAATACTTTGAAAAATATAAAATATTATAAAATTAATAATATTAAAAAGGTTTACAGTTGCTCAGACAGCATTGTCAAATTTTCAGATGAATTTAATTTAATTGATCAGGAAATTAGATTTTTCTTAAAATCAAAAATGTATAATAATAAAAAAGTTTTAAAAAAAAATAATGAAGGAAAAAAAATTGTTAAAACACTTTTTAAAAGCATTTCGAAAAAACCAAATCATTTTATAAACAGAGATAGATTTAAAAAAAACGATAAATACAGAGCTATTGCTGATTTTATTTCAGGTATGACTGATAGATATGCAATTAATTTATATAATAGTATTAAATGAATATATTTGAAAATTATCTAGAAAAAATAATTAATTTGCTTAATAATCCAAAATTAAATAGCTCTATTCAACTTCCTGAAAAAATAGCTGGTATAAACGTTGATGTTCCTCCTCAACAGTTTAATTGTGACATTTCAACTAATGCTGCAATGATTTTATCAAAAGCTAACAAAAAACCACCTCTCGAAATCGCTAATGAGTTAGCAGAATTAATAAAAAAAAATGATGAAGAGATTGATACAATCACTACAGTTAAGCCTGGCTTTATTAATATAAAATTTAAAAATTCTTTTTGGAACAAATTTATAAAAGAAATAATTTCTCAAAAAGAAGGTTTTGGTGTTAATAAAAAATCACCTAAAATAAAATATCTTATAGAATTTGTTTCCGCAAATCCTACTGGCCCTCTCCATGTAGGTCATTGTCGTGGCGCTATTCTTGGAGACGTTTTATCAAATTTGCTTTCTTTTAATGGTCATAAAGTTAGTAAGGAATATTATGTAAATGATTATGGTAATCAAATTATTCATTTTTCCAAATCAGTTTATTTTAGAATTAGGGAAATCCTTAATAATGAACCATTTCCAACAAGCAACAAAGATTTATATCCAGGTGATTATATTATTAATATTGCTAAAAATATTATTAATAACAATAAAAATTTGAAGTTTGATAATTTTGATCAAGTTTCATTAAAATTAACCACTTTATCTGTAGCTGAGTCTTTAAAATTAATAAAATTAAATCTTAAAAATCTAGGTATAGTTCATGATAAATTTGTTAGCGAGACTGAATTAGTTAAAAATAATGAAGTTGAAAAAACTATTAAAAAACTAAAAGCCAATAACTTTGTTTATGAGGGTAAAATAAAAGCTCCCGAAACCGAAAAAAATACAAACTGGAAGGAAAGAAAACAATTACTATTTCGATCAACTGATTTTGGCGACGATAAAGATAGAGCTTTACAGAAAGAGGATAGCTCTTGGACTTATTTTGCAAGTGATGTTGCTTATCATAATAATAAGTTGGATAGAAAATTTGATGTATTAGTGAATATTTTAGGAGCCGATCATGCGGGTTATATTAAAAGAATTACTTCAAGCGTCGAAGCAATTTCAGGAAAAAAAAATAAACTCGTATGCAAAGTTAGTCAGCTAGTAAAATTAATAAAAGATGGAAAGCCTTTCAAAATGTCAAAGAGAAAAGGTGATTATATAACAGTTGAAGATTTATTAAATGAGGTTGGTAAAGACGCTTCAAGATTTATTATGTTAAGCCGAAGTAGCGATGTAGAGTTAGATTTTGACTTTACGAAGGTTAAAGAAAAATCAAAAGATAATCCCCTTTATTATGTCCAATATTGCTATACTAGAATTGCATCTGTTTTTAGAAATGTAGAAAAACAGATTAATGACGATATTAAAGTTAAAAACTATGAATTTAATTATACAAATGATGAAATTAAAATTCTCAAAAAAATTTCAGAATGGCCAAAATGTTTAGAAGTAGCATCAAATAAATTAGAGCCTCATAGAATACCAGTTTATTTGTATGAATTATCCTCTGAATTTCATTCATATTGGAACATGGGAAAGGACGACGAAACTAAAAGATTTATAAATAATGATAAAAAGATTTCAGATGAAAAAATTGTTTTTCTTAAAGCTATTTCAATTGTAATTAAATCTGGAATGGAAATATTAAACGTAGATACACCAGAAAAAATGTAATGCTCAAAGAATTAAAGTATTTTTTATATTTGCTTGTTATTTTTTTATTTATATTTTTTACTATTAAATATTACTTTTCAGATCAAAATGAAAAAAATTACTTTCGATCTATTAATTCGGTAAATGATAAAATTATAAAATACTCGTTAAAATTACCTTTATTAAAAAATGATACAGATGAAGTTATAGAGTATGTAGAAAATAAAACTTCAAAAAATAAAAAAAAATATCATTTTTGGAAACTTCTAGATAATGCTCAATAATAGAAGAGCTTTTATAACAGGTTTAAGATCAACATCTCTATCTCAAAATGAGAAAAAATTCTTGAAAAAATATAAACCTTGGGGAGTAATACTTTTTTCCAGGAATATTAAATCTTTTAAACAGCTCAAAACTTTAGTTGATAGTATAAAAAAAATTTTTGATGATAGTAATTACCCAATACTAATAGACGAGGAGGGTGGAAGAGTTAATCGTTTAAAGAAACTTTTTGATACAAGAATATTTACAGGTAAGTTTTTCGGCGATCTTTATGTGAAAGATAAAAGAAAATTTAATTTATATTATCGAATATATATAAGACAAATTTCATTTATTTTAAAAAGTTTGGGAATAAATATCAACACAGTACCAGTGCTTGATATCAGAAGATCAAGTTCACATAACATCATTGGAGATAGATCATTTAGTTCTAACAAAACCGTTGTAAGTAAAGTTGGAGATTTTTGTATAAATCAATTTAAAATTAATAAAATTGGATCAGTCATCAAACATATACCTGGTCATGGTTTAGCTAAATCAGATAGTCATAAAAACACACCAATAGTAAAGGAAAAATTTAATCAATTATTAAAAAAAGATTTTTATGCCTTTAAGAACAAAAAATGTTTTTTTGCAATGACTGCTCATATTATCTATAAAGATATAGATAAAACAAATCCAGCAACTCACTCAAAAAAAATAATTGATATTATTAGAAATAAAATAAAATTTCGTAATATATTAATGTCTGATGATATTTCGATGGGTGGTTTAAAACATTCTATTGAAAAAAATACGATAAGAGCATTTAGTGCAGGTTGTAATTTAGTATTACACTGCAATGGCAACATGAAAGAAATGAATATTGTTGCAAAAAATTCACCAAAGATCAGTAAATTTATAATTACAAAAACATCACAATTTTATAAAGTTATAATGTAATATTATTATGGAAAGTAACGATACTAATCAGTTTAAAGTTAAACTTACCCAATATTCTGGTCCGTTAGATGTACTTTTGGATCTTGCAAAATCGCAAAAAGTTAATTTAGAAAATATTTCTATTACAAAACTTGCTGATCAATTTCACGAATTTATAACTAATGCAAAAAATATAAATTTAGAAATAGCTTCTGAATATTTATTAATGGCGACATGGTTGGCATATTTAAAATCAAAATTATTACTGCCAGAATCTGATGAAGAAGAGTTTAAGGCTCTAGAAGTAGCTGAAAAATTAAAATTACAACTTAAAAAATTAGAATTAATTAGACTGCTTTCTGATCAAATGCTTAAAAGGAAACGTCTGGGAAAAGATGTTTTTATGAGAGGAATGAAGGGTGGAATAAAGTCTATATATAATAACACCTATTCTATAACTTTGTACGAATTATTAAAAACTTATGCCTCTATAATCATGACAAAAGATTTTCAAAGAATTAATATACCTAGGTTACCAGTTTTTACTACAGAGGATGGAATAAAAGTTATTAAAAAATTTATTGGTAACTTAATGAGTTGGAAAAATATTGAAGATCTAATCCCAAAAAATTTTAAATTAGAAAAATCCTCAAAGAGAACTGGTAAAGCAGGAATTTTTGCAGGATCTTTAGAATTGGTTAAAGAGGGCAATTTAGTAATTAAGCAAGACAAACTATTTTCAGATATATTTATAAAACAAAAAAATGACTAAGATAAAAAAAAATAATGTAGTTAATTTTCCAGAAAATTTGAATTCAGGTGATAGAGAGGTTGAAGCAATTATTTTTGCAGCAGCTGAACCTCTTGATATTGAAACTATTGAGACACGTGTTTCAAAAAAAATTAATGTACCAAAAAGTTTAGAGAGATTGCAAAAGTTTTATTCAAAGAGAGGTATCAATTTAGTATGTATATCTAAAAAATGGTCTTTTAGAACGGCTGAAAATTTATCGGCGTTAATGTCTCAACAAAAAAATGTTGAAAAAAAACTATCTAAAGCTGCTATAGAAACACTTTCTATAATTGTATATCATCAGCCTGTGACAAGAGCTGAAATTGAAGAAATTCGTGGCGTTGCTTTTGGAACAAATACTTTAGAAATTCTGATGGAATTAGATTGGGTAAAGCCTAGTGGTAGAAAAGATGTTCCTGGCAAACCTATACAATATGTAACAACCGATAATTTTTTAAGTCATTTTAGCTTAAAAAAATTATCCGATCTACCAACAGTCGATGAGCTTGGTTCTGCAGGATTGATCGACAGCACAAGCATTGATTCTTCAATTTTTGGAACTGGTAAATTTTACAAAGAGAAACAGGATGAAAAAAAAGAAAATATTTATTCAAACATCGATGAAATGCTAAGTAGCACCTTAAAAAATGAGGACAAATAGAAAAAGAAACTTTGAATTATTAATTTAAAAAGGTTATAAATAGTTATGAGTATAGGATTTTGGCAAATTGCAATAGTTGTAATTTTAGTTGTTCTTTTGTTTGGACGAGGGAAGATATCGAGCCTTATGGGAGATGTTGCGAAAGGTATAAAGAGTTTTAAAAAAGGTATGTCCAGTGATGAAATAGAGGATAACGCGCCCAAGAATACTTCAGAAAACAATCAAGACTCTAATAATAAAGATTAATTCCAATGCCTCAAATTGGCTGGTTTGAGATATTAATTATTGTTGGCATAGCAATCATTGTTATTGGTCCAAAAGATTTTCCAATTATGCTTAAAAAAATAGGCTCATGGATTGGTTCAGCAAAAAGATATGTTAATCAAATACAACAAGAAGTAACTATAAATGTTGATAATGAAAATGAAACAGAAGAGAAAAAAAAAATAAATAAAGGTGAAGATGACAAAAAATGATAGCGATGGTGGATTTATTTCTCATATTGAAGAGTTAAGAAAAAGATTAATTCATTCTTTTATTTTTTTATCTGCTTTTTTTATAGTTTGTTATTTTTTTGCAGAGTATTTATATGGTTTTTTAGTAGAACCATATTCAAAAGCTGTTGCTAATGATGGTGTAGAACGAAGATTAATTTTTACAGCTCTTCAAGAAACTTTCTTAACTTATATAAAGGTTGCTTTTTTTGCGGCATTCTTCGTTACATGTCCATTTATATTAATGCAAATATGGAAGTTTATAGCACCAGGTTTATACAAACATGAAAAATCAGCTATTCTTCCTTATCTTATTATTACACCAATATTATTTTTTTTAGGTGGAATTCTTGTCTATTATTTAATAATGCCTTTAGCTATCAAATTTTTTTTATCATTTGAATCAACTGGTTTAAATACTAACTTGCCAATTCAATTAGAGGCAAAAGTAAATGAGTATTTATCATTAATTATGAAATTAATTTTTGCATTTGGTTTAAGTTTTCAATTACCTGTAGTCCTTAGTCTTCTTGCAAGAATAGGGATGATAGATTCTCAATTTTTGAAAGAAAGACGTAAATATGTTGTTGTAATAATTTTTGCTGCAGCAGCAATTCTTACACCACCTGATCCTGTTACTCAAATAGGTTTGGCAATACCACTTTTAATTTTGTATGAATTGTCAATTTTTTCTGTAAATATAATTGAAAAGAAAGCTAAAGATAATGCATAATATAAAAGATATTAGAAATGATCCAAAAAAATTTAAAGAATCCCTTAAAAAAAGATTCTTAGATGTGGACCTAGAAAATTTATTAGATTTAGATCAAAAAAATAGGAAATTAATTCAGGAAAAAGAAACTTTAGAAAAAGAGAAGAAAGAAATTTCTAAAACCAAAAATAAAGATTTATTTGAAAAATCAAAAACTATTTCACAAAAAATAGAAACCCTTGAGAAAGATCAAAAGATCACTAAAAATAAATTAGAAAATATTTTATCAAGTTTACCAAACATACCAAATGATGATGTTCCTGTAGGTAAAGATGAAAATTCAAATTTAGAAATATCAAAAAACGGCACAATACCTAAATTTGATTTTAAACCCAAATCTCACTTCGAACTAGGTGAAAATCTTAAAATGCTTGATTTTGAATTAGCTGCCAAAACAACTGGATCAAGATTTGTTTTTGTAAAAGATAAACTTGCTTTACTTGAAAGAGCAATATCTAATTTTATGCTCGATATCCATATAAATCAAAATGGATATCAAGAAATATCTCCGCCTTTGATTGTATCTGAAAGTACTATGTACGGAACAGGTCAATTGCCCAAGTTTGAAAATGATCAATTTGAAATTAATTTTGATGAAAAAGAAGAAAGAAAATTTTTAATACCTACAGCAGAAGTTATTTTAACAAATATGGGTAAAGATAAGATTTTTCAATTAAATGAATTGCCTTTACGTTTTGTTGCTTCAACCCCATGTTTTAGAAAAGAGGCTGGCAGTTATGGAAAAGATACAAAAGGTATGATTAGACAACATCAATTTTATAAAGTTGAACTTGTTAGTATCGTTGAACCTGAAAATTGTTTAACCGAACTAGAAAGAATGACTAATAGTGCAACAAAAATTCTTGATTTGCTTAAACTTCCATATAGAAAAATAGTTTTATCTTCTGGAGACATGGGTTTTAGTGCAGAAAAAACCTTTGATATTGAAGTTTGGCTACCGTCTGAAAATAAATATAGAGAAATATCTAGTTGTTCATCGTGTGGCACATTCCAAGCTAGAAGAATGAAATCTAGATATAAAAATAAAAATAACGAAACTCTTTTTTTAGGAACATTAAATGGAAGTGGATTAGCTGTTGGAAGAACACTAATAGCAATATTAGAAAATTATCAACAATCCGACGGATCAATAATTATTCCAGAAGTTTTAAAACCTTATATGAATAAATTAGAGAAAATATCAAAGAAATAGAGTTGTTTTAATAATTTAGATAGTATAAATAAAACAAAAAATAAGGAGTTAAATGTCAAATTCAGGAATAGGTCAATTTATACCGTTAATTCTTATATTCGTAGTTTTTTATTTTTTTCTAATAAGGCCACAACAAAAAAAAGTTAAAGATCACAAATTAATGGTAGAAAGTTTAAAAAGAGGTGACAAAGTTATTACGACAGGTGGTATTATCGGCACTATCGAAAGAGTTATGGATAATGATAGAGCTGAAGTATCTATATCTGACGAAGTCAAAGTTGAGGTGGTAAGATCAACTGGTATTAGTGCTTTGCTTAATACTCCAGAACCAAAAAAGTAACATTAATTTAAAGTGTTATATTTTTCTAAAATTAGAATTATTCTAATAGCAACTTTTACAACAATCTTTGTTTATATATTTCTTTCAAATTTTATAAAATTTGATGACAACGTATTTAATAAAAAAATTAATTTAGGACTTGATTTACAAGGCGGATCATATTTATTGCTTGAAATTGATAACACACCAGTTATCACTCAAAAACTTCAAAACACTATACCTGAATTGAAAAAGTTTTTTAAGGAAAAAAAAATTAATTTAAGAAACTTTAAAATAGTAGATGACGAAACTTTAATATTTGAAACAACACCTGATAAAGTAAATGAAGTAAAAGATAGTCTTCTTAAGAAAGAGGAAAATATAATAAATGAGTATTATCCAAAGTATAGAGCACATAAATTTGATTTTTCGGTTGATCAAAATTTATTCAAATTAAATTTTTCTAAATATGGTTTAGTTGAAATAAAGGACTCATCACAAAGTCAAGCTCTTGAAACAATTAGAAGAAGAGTTGATGAAATAGGTACAAATGAACCTAACATTCTTAAAAGAGGCAATGATAGAATTGTTGTTGAATTGCCAGGTTTAGATGATCCCTCTAGAATAAAAAATCTATTAGGGAAAACCGCAAATTTAACATTTAGATTTGTTATTAAAGGCTCAGAGGAAACCTTTGGTTCAGAAAAGTTAGAATTTGAGGATGGATCTGAGGAAGCAATTGTAAGTAAAAGAATTATTTTAAGTGGGGATAATTTACTAGATGCACAACCTTCTATGGATAGTGAAACTAGTGAAACAGTTGTTACCTTCAATCTTGATAGAGTTGGTGCAAAAAGATTTGGAAAAGCAACCTCAACAGGTATTGGAAAAAGGCTAGCTATAGTTTTAGATGGTAAAATTATAAGCGCTCCTGTTATTCAAGATGCTATTGTTAGTGGATCGGGACAAATTAGTGGTGGTTTCACTTTTCAATCTGCTACAGATTTAGCTTTACTCTTAAGATCAGGAGCTTTACCAGCTCCTCTTAACATTATTGAAGAGAGAACTGTAGGTCCTGACCTTGGTCAAGACTCTATAAACGCTGGGATAATGGCTTTAGCGATAGGATTTCTATTAGTTATACTATTTATGTTTTTCAAATATAGAATATTTGGATTAATAGCAAATATCACTTTAATTCTAAATTTATTCCTTCTAGTAGGAATTTTAACTTTATTCGAAGCAACTTTAACATTGCCAGGTATTGCAGGTATAATTTTAACTGTTGGTATGGCTGTGGATGCAAATGTATTAATTTTTGAGAGGATAAAAGAGGAAAAAAAAGGAGAAAAAAATCAATTAATTGCGTTCGATAGTGGTTATGAAAAATCAAAAACAGCAGTTATAGATGCAAATATAACTACTTTAATTGCAGCAATGATTTTATTTTTTATGGGATCGGGTCCCATAAAAGGTTTTTCAGTTACACTTGGTGTTGGAATTTTTACAACATTATTTTCTGTATATTTTATAGCAAGATTATTGACATCATTATATGTCACCAAAAATAAACACAAAGAAAAATTAATATGAATAAGAGTGTACCCTTTAATAAATTCTATAGATTATTTAACATTATTTCGTCGTTGTTAATTGTTTTATCTATTGTTCTTTTAATTTTTAAAGGATTAAATTTTGGTGTGGATTTTAAGGGTGGTACCTTAATTGAACTTCGAACTACAGATAAAAATATCTCAGTTTCAAATATTAGAGACTCTTTAAATCAACTTAATTTAGGAGATGTTTCAGTTAAAAATTTTGGCTCTGAACAAGATTATTTAATTAAATTTGAAAAGAAAGATTTTAATAATCCTGATTTTATCAGTGATTTAAAAAATAAACTTGCTTCATCTTTAGGAAATGGATTTGAGTTCAGAAGAGTGGAAAACGTAGGGCCAAAAGTAAGTTCTGAATTATTAAAATCAGGAATAATTGCAATAGCACTTTCTTTAGCTGCTATGCTAATTTATATATGGATACGTTTTGAGTGGCAATTTAGTTTAGGTGCAATTTTAGCTTTGTTTCATGATGTATTAATAACCTTAGGCATTTTTTCTTTATTTGGTTTAGAGATAAATCTTTCAATAGTAGCGGCTGTTTTAACTATAGTTGGCTATTCTATGAACGATACTGTTGTTATCTTTGATAGAGTAAGAGAAAATCTCAAAAAATATTCAGATATAAAAATATTTGATCTTACAAATATCTCCATTAATGAAACTTTATCCAGAACAATAATTACATCTGTAACAACTTTGTTAGCTTTATTTTCTATATTTTTATTTGGTGGTGAAATTTTAAAAGGATTTTCTTTAGCCATGATACTTGGAGTTTTTTTTGGTACCTATTCCTCAATATATATAGCAAATCCAATACTTGTTTTTTTGCAAGTATCTCAAAAAACTATTTTAAAAGAAGAAAAAGATTAATAAAGATTTTGCGCTGCTACCATTGTTAACAACATTGGAAGCGAAAGTAATGTATTTGTTCTAGAAAATAACATTGCTGTTCTTGCTGATTTAGCTTTCTTATCTGCATCGCATTCTACTATTCCTAAAGCTCTTTTTTGATTTGGCCATATTACAAACCAAACATTAAATGCCATTATAAGACCTAGCCACATACCAATACCTATAGCTGTATTTCTTCCTCCACCAGAACCAATACCTAACGTCATCGATTCATGAAGATAACCATTTAAATGTCCTAAAACTAAACCTGATACTATTGTTAAGAAAGCAGCCCATCTAAAATAAAATAATGCAGCTGGCGCTATTACCTTTCCTATGGCAGGTTTTTGCTCGTCTGGAATTTTTGGCATGTTTGGTATTTGTACAAAATTAAAATACCAGAGTAATCCTATCCACATTATTGCAACAACTACATGGATAAATCTAACGAACCAACTCCAAAAATATCTATCAAATTCAAAACCATCATTTCCAAAAAAAAGCCCTAAAAAAAGCAATACTGCTAGACCTAATGAGGCATGAATAGTTTTTGGCAATGATGATAAAAAATTTCCCATAAATTATTTATACACAATTCACATACAATTTTAAGCAGTTTTTTTATATTTATTATTTAGCAAGGGCCTTAAAAAACTACCGGTATAACTATCTTTTACTTCACAAATTTCCTCAGGTTTGCCTTCAGCGACAATCTCACCACCCTTTACGCCACCTTCAGGACCCATATCAATTATATAATCAGCAGTTTTAATCACATCTAAATTATGTTCAATTACAACAACAGAATTACCCAATGCTACAAAAGTATGTAAAATTTCTAAAAGTTTTTTAATATCATGTTGATGAAGACCTGTTGTTGGCTCATCTAAAATATACATTGTTCTACCCGTCGATCTTTTTGAGAGCTCTTTTGCAAGTTTTATTCTTTGAGCCTCTCCACCAGATAATGTTGTAGCTTGCTGACCAATTTTAATATATCCCAATCCAACTTTTTTAAGAGTAAGAAGTTTTGATTTTATATTAGATATATTTTCAAAATATTCACAGCCTTCATCAACAGTCATATTTAGAACATCTGCAATACTTTTATTTTTAAATTTAATTTCTAAAGTTTCTCTATTATATCTTGTTCCTTTACATTCATCGCATTGTATATAAACATCTGGTAAAAAATGCATTTCGTAAGTTATTACACCATCTCCTTCGCAAGCTTCACATCTTCCACCTTTAACGTTGAATGAAAACCTTCCTGGTTTATATCCACGACTTTTTGACTCAGGCAGTGCTGTAAACCAATCTCTTATGGGACCAAATGCACCTGTATAAGTAGCAGGATTTGATCTTGGAGTTCTTCCAATTGGTGATTGATCAATGTTAATAACCTTGTCAACTAATTCTACTCCTTTAAAACCTTTAAAAGGTTTTGGAATTTTTCTTGATTTGTTATTGTTAAGAGTCAAATTCAGAGCATTATATAAAGTTTGAAGCACTAAAGTTGATTTTCCGCTACCAGAAACTCCTGTGACACATGTAAAACTACCAAGTGGAATTTTTAAATTGATATTTTTTAGATTATTACCAGTTGCACCGTTTATTTCCAAAAATCTACCGTTTTTTGCAAGTCTTCTTTTATTTGGTATTTGTATATAGAATTTATTTGATAAATATTTTCCAGTTATGCTATCAGAATTTTTCACGATATCATCATAAGTTCCTTGAGCAATAATTTGTCCACCCTTACTTCCTGCTTCGGGTCCTAGATCAATAATATGGTCAGCATTAACCATCGTTTCTGTATCATGTTCAACTACTATAACGGTGTTACCTAAATCTCTTAATCTTTTCAAAGCGTCGATTAACTTTACATTATCTTTTTGATGAAGGCCTATAGATGGTTCATCTAAAACATACAAAACACCTGTAAGACCCGAGCCTATTTGAGAAGCCAATCTAATTCTTTGGGCTTCTCCACCAGATAAAGTTCCAGACTCTCTTGATAAAGTTAAATAGTCAAGACCAACATTAAGCAAGAAATTTAATCTTTCATTAATTTCTTTTAAAATATGTTCAGCTATTTTTAATTGAATTTTAGATAACTTTTTCTCCAGATTTTTAAACCAAGATGTAGCATCAAGTATAGATTTTTTTGTTACTTCACTTATGTTTAAACTATCTATTTTTACGCATAAAGCTTCATCTTTAAGTCTTTGTCCATTACATTTCTCACAATCTGTATCTGATTGATATTGAGCAATTTCTTCACGTTTCCAATCACTATCAGTTTCAAGATATCTTCTTTCAAGGTTATTTATAACGCCCTCAAATGGTTTTTTATATGAATATTTTTCGTATCCATCGTCATAAGAAAATTTTATTTCTTCATCATCTGAACCGTAAAGTATTATATCTTTTATTTTTTTACTTAACTTGTTCCATTTTTCATCTAGAGAAAAGTTATAATGTTTAGAGAGTGAAGCTAAAGTTTGTGCATAGTACATTGTAGTAGTTTTAGACCATGGCTCTATCGCACCTTCTGCTATAGTTTTTTTTTCATTTGGTATCACTAAATTGGGATCAACATTTAATTTAATTCCAATACCTTCACATTCTTCACATGCACCGTATGGACTATTAAAAGAAAATAATCTAGGTTCTATTTCCTCTATCGTAAATCCGCTTTCTGGACATGCAAATTTAGTAGAGAAAATTATTTTTTCTATTTTTCTAAATTTTTTTGGTAAAGTTTCGTTTTCATATTCAACAAACAATAGACCATTAGAGAGATTAATAGATGTCTCTATACTTTCAGCAAGTCTATTTCCCAAATCTGAGTTTAAAATAATTCTATCAACCAATATAGATATATCGTGTTTGACTTTTTTATTTAATTCAGGAACTTTATCTATTTCATAAAGCACATTATCAATCTTTATTTTTCTAAATCCTCTTTTTTTGTATCCTAGAATATCTTTTTTATATTCACCTTTTCTTCCTCTAACGACTGGTGAATATAAATAAATAGTAGATTTTTTCGGTAGACTTTTTATTTTATCGACTATTTGTGATATTGTTTGGGATTGAATTGGTTTACCAGTAAAGGGCGAATAAGGGATTCCAACTCTGGCAAACAAAACTCTCATGTAATCATAAATTTCAGTTACAGTAGCAACTGTTGATCTTGGATTCTTAGATGTATTTTTTTGCTCAATCGAAATAGCTGGACTCAAACCTTCAATCAAATCTACATTTGGTTTTTTCATTTTATCCAAAAATTGTCTTGCGTAAGCCGATAAGCTCTCAACATATCTTCTTTGACCTTCTGCATAGATTGTATCAAAAGCTAATGAAGATTTTCCTGATCCAGATAGCCCTGTTATGACAACAAATTGATCTTTTGGAAGTTCCAAAGATACGTTCTTCAAATTATGTTCTTTTGCGCCCTTTATAACTATCTTTTTTTGCATATTTTTAGTTGCTTTAAATTAATAAAATCAATAATGAGATAAAAATTATGATATAATTTTACATCATTAATTTATAAAAATATTAAAATATTATGGCTGGAAGTTTAAATAAAGTGTTATTAATTGGTCGTTTAGGCGCAGACCCAGAAGTTAAGCAAATGGTTAATGGTAAAAGTGTAGCTCGTTTAAGTTTAGCAACTAGTCAATCTTGGAAAGATAAGAATACAGGTGAAAAAAAGGAAAAAACCGAATGGCACCGTATAGTTGTATTCAACGAAGGTTTAGTAAATGTAGTTCAACAATATCTTAAAAAAGGAGCCCAAATTTATGTAGAGGGCCAGCTATCTACAAGAAAATGGAAAGACGAGCAATCTGGTCAAGACAAGTATTCTACAGAAATATTAATTCAAGGTTATAATTCCTCTCTTACAATGCTTGGTGGGGGCAGTGGATCTCCTTCCATGCAAAATGACAAAAGTCAAACTGGTTCAAAAAATATTGAAGATATTCCTCAATCATCAAATGATTTAGATGATGATATCCCGTTTTAGTTTTTATGGAAAAAAACGAAATCACTAAAGATAAAAATATAAAACTAATATCGATGCATGATGAAATGAGTTCATCATACTTATCATACGCTATGAGCGTAATTATTAGCAGGGCTCTTCCAGATGTTAGAGATGGTTTAAAACCAGTACATAGAAGAATTTTATATGCTATGCATAAAGGTGGATATGATTGGTCAAAACAATTTAGAAAATCAGCTAGAATAGTGGGAGATGTTATTGGTAAATATCATCCACATGGCGATCAGTCAGTTTATGACGCTTTAGTAAGAATGGTTCAGGATTTTTCTATGAGTTTACCGTTAATTGATGGACAAGGGAATTTTGGATCAGTTGATGGAGATCCTCCTGCAGCTATGAGATATACTGAAACTAGACTTTCAAAAGTTTCTCAGTTTTTAATTGATGATATAGAAAAAAATACAATTGAATTTAAAAGTAATTATGACGAAACAGAAAAAGAACCTTCTGTTTTACCAGCGCAATTTCCAAATCTTTTAGTTAATGGTGCAGGCGGAATAGCTGTAGGTATGGCAACAAGTATACCACCACATAATTTGGGTGAAGTTATTGATGGAACTTTAGCTCTTATAAATAATAAAGATATAAAACTTAGTGAGTTAATGAAACACATCCCTGGTCCTGATTTTCCAACAGGAGGGATAATTATTGGTAAAAATATAATTAAAGAGGGTTATAAAACTGGAAGAGGTTCTTTTAAAATAAGAGGGGATATTAAAATTGAGCAAATGAAGAATGGAAGAGAACGACTAGTCATATCTTCAATACCATATCAAGTTAACAAATCTGTTCTTAATGAAAGAATAGCTGAACTAGTAAGGGACAAAAAGATTGAAGGCATAAGAGATATAAGAGATGAATCGAACCGTGAAGGAGTGAGAGTTGCAATTGACCTCCGATCTAACACGGAACCTGAAACTGTTAAAAGACAATTATTTAAATTTACTTCAATAGAAAGTTCTTTTGGATTTAATACACTTGCAATAGTCGATAACAAACCTAAAAACTGTAATCTTAAAGATTTTTTAGAGAATTTTTTAAAATTCCGCGAAGATGTAGTAATTAAAAAAACCAAATTTGATTTAAAAAAAGCTGAGGATAGAGCCCATATATTAATCGGGTTATCAGTTAGTGTTGAAAACTTAGACAAAGTAATAAAAATAATTAGAAATTCAAAGAATCCAGATGACGCTAAAAAAAAATTATTAGAAATAAAATGGAAAATCAATAAGTCACTTAAATTAATAAACTTAATTCATGAGAAAAAATCCAAAAATGTTTATTCATTATCAGAAAATCAAGTAAACTCTATTTTAGAATTAAGACTTCAAAAATTAACCGCTCTTGGTATCAATGAAATTGAAACTGAAATTAAAAAATTATCAGAATTAATTTTACAATATAAAAAAATTATTAATTCAAAAAAAGAGCTTTTAAAAGTAATAAGCAAAGAGTTATCGGATATTAAGGAAAAGTTTTCGGTACCTAGAAGAACTAAAATAATCGATGCAGTTTTAAATTATGATATTGAAGAGACCATTCAAAAAGAAGCAGTTATTTTAACTGTTACCTTGCAAGGTTATATTAAAAGAGGAGCCCTAAGTAGTATTAAGCAACAAAAAAGAGGCGGAAAAGGAAAGTCTGGCATCAAAACAAGAGACGAAGACTCTGTAGTTCAAACATTATCAGTAAATACCCATACGCCTGTATTATTTTTTTCAACAGAGGGACTTGTTTATAAAATTAAAGCTTGGAAGATTCCTGAGGGTTCAGCAACATCAAAAGGCAAGTCATTATTCAACATTTTGCCTTTAAAAAATCATCAATCTATTAGTTCAATAATGCCCTTTCCTGAGAATGAGTCTGATTGGAAAAACTTATGTATTGTATTCGCAACTTCTAAGGGAAAAATTAGAAAAAATCAGCTAGATGATTTTTCATCAATAAATACTTCAGGTAAGATAGCAATGAAGCTGGATACAAATGATAAAATTATCGGTGTCAAAATATGTAGGGATGACCAGGATATAATTTTAAGTACCCAAAATGGAAAATGTATTAGATTTGACTCAAAAAAACTAAGAGTTTTTAAGGGCAGATCTTCAAAAGGTATAAAAGGCATAAATCTCTCTAATGATGATAGTATAGTTTCACTTTCTATAATTGATCAAGATAGTAAGAAAAATGGAAAATTAAATAAAGATGATAAATCTGAATTTAAAGCCAAAGAAAAATTTATATTATCAATTACAAAAAATGGTTTTGGAAAGAGAACATCCCATTATGATTTCAGAGTAACAAATCGAGGGGGAAAAGGAATAATAGGGATTGTTAATTCAGAAAGAAATGGAAATGTCGCCTCCTCATTTCCTGTAAATGAAGGAGATGAAATTCTAATATCAACAAATAAAGGTAGAGTAATTAGAGTTGCAGTTAAAGAGATTAGAATTGCAGGAAGAAATACTCAAGGCGTAAGAATTATAAAATTATCAGGAGATGAAAAAGTTGTTTCTGCAGCTAAAATTGATGATAACTTATTATAATGAAAAAAACTGCAATATACCCAGGCACGTTTGATCCAATTACATTTGGTCATATTGATGTTATAAGAAAATCCTTAAAAATTGTTGATACTGTTGTTGTTGCCATCTCAGATATAAATAATAAAAACTATCTATTTTCCTCTGATGAAAGAGTCGATATAGTTAAAAAAGCTTTATACACAGATCTGAAACTAAGTAAAAAAAGAATTAAAGTTATTACGTTTAGATCATTGACTACAAGCCTTTGTAAAAAATTAAAATCGAATATTATTTTAAGAGGCTTAAGAGCGGCCTCTGATTTTGAATATGAGTTTCAGTTAGCTGGGATGAATAGAAAACTTAATAATAATATTGAAACAATTTTTTTGATGTCTAACGTAGAAAATCAAATCATTTCTTCTAATTTTGTTAAAGAAATAATTTCATTAGGTGGAGATATTAAAAAATTTACAACAAAAAATACAATTAAAGCTTTAAAAATTAAGTATGAATAAGGTTTTATTTAAGTTATTAATTTTATTTTTTTTAACAACAACAAATACAATAGGAGATGAAAACAAAATGATACTTAAATTAAAAGATGGCGATGTTAAAATACAATTATTCCCTGATGTAGCACCTAATCACGTAGAAAGAATAAAAAAATTAGCAAATGATGGTGCTTACAATAATGTAGTTTTTCATAGAGTTATTGATGGTTTTATGGCTCAAACTGGAGATGTTAAGTTCGGTAATTCCTCAGCTGAAAGTTTTGATTTGAGACGTGCCGGAATGGGCGGATCTGATTTACCTGATTTAAAACAAGAGTTTAATAACCTTCCTCATGATAGAGGCACTTTATCAATGGCTAGATCACAAGATCCCAATAGTGCAAACAGCCAGTTCTTTATTTGTTTTGAACCAGCTCCTTTTTTAGATAGACAGTATACTGTATTTGGAAAAGTTATTGAGGGAATGGAATTTGTAGATAAAATAAAAAGAGGCGATTCAAACAATAACGGCTCTGTAGATGATCCTGATAAAATTATAAGTTTTAAATCAGAGTAACCTAAGCTTAATGGCATTAAAAAAATTTAGTTTTAATGTTTTAAAAAAAAATAAATATGCAAGATTAGGGGTTATTAAGACTCATAGAGGAAATATAGATACGCCAGCATTTATGCCTGTGGGAACTCAGGCGACAGTAAAAGGAACATTTATAGATGATATTATAAAAACCGGCAGTCAAATCATATTATCCAATACTTATCATTTAATGATAAGGCCAGGTCCTGATAGAATTAAAAAGTCAGGAGGCTTACATAAGTTTATGAATTGTGAACTTCCGATACTTACAGATTCAGGAGGATATCAAATTATGTCTCTATCAAAATTAAATAAAATTGATAGAGAAAAAGGAGCTATATTTAATTCACATATTGATGGAGCAAAATTTGTACTGAGCCCAGAAGAATGTATTAAAATTCAAAAAAAACTTAACTCTGATATAGTTATGGTTTTAGACGAATGTCCAAAAAAATCTTTGAATTATAATCTTATTTCAAAATCAGTAGATCTCTCTACATACTGGGCCAAAAGATCAAAAAAAGCTTTTGGAAAAAATCCTCATAAAGCTCTATTCGGAATAGTCCAAGGGGGTCTTTTTAATGATTTAAGATTAAAATCATTAAACGATTTAACAGAAATTGGTTTTGATGGATATGCTGTAGGTGGGTTAGCAGTAGGAGATACTCAAATAGAAATGTTTAAAGTTTTGGACTTTTTGAAAGACCATTTACCAGAAAATAAACCAAGATATTTAATGGGCGTGGGTACACCATCAGACATTTTAGGAGCTGTTAAAAGAGGTATCGACATGTTTGATTGTGTTTTACCAACAAGATCTGGAAGAACAGGTCTTGCTTTTACATGGAAGGGTAGAGTGCATATTAAAAATTCTAAGCACAAGAAGGACAATTCACCTTTGGACGCATCGGTAAAAAAATTCGATTTAAACAAATATTCCAAAAGTTATCTAAATCATTTATTCAATACAAATGAAATGTTAGGATCCATGTTGCTTACTTTAAATAATATAAACTTCTACCAGGAGTTAATGTTTGAAATACGAAATAATATAAAAAAAGGTACTTTCTATCAGTTTTATAATAAATATGCTGGAAAGTTATAATAATTCACATTGATAATAAAAAAAAAATCACTATAACAATTTCTTAAAGTGGGCCGTTAGCTCAGTTGGTAGAGCAATTCCCTTTTAAGGAATGGGTCGCTGGTTCGAATCCAGCACGGCTCACCATATTATTTATATTAAGTAATTTTGTTTGGTGGATATTCGATCATTACTTCATAAATCCAATCGTTAATTTTTTTAATTCTATTATCTGGTGATGGATGTGTACTCATAAATTCAGGAACGCTTTTACCTTTATTTGCTTCTTTCATTCTTTCCCATAAAAGAGGTGTTTCTCTTATGTCGTAGCCAGAAAGAGATGAAAAAATTAACCCTAAATAATCTGCTTCACTTTCTTGTTTTCTATTAAAGGGATTAAAAATACCAATTTTAGTAAGAAGCCCAACTGTATTCATTCCAGTGGTTCTATTTACTTGAGAAAGCTTTCCACCTGTGAGAACGTCAGTAAGTTGTGTAGCTACATTAATAACCGTATGTTGGCTTGCTCTTTCGACTGAATGTTTAGCCACAGCATGAGCTATTTCATGACCCATTACAGCAGCTAAACCATTTTTATTTTTTGTTACTTCAAGCATACCTGTATAAACAGCAATTTTGCCTCCAGGCATACACCAAGCATTTTTAATTTTTTTGTTATCAATTAGAATATATTCCCAATCAAAGTAGGTCGTAGGATCGTTTTGATTAGTTTGATAAAAATACTCACTAATTGAATCTTGCATTCTTTTACCTATATTTTTAATTTGAGTTAACTCTTTTGATTCTTTTACAAGCTTTTCTTTTTTTTTAATTTGTTCATAAATTTGGGCAGCTTGAGCATTTAATTTTCCCTCTGGAATAAGTTTAAGCTGCTTTCTGTCGGTTATTGGCGTCGTTCCACATGATGGAAGTATCAAACTACAGCAGCCACATCCCATATAGGTTAAAAATTTTCTTCTATCCATTTCTTTAATATATTATATAATTTAGTATAAATCTCAATAAACTATGGCAGTAAAAAAAAAAAAGAAATCTTTGGCTTTAAGACTACGAAATTATTTTTTTACAGGTGTTGTAGTTTTAATTCCAATTGGTTTTACTTTGTATTTAACAAAATTTCTCATTGGCATTTCTTCAAAGTTAATACCTGAAAAAATTAATCCAAACACTTATTTACATTTTTCTATTCCTGGACTTGAGATAATTTTAACAATTATTTTCATCACTATAATTGGAGGTTTATCTTTATCTTTCTTAGGTAAGAAGTTTTTACAATTTGTTGACGATTTATTTAAAAGAATACCGATATTAAGAACAATTTATTCAGCTATTGGTCAAATGACTGAAACATTTACAAAAAAAGATAATAGTAAAAAATCTGTTGTACTTATTGAATATCCCAAAAAGGGTTCATGGGCAGTCGGTTTTGCTACTAAGGAAAACAAAACTGAAATGTCGAGTAAAACAAAAGAAAGTCTCGTAAATGTTTTTATTCCTACAACTCCAAATCCAACAAGTGGTTTTTTGATTATGTTTCCAAAAAAGGATCTTATTTATTTGGATATGACTTTTGAGGAAGCTTCAAAGTTTATTGTTTCAGCTGGCACTTCAAATCCAAAAAGCTAAACAATATCATTTAAAATATCAGCTCGATCATACATTTTAATTAATGGTAGGTAATTTTCTATATTTTGATTTTCAAATTCAATTCTTTTAATTTCATTTTCTGCTAAAAAAAACAGATCCTCATGAAGGACTGGGTCTGCTAATCTAAAGCTTTGCATTCCGCTTTGTTTAAATCCTAGTAAATCACCATAGCCTCTAAGTTTCATATCTTCTTCAGATATCTTAAAACCGTCATTAGTTTTCTTCAAAATATTTATTCTTTTTTTTGCATTTTCACTTAGATTAGATTTAAACATTAGAATACAATAAGACTCTTTATTGCCTCTTCCAACTCTTCCTCTTAATTGGTGTAACTGAGATAGTCCAAACTTATTTGCATTTTCTATCACAATGACATTTGCATTAGGAAAATCTATACCAACCTCGATTACAGTTGTAGATACAAGAATGTCTATTTTTTTAGTTAAAAACTTTTGTAATATTTCATCTTTTTCATTTTTCTCTAATGCACCATGTAATAGACCAATTTTACCTTTGAATTGTTTTTTTAATTTTTCGTATCTTAATACTGCTGATTGATGATCAATTTTTTTTGACTCTTCTATAAGTGGACAAA
>CACNCD010000008.1 GCA_902618855.1 uncultured Pelagibacteraceae bacterium | reverse complement strand
TAAGAATAGACGATGACCAAGATGCAATTTGGTTAACTGTTGATATTGGTAAAGGCTCAAGTTGTCATGTTGGATATAGATCATGTTTTTACAGATCTGTTCCACTTGGTAAAATTGATAATGCAAGAAAGATTGAAATGAATTTTGAGGAAAAAGAAAAATCCTTTGATCCAAATGAAGTTTATAAAAATCAGGCTAACCCAACAAAAATCTAAATATGGATCTTACAGAGGAAATGAATGTTACCAAACCATTTGGGCCTACAATAGGTGAGATACAAGTTATTCCTGAGTTTGTTAAAAACCTTAACGATTACAGTGATGAGATAATAAAAGATAAAGAAAAATCAAAAAATTTGGATGCTGGAGATACTTTGGTAGGTGCAGTTACACAAGAAATATCTTTAGAAAAGGAATTTTTTGTTTCGAAAATAAGTCCATATCTAAGCAATATGATTGCTGCTTATATGTATAAATCTCGTCCAGATCTAGAAATAGATTCAATTGATAATTTTAAAAAAAAACTTCTTATTAACTTTAGACAAGCTTGGATCGTAAGACAATTTGAAAATGAATATAACCCTTTACATTTTCACACAGGAAATATTTCTGGTGTTTGTTATACAATGCTTCCAAAAGATTTTGGTAAACCGCCTCAAAATAAGAAAGGGGTAAATCATAACGGACATATTCAGTTAGCTCATGGCGCTAATATATTTAATTGTAAAGCTCTAGAATTGATAAAACCAGAGGTCGGAAAATTTATTTTATTCCCAAATTATATGCTACATACGGTATATCCATTTTACGGACCAGGAGAGAGAAGATCTTTTTCTTTCAATGCTGACATAGCAATCAAAAAATAAATGAGCGATAAACAAAAAAATGTTTTGGGTGGTGATCTTGAGGAATGTTCCCTGGATCCCTTAACAGGTTGGTTTAGAGATGGTTGTTGTAATACTGATGAAAATGATCACGGACTTCATACTGTATGCGTAAAAGTAAATGATGAATTTCTAAATTGGTGTAAAGAAGCAGGTAACGATTTAATTACTCCTCATCCTGAATTTGGTTTTCCAGGATTAAAAGATGGAGATAAATGGTGTGTTTGTGCTAGTTGGGTTGCAAGAGCAATTGAAGCTGGTAAAGGATGTTCAATTTACTTAAAAAGAACTCACGAAAACACTCTTAGAATTGTTCCAATTGAAAAATTAAAAAAATTTGCAATAGATCTTTCTTAATTACATATTACCATATTTAGGTCCACCCCCACCTTCTGGTGTTACCCAGTTTATATTTTGAGATGGTTCTTTAATATCGCAAGTTTTACAATGAATACAGTTTTGAGAGTTTATAACAAATTTTTTTACATTATTTTCTGTTTGAACTTCATAAACTCCAACCGGACAATATCTCTGTGCAGGTTCATCAAATTTATCAAGAGTAAAACTTATTGGTAAATCTGGGTTTTTTAACTTTAAATGAACTGGCTGGTTATCAGTGTGATTAGTTCCGGTTAAATAAACTGAGCTTGTTTTATCAAATGTAATTACATTGTCAGGTTTTGGATATTCAATTTTAGGCATATCTTTGGCAAGTTTTAAAGTTTCGTGATCAGCATGTTTATGTTTTAAAGTGAAAGGCAATTTTCCTCTAAAAAGTATTTGATCTATTCCAGTGAATAAAATTCCTAAAATTAATCCCCAGCTAAAACTAGGTTTTACATTCCTTGCTGCATGAAGCTCTTTATATACCCAGCTTTTGTTAAATTTTTCTTCGTAAACAGATAAATCTTTCTGTTGTTCCAAATGTTCAAATATAGTTTCAGCAGCAATCATTCCACTTTTCATTGCGGTATGTGAGCCTTTAATTTTTGGCATATTTAATGTTCCAGCGTCACATCCAACAAGCAGCGCACCTGGCATAAACATTTTTGGTAAACTTTGTAAACCACCTTCAATTAAAGCTCTTGCTCCATAAGAAATTCTTTTTCCACCTTCAATTATTTTTTTTATAGCTGGATGTGTTTTAAATCTTTGGAACTCATCAAAAGGAGAAAGGTGAGGATTTTGATAATCTAAACCAATCACATATCCTAAAAAAATTTGTTTATTTTCTGCATGATACAAAAAACTTCCACCATATGTTTTGCTATCTAATGGCCAACCAGCTGTATGCATTACCAGACCTTCTTCATGATTTTTTTCATTTATCTCCCAAATTTCTTTAAATCCAATTCCATATTGTTGAGGATTTTTTCCTTTATCTAATTCAAATTTTTTTATTAATTGTTTTCCTAAGTGTCCTCTGCATCCTTCTGCAAAAACAGTAACTTTTGCATGCAGTTCCATTCCTGACTCAAAACTGTCTTTTTTGTTTCCTTCTTTATCCAAACCCATATCTTGGGTAGCAATTCCTTTTACCGATCCATCGTCATTGTATAAAACTTCACTTGCAGGAAAACCTGGAAAAATTTCTACGCCTAAAGACTCTGCTTGCTCAGCTAACCATCTACATAGATTTGCAAGACTTATAATATAATTATTTTTATTATGTTGAACCTTAGGTAAAAGCCATGTTGGCCAGCTCAATGAATTTTTTTTTCCTAAAAACAAAAATTTTTCCTTTGAGACTTTTGTTTTAATTGGGCTATTTAATTCTTTCCAATTTGGCAATAACTCATCTAATGCCCTAGTTTCAAAAACGTTACCTGACAAAATATGTGCACCAATTTCAGATGCTTTTTCTAATAAACATACATTTAAATCTGATTTTAATTGTTTTAATTTTATAGCAGTCGATAATCCAGATGGTCCACCACCCACAATTACAACATCATATTCCATTACTTCCCGATTGGACATAATGTTATTTTTTTACAGTATTTGTTATTTTTGTATAGTGTTTAATTTGTTCAACTCTTCAAGAAACTGTGGAAGAGCTTCAAAAAGATCTGCTTCTAAACCATAATCTGCAACACTAAATATTGGAGCTTCTCCGTCTTTATTGATTGCGACAATAACTTTGCTCTCTTTCATGCCTGCTAAGTGTTGAATCGCCCCAGATATACCTACTGCAATATATAAATCCGGAACAACCACTTTCCCTGTCTGTCCAACCTGATGGTCATTAGTAATATATCCAGCATCAACTGCAGCTCTAGAAGCTCCAATCGCTGCATTTAATTTATCTGCGATAGCAGTGATTAATTTAAAGTTATCACCACTTTGCATTCCTCTTCCTCCAGAGATTACCACTCTTGCAGTACCTAGTTCTGGTCTATCAGATTTAACCTCTTCTCTCTTTATAAATTTAGTGAGTGTTGTGGCATCACTTGCTTCTGCTTTTATAATTTCAGCTGACCCTCCAGAGGTAGCTGCTGGATCAAATGAGGTTGGTCTAATTGTAACACATTTTTTTTTATCTGTACTTTTAACAGTTGCAAATGCATTACCAGCGTAAATTGGTCGTAAAAAGGAGTCCGGTGAAATTACTTTAATAATATCGCTTACTTGAGAAGTATCTAATAATGCTGCCACTCTTGGCATTAAGTTCTTACCAAATGTGTTAGCAGAACAAACAATATGAGAATAATTTTCAGCTTGTTTAATTATTACTGGTGAAAAATTTTCAGGTAAATAATTTTCATAGATTTCATGATCTATTTGTATAACTTTTTTAACATTGGGTACTTGCGCGATTGATTTAGAAACTTCATCTGCTTTATTTCCTATAACTAGCACATGTAGATCTTGATCAATTTGGGATCCTGCCGTGATTGCATTTAAAGTAAAAGGTTTTACCTCTTTGTTATTATGTTCTGCTATTAACAATACTGACATTATATTACTTTAGCCTCATTTTTTAATTTTTGAACTAATTCCTCTACATTAGCAACTTTAATTCCTGCTTTTCTTTTTGGAGGTTCCTCAACTTTAATTTGTTGAATTCTTTGTTTAGTATCCACACCTAGATCAGATGCATTAATTTGTTCTATAGGTTTTTTTTTGGCTTTCATTATATTTGGTAGTGAAGCATATCTAGGTTCATTTAATCTTAAATCACAAGTAACTATTGCTGGAATATTTACTTCAATAGTTTCTAGACCCTCATCTACTTCTCTTGTTACTTCTAAACTTTTATCTTTCACTTCAATTTTAGAAGCAAAAGTTGCTTGAGGCCAGTTTAGTAATGCTGCTAGCATTTGTCCTGTTTGATTACAATCGTCATCAATTGCTTGTTTGCCCATAAAAACTAAATCCGGTTTTTCTTTATCAACAATTTTTTGCAAAACTTTTGAGACTGCTAAAGGTTCAATTGTTCCCTCAACTTTTACATGAATGCCTCTGTCAGCTCCCACTGCTAGTGCTTTTCTTACTGTTTCTTGAGCTTTATCTTCACCTACCGTAACTGCAACAATCTCTTTAGCCTTGCCAGCCTCTTTAATTTTTACAGCTTCTTCAACTGCATTATCATCTGGAGGATTTGTAGACATCTTGACATTGTCAGTAACTACACCTGTGCCGTCCTCTTTAACTCTTATCTGAACGTTGTAATCAATAACTCTTTTAACTGCGACCAATATTTTCATTATGCTCTTAACAATTTATTTTCTGAATCGTAAGGACTTTCGTCCAAAATTGTAGCGTCATGCATTTTACCTAAAATATCAATTTTTAATTTCTGACCAGTTGTCGCAATCTCAGGCTTAACCATTCCAAGTGCAATAGATTTATTTAATCTAAAACCAAAATCTCCCCCTGTTGCTCTTCCTACAACTTTTCCGTTTTCATAAATAGGATTATTTCCTAATACATCGGCATCAGTTACGTTGTGCACTTCCATTGTAACAAGCTTATTTTTAAAACCTTTTTCTCTCCACTTATTTAGTGCCTCTAAGCCTATAAAATTTCCTTTGTTAGGGTGTATAAATCTATCCAGTCCAGATTCATAAGGCGAATATTCAATAGATAATTCTGTACCAACAAGCTTGTAAGATTTTTCAACTCTTAAACTGTTCATCGCTCTTATTCCAAATGGTTTTAAACCAAGTTCTTTTCCGTGCTCCATTAACTTATCAAATATATGATTTTGATATTCAAGAGGATGATGAAGCTCCCATCCAAGTTCTCCTACAAAGTTAACTCTTATAGCATTACATGGTGCATAGCCAATATCAACCTTTTTAGAACTTAACCATTTAAAATTTTCATTAGAAAAATCATCTTTAGAAACTTTTTGCATTAATTCTCTTGCTTTCGGGCCAGCCACAACTAATACGCCAACTGAATTAGTTATATTTTCAAATTGTACCGAACCATCTTTTGGCATCCATTTTTTTATCCAATCATGATCTAATCTTTGAAAAGCTCCAGCAGAAACTAAATAAAAACTATCTTCTGCTTCTTTCATAATGGTAAATTCAGAGTGGACACCCCCTTTTGTATTAAGAGCATGACACAAATTAACTCTACCAATTTTTTTTGGAAGTTTGTTTGCAACTAGATAGTCTAAAAACTCTTCAGCTTTTGGTCCTTTAATTCTGCATTTTGCAAATGCAGTCATATCTAAAACACCAACATTTTCTTTAACATTTTTACATTCTTTTTTAACTGCTTCAAACCACTTAGATCTTCTAAAAGACCAGTCATCTTTTTGCTCCATACCATCTGTCGCAAAAAAATTGGCTCTTTCCCAGCCAAACTTTTGTCCAAACACTGCTCCTAATTTTTTAAGTCTATCATAACAAGGAGCCTGTCTTAATGGTCTTGCGGCCTCTCTTTCTTCATCAGGATAGTGAATAATAAAAACATTTCTGTAAGCCTCTTCATTTTTTTCTTTTAAATATGATTTAGAACAATAGTCTCCATATCTTCTTGGTTCTACACCAAGCATATCTACAGTTGGTTCTCCATCAATAATCCACTCTGCTAACTGCCATCCAGCTCCTCCAGCGGCGGTAATTCCAAAACTGTGACCTTCATTTATCCAAAAGTTTTTTAAACCCCAAGCAGGGCCAACAATAGGATTACCATCTGGAGTATAACAAATAGCTCCATTGTAAACTTTTTTTACCCCAACTTCTGCAAAAGCAGGAACACGATGTATTGCACCTTCAATATGGGGCGCAAGTCTTTCTAAATCTTCTTGGAATAATTCATATTCTGAATCTTTTGAAGGTCCATCTACATAACAACAAGGCGCACCATCTTCATAAGGTCCAAGAATTAAACCTCCAGCTTCCTCTCTCATGTACCAACGACTATCACTATCTCTTAACACTCCCATTTCTGGAAGACCTTCTTTTTTTCTTTTTTGAATTTCAGGATGAGGCTCGGTTACAATGTATTGATGTTCAACTGGTATAACTGGTATTTCAAGTCCAACCATTTTTCCTGTTTGTCTTGCAAAGTTACCTGAACAAGAAACAACGTGTTCACATTCTATTGTTCCTTTATCAGTTTCGACAACCCAGCCGTTTTTTGTTTGTTTAATTCCAACTACTGTTGTGTTTCTATAAATTTCTGCACCTCTGTTTCTGGCGCCTGTTGCAAGTGCTTGTGTTAAATCTGCTGGCTGAATATAACCATCCTCAGGATGTTGAATAGCACCAATTAAATCTGAAGTGTTACATAAAGGCCAAATCTCCTTTACTTGATCTGGAGTCAAAAATTTATATTTGACACCTATAGTTTGAGCAACGCCAGCATACTGATGATACTCATCCATTCTATCTTTTGTACTTGCTAATCTAATATTTGATACAACGCTAAAACCAACGTTTTTTCCAGTCTCTTCCTCTAGAGTTTTATAAAAGTTTACTGCATATTGATGGAGTTGTCCTACAGAATAACTCATATTAAATAATGGAAGTAGTCCAGCCGCATGCCAAGTTGAACCTGAAGTTAATTCTTTTCTCTCAACTAGAACAACATCTGACCAGCCCTTTTTAGCTAGGTGGTAAAGCATACTTACCCCAACTACTCCACCGCCAACAACGACAACTTTTGCTTTAGATTTCATGAAGAAGATTCCTACTAGATTTTATAAATAATTAAACATTAATTTTGTCCTTATTAAATAGATGAGCCTAGGGGTATTGGTTGCGAAACCATTGTTGTTAGCCAACAATCTTTAAGTTCACCATCTAATATATATTTCTCTACCCTCCAATTGAATTTATAGTACTTTTTTTCAATATCTAATACCGTAACTTCATAATCGGCAACACCGTTAATTATCTTAACAGCAACTATCTTGTGGTCTAAATGATTTAGAAGCATTTTATAAGAGTCGCCTTTAAGCATAATTTTAAACCTTTCTAATGGACCTGTAACCCTTTGATTATTAGGATGTGCAAATTCCCATGTCTGTTTAATGCCAGCATCTTTATTTGGATAATTATTTTTCATTAAGCTCGTTAATTGAATTTTAACTACTTTATAAGGCTCAATATTACTATTAGGTTTTATTATTTCGGCTCTTAAACTTGTAAAAATAAAAAAAGGTAAAATTAAAATATATGTAAGTATTTTTTTTATCATAATCTCATAAAACTACTTTCGGTAGCCATTATATGTTTTTTCTCATTTTTTTCTTGAAACAAAATGTCCTGTGTTATTTCAGATAAATTCCAGTGTCCTTTGTCAATTTCACCTTCTAACTGTCCCTCTGTCCAAGCTGATACACCAATAATTACTAAACTTTTGCTTGGGCCCTTTTTTTTAGCAATATCTATTAAAGCTTTGTAATTGTTTGAGATAGAAATTTTATCATAATTTTTTGTTTTTTTATTTTGATAGTCGATTGAGTGGACAATTAAGATTTTATTGTTATCCAAGGGTCCACCCCAGTAAATTGGTACCTTATAATTTAATAAATCTTTTTTTAAAGTTTGTTTGTCAAAACCTTTTATTAAAGAACCAATTGTAACTTCTCCTAATGGTTTATTGATAACTATTCCTAGGGCACCTTGCTCATCATGGTCAAGCATTACAATAACAGTTTTTTTAAATCTTTTATCTTTAAGTTTTTCTGTAGCAACTATGAAAAAGTTTTTTGTAGTTTCATGATATTTACCTTTTAAGTAGTTTTCTGGAAATTGATAATATTTTGGTAGATCAATTGACTGTGCAAAATTATTCAAACTGAAGAAAAATAATATAATAAATAAAAATTTTTTCATATATTTAGAGCTGTTTTTTTAACAACTTCTAAAAACTTTTCTCTTCTTTTTTGGCTAACAAATGGAACTGCAAAAAATCTTTTATAAACTACATCTGTAATTCCACATATATTAAAAACGCCCCTTCTTAATCTTTTTGTAGGCATGTTTAAAAAGAATGTTCTAATTGCAAATTGTGGAGATCCATAGGTACAAAAAACTATTGCTTTTTTTCCAGTTAAGTTACCAATTGGATATCCATAATTTCCAAATATTTTTTTAAACCTAAACGCCCAAGGTGGAGCAAGAACTTTATCAATCCATCCTTCGACAATTGCTGGCATTCTAAAATTCCAGATTGGAGCAATTAAAACAATTACATTGGACTCTTCTATTCTTTTTCTGTGATCTAAAACTTCTTTATCAGGTTTTTCTCCAGAAAATACAGGATTAAAGTTTTCTTTATATAGATCCAAAAAATCGATCTTATGTCCTTTTTCTTCAGCAGTTTTAATAAAGGTATCTTTAATAGCAGCATTAAAAGATTGGTCATTATAGTGACCATAAACAATAAAAATTTTTTTCATTAATTTCTTAAAACAGGGAAAACCGGATTAGATTTTTCAAAAATTTTTTGGTATTCCTGTTTTATACATTTATCTGATATATATTGCATTTTAGAATTTTCAGATATTTTTTCAGCTTCATCACTGTGAAGGCCGTACTGTAACCATAAAACCTTAGAACCAATCTTTGCAGCTTTTATTGCAATACCTGGTGCTTCTTTTGATGGACGGAATACGTCTACGATATCGATTGGAACTTTAATTTCCTCTAAATCCTTAATTACAACTTCTCCATTTATGATCTCCCCTGCTGCAAATGGATTGACTGGTATTACTTTGTAACCAAAATCTTGCATATATTTCATAACAACATTGGCAGGTTTTCTTTTTAAATTTTTTGGATCCTCTCCTTTTTTCTCAGAACTAACTCCAACCATTGCTATAGTTTTTGAATTTTCTAAAATTTTTTTAATTTCATTATTGCTCATTTATTTTTCCATTTTGGTTTTCTTTTTTCTAAAAAGGCTGATATTCCCTCATGAGCATCTCTCGCCATCATATTTAAAGTCATCATCTTACTTGTATATAAATAGGCTTTTCTTAATGGCATTTCTAGTTGTTTATAAAATGCTTGTTTTCCAATTTTTATAGTTAAATTTGATTTAGAAGCAATTGTTTTTGCTACCTTTAAAACTTCACTATTTAATTTTGATTTTGAATAACAATTATTAATTAAACCTATTTCTTTTGCAAAGTTAGCTTTTATAGGCTCCCCTGTTAAAAGCATTTTCATCATTCTTTTTCTATGTATTTTTCTACTGACTGCGACCATGGGCGTGCTGCAAAACAATCCTATATTAACACCTGGTGTTGCAAACATTGTATCATTAGTACTATACGCTAAATCACAACTAGCTACTAATTGACATCCAGCGGCATAAGCAGCTCCATGTACTTTTGCAATAACTGGTTTTCTTCCTTCAACTATTTGTATCATCACTTTTGAGCAAAGGTTAAATAGTTTTAAATATTTTGATCTTACTTTTAAAGATCTTACTTCTTTCAAGTTATGACCAGCACTAAAGCCTTTTCCGGCTCCCTCTAAGATTATTACTTTGGTACTATTATCTTTATCAAGTTTTTTAAATGTATTTAAAAGAGATTTTAGAGTTGCAAAAGACAATGAATTATAAGTTTTTGGGTCGTTTATTGTTACGTTCTTTATTCCGTTACCTAAATTCTTGATCAAAACATTCATTATATTTTATTACTATCATTTTCTTATCTTGTCTTCATATTTTTTTCTTAACTTCTGAAGTTTAACTAAATATTCATCTCTTATTTTTGATAATTTTTCTACTGATTTACCTTTTGCTTGATTTCTAGTGCCAATAATAACTCTAGAAGAAAGTTTTTTTGAAAGCTTTGGAGCTTTTAATTTTGTCCAAGGCAATTTTAATGCTGGTCCAAATTGTTCCAACATATGCTTCATACCAGCCTTGCCACCTGCTAAATGGAATGTTAAGAAAGTTCCCATTAATGACCATCTTAAACCGGGACCATCCTCAATTGCTCTATCTAAGTCTTTTGTAGTTGCATAACCCTCATTTACTATATGTAACGCTTCTCTCCAAAGTGCTTCTTGGAGTCTGTCTGATAGATATCCTGGTAATTCCTTTTTAACCATGATTGGATTCATTGAGATAGATTTGTAAAATTTATTAGCCTTGTTTAAAAATTTTTTGTTTGTTTTTTTTCCGGGCACTAACTCTACTCCCGGTATCATGTAAACAGGATTAAACGGATGAGCTATGATAGCTCGCGAAGGATTTTTACATTTTGAATATATTCTTGATGGAAGCAAACCCGAAGAACTTGAGGAAATAATTGCATTAGGTTTTGAGTATTTTCCTATAATTTCCATCAATTTGGTTTTTAATTTATAATTTTCTGGTGCACATTCTTGAATAAAATCTGCATCTTTTAACGCTTCTTTTAAAGAAGTTACATATTTGAAGTTTTTAAGGTTAAGTTTTTTTTTGTTAAAAAGTGTTTTAACGTAAGGCCATGTTCTTTTTATCTCTAAAATGATATTTTTTTTTAACTTTATATCTTTATCAAAGGCTACAACTTTTTTATCATGAGCTAAAAATCTAATTATCCATCCTGAGCCTATAACTCCAGTTCCAATAACAGCAATTTTTTTTATCATTTAATCTGCTAAACCATCTGTTCTAGCTACATTTCTCTCTAAGTGAATAGGCAAAACTTTTCCATAAATTGCTTTTGAATGCTCTGGAGTATTGACTCTCCATGGATCTAGAACGTAAGCAGGGATACACATGTATCTTGATTTTTTTCCTTCTACTTTTGTTACTCTATGAAGAGTAAATCTTCCCTTAAATATTTGTAAATCACCTGGCTCTAACTTTAATTGTTTAACTCTTTTTCTATCTCCATTTAAAACTTTTTTTACTTCATCAAAATTTTCGTTACCAGGCTCTCTTATATTTGGACAATATTCAAATATTCCGCCCTTCTCTGGTTTTTGTATCATTAAACTTAAAGTGAATTCACAACTGTCAAAATGCCAAGGTAGAATTCCTTCTGGCTCCATAACATTATAAGCGTGACATGCTAAAGGATCGGCCCATCTATAGATAGGATGAACACCTAAGCATGCTGAGACAAATTTTAATAATTCATCAGTTTCGTAAAGATATTTCATTTCAGAATTTTTTGGAAAGCAGTCAGAATTTAAATATCCATTATATCTATTCATAAAAGTTCTTTTTGGATGATCTTTTGGAAGTTTTGGATCATCGTTAGCGTATAAATAAGGATTAATGCTTTCTTTGGACATATAAACCTCATCTAATTGTTTTTCTAATTCAGAATTCATTACCTTTAATGACTCAGGTAAAATAAAATTTGGAATTGTGGAGCAACTAAATTGATCAAGCTCTTCTTTACATCTTTTAATTAAATTTTTAATTATTGGAGAATTTAAATCGTATATTGGGTATCTTTTTAAATCTATTATCGATTTAAGTCTTTCATTCACTTTAATTCTCCATCCTCTCGCATTTTGGCTCTGATTTTTGTTGCCGATATTTTTTGTATTTCTTCTGGCATTACTATTTCTTCAATTTTATATCCAACACCTCTTCCATAACAAATATTTGTTATGTTTGGAACTAACATAACTTTAAATCTTCCCTCAAATTCTGGATTTAATCTTTCTTCAATTTTTTTTTTTACTGTTTCAAAATCAAATGGATTATCATCTACTCCTTGAACATCTCTAATTTGAATACAAACCTGTCCAGTTTTTTTTATTATTTCTTTAAACAAAGCATAGTGGCCATCATGAAATGGTTGCCATCTACCAAGCATTTGTGCAGTTGGTTTCTTGTTATCCCACTTATAACTCATAGATACTCCTTAAGTTAAGTTTAATCTTTATAATAAAAAATTAAAAGACTTTATTTAGATTTATACTTGTCTCTTTATTATCGCCTAAATTAGTCAAATCATCATTTATATTGAAAGTTAAATCGTATCCATTAATACTTTTTTTAATTTCAAATTTAGACATCAAATTATCTGATCCATTTAATGAAAATGCATACTCAGTATCCTCATGAGGTAGGTAACCTAAAGCTATATATAAGTTGTCTGTATATCCTGTACTGAAAGCATGGTTTCTTTCGTAAATAATAAAAACACTGTAGTGCTCTGGAAAAATTATATCTATACCAATCTCACCGTTAAGATTATGTAAAGCACCAGTGTGCAATGTCTCATTAAACTTAACGCTACCATCCCCAACATAAGTATATTTAAAATTTGATGATCGATCTAATTCAGCTAAATACTCTAATTTTCCGTGTCTTTTTAATGTGTATTTATCAGTTGATAAATCTTCAACCACTGCCATCGTAGCTCTTAAATTTTTTGTTCTTACATGTTGATCTTCAACTTCAATAGCTCCTGTCCCTGTTTCTGTATATCCGTTAAGTATTGTATGCCCAAAATCAAATTGTAATGAAGGTATAAGAGTTAATTTATTCCTTTTGTGCTCATCTTTTATTTTAAATGTGCCATATATTTGATTTCCTGTCCTGTCTGCAGTTAAATTTTTTCCATCAGCAGCATAAAGAATATCTGATCTTATTTTTCCTATTCCAAAAATCTTATCTAGGTATTTTGTGTCATCTTTAATAGGAGATGTACTATAATAAGTAATGTTATAGGTATTAGAATCTAAATTGCTTCCATCACTACCAATATCAACATCATCACTACCGAACCGAAAAGCAAATCCTTCAAGACTATAATCGTCAGTAAATCTATCAAGGCCAAAAGTTAAGGCATTTGTGTTAATCTCTTTCGCTGATGCAATACTAGTGTCTCCTACTCTTCCAAGTGAAATACTTCCTTCGCTCCAGTAAAAATAATTTTTATTTGATGTGTTATTATTTTTAGTCGCAGATATTTTTTTAATAGATGAAATTGGCACCGCTTTTAAAGATGAAAGCATAGCGTTTGAAAAATTTAATTTAATATTTTGATTTGATAAATTTTGTTTATCTTTGTTTCTTCTAATCCATTTCAATCTATTTAAAGCTGAGTTAGTTGAAAAATTAATTGTTCTTTTTGCTAATTCTATTTGAGCTAATGCCATGCCAGTTCTATCTTTATTCTCTGTTATTGGAGGACACTTCCCACCAATAATATTAAAGGGACAAACTAAATCTAATTCAACAACCTCATCGCCCCCATTAACGGTTCTGTCACTACCAACATACATTTTTAAACCATTTTGACTAAATGCAATACCTCTTGGTTGAGATAGATTGGCGTTTCCTCCAAGATTTACTATTCTTACTTCTCCGTCAATCGTAAAAGACGACGTTGAATAAGCAACATCAAGGGAAATTTGAACAACATCTGAAGCTGCATTCATATGCTCAACACACCAAAGTCTTTTGCCATCATTACTAAATCTAATTCCCATAGGATTGGCACATTCATCTTCTAATTCTATACCTGCATCAGTTACAAGTGACATTGTACTTAAACTATAAGGGGTTGAAAGATCATACTCTAATAATCTTGTGTTTATAATGGTATCACCAAAACTTCCATGACCATGATAAATTACAAAAATTTTTGTTCCATCATCATTAATCTCCAGTCCTTGTGGTCTATTTTTTTGTATTGCTCCAACCATTACTCCAGCATTACTTCCGTTTTGTAAATTAGGATCAGCAGTAGAACCAAGATTTTTATTTTGCTCTCCAAATTCACATGTGCTCACATCATATGGTGAGGTTAAATTATATTTAAATATTCCATTTGCATTTGTTCCATTTGCGCTAGATACAAAAAAGAATTTTTTTCCATCACTACTGAATTCAAGATCATATTGTCCTTGGCCAGCTTCAGGACCATCATCACCAACTTTTGTTATTATACATCTTTCATCATCTCCCGCATAAATTTTTGAGGAAACATCGAATGGTCTCGATAAATTATATTCATTTATATGAGTCTTTGCAGCATCACTCTCACTATCTCTATAAATCGTAAACATTTTCGTTCCGTCGACATTAAATTCAATACCTTGAATATGACCTCGAGGATTACCTGCATCTTCCGTCACAAATGCTTGATGTACATAAGTAACCATAGCTGCAAATGAATTAGTAAAATAAAATAATAGAAAAAAAATAATGAGAATTTTTTTTAGAATATTCATAAAAAAATATTAAATATCTTATTTTTTTAGATCTTCAAATATCTTTGGTGCCCAAAGTTGTGCATCTTGAGAAGTGACATGAAAGTTATATTTTTCAGGCTTAACAAACATTTGGTTGGTATCTTCAAATCTTCCTTTTTCAATTGTATCTACCCAAACTACATAATCTGCAGGAAATAATTTTCTTGCTTCAGGTGTTGGGCATATAAAATCTGCAACTACATAATTACCTTCACTTTTTAATTTTAAAGCAAAGTCTGCCATTCTCTTTGCTTGTCTTGTTCTTCCCTCTGGCGAAAAATCCCAATCGTTTGCAGCTTTCCTAACTGCATCTGCATTAAGTCTTTTAGCATTTATCATTGGTGCTAATGCTTCAGCAAGAGTTGTTTTTCCTGCACCTGGCAGGCCCATTATTAAAATAATTTTCATTATATTTTTTCTAAAGGGTGATGAGACATAAGCTCTAGTCCATTTTGTCCCACAAGATACTGTTGTTCTAATTTAACTCCCTCTTTGCCTCCAACTTTCCCAATATAACTTTCAACAGTGATTGTCATATTTTTTTGGAAAGAGCCACCTCTTTCACCGCCATCAGTTGGATATTTTATTTGGGGCCATTCATCGCAAAGTCCAATTCCATGAACCATGCATGAGTAACGATTACCATAATAATCTTTAGGTAATATCCACGACTTAGCAATAAACTCTTTAAAAGACAGACCAGGTTTGATTAGTCTTGCATTATGATCTATTTGATCCATGGCCATTGAATATAATTTTTTTTGTTCATCATTAAATTTGTGACCTACTACATAAGCTCTAGAAATATCAGCACAATATCCATAGGGGCCAACCATATCTGTGTCAAAAGCAACTATTTCTCCTGTTTGCATTACTTTATTGCTGCTTTCTTGCATCCATGGATTAGTTCTTTCGCCTGATGAAAGTATTCTACATTCAATCCATTCTCCTCCATGCTCAATATTTGTTTTGTGAAGTATTGACCAAAGTTCATCCTCAGTCATGCCTGCTTTAAGTTCTTCTCGCATTTTTGCAACACCAATTTCCGCAACCTCTATAGCTGCCTTCATACATTTTAATTCTTCTGGTGATTTAATGACTCTTGCCTGTTCTAAAATTAATTTTGCATCAACGACTTCAATGCCAGCTTTATTTAAAGCAGTTACTGCTGGTCCATTACTAACATCAATCGCTACTTTTTTACTTTTAAAATAATTGCTTGATAGATCTTTTATTTCATTTACCCACCTTTTAAGTTGAGAACTTGCTTGATCTCCGTTACTAAAATAATCCCAAGTAATTGCCGGCCTAATTTCGTTAATCAAATTCAAATGCTTAGATAAAATCTCGCAATTAAAATATTCATATAAGATTGTTGGTCCATCAACTGGTACAAAACAATATCTCGTTAAATTATGCATATTGTAAACGCTCATGTTCACAGTGTCTAAAGCATATCTAACGTTTACAGGATCAAATAAAATGCAAGCTTCTAAATTGTTTTTTACTAATTCTTTTTTTACTCTATCGAGCCTGTAAGATCTTAATTTATCAAAATTAATTTCATCTTCTCTTATTCTTTTTTTAGTTATAAATTTTGGCGTAAATTTTGTATCTGGAGATATTTTTCTTTTAAATCTCATTTAAATTAAATTTTGTGCAACCCATTTATGAAAATGGTGCGTTGGATTATCCATAACTGGTGAAAAATTTCCACCATTATAAACTGGAGAATTTCTTCCTATCTGCATTCCTTGAATTATATCAACGTCCTCTTTTTGAATATCTTCCCATTGCTTATGATTTTGTTCTCTCAAAGACTTGAATTTATTTGAGTTGGCAGCTTCTTCTCCAACATAATATATTTCCATGTGTTCTAAAGTATACTCGTGGTTTATTGGTTCAAGCCAATAAGCATAATAATGGTCTTTATGTATGCCCAGCATTACATTAGGAAATAAAGCAATGTATTCTGCTATATTTTCTTTATCTTTTGGCCAGTTTGGAAAGCAGGGAAACTTTTCATTTCCATCAAATCTTGGATTATAAACAACGGTACCTTGACCTGCAAAACGATTTGGTAATCCTTGAATATGATAGTGATCTTCAATTTTTGAATATGAGTTTAATCCAGGGTGCACCCAAGGCAAATGATAACTTTCACAATAATTTTCAATTGCAAATTTCCAATTACATTTTGCATTTAATTTAAAATATCCATAGTCATTAGAATGATTAATTAGATCTCTATCTTTTACTGGCCAAAATTCTTCCCATCTATCACTTAAAGGTTTTATATATTCTTCAAAAGAGATTTCGTTATTATTAATATTTATCATAATAAGATCTAACCAAATATAAGATCTTATTTCTTTTAAATTACTTTTTGATTTCTCAAATTTTGGAGTTTCGTGAATATTCATGCCTCCAATATGAGGTGTGGCCATTAGTTCTCCCTCTAAATTATATGACCAAGAATGATAAGGGCATCTTATAACATTTTTAATTTTACCTGGTTTGCTCACCAGCTTTAAACCTCTGTGACTACAAATATTATGAAAAACTTTGATTTGATTAGTTTTTGTTCTTACAATTAAAATAGGAATTCCTAACAGGTCGATTGGCTTTGCATCACCAATTTCGGGCAAAGCACTTGCAACACCAATTACTATCCATTTATCCTCAAATAATTTTTTTCTCTCAATTAATGTATATTCTTTACTTGTATAGCACTCGTTAGGTAAACCATGAGCTTCATGAATAGGCTTACTGACAATATCTAGCTTTTTTTTGTCTATAATATTGTAAATTTCAGACATGCTTTATTTTACCACTTCGTACAAACCAAGCCAAGCATTTACATCTTTACTTGCAATATAGTCAGACTTGAAAAATTCTATTTCTTTCCATTTATTTTGATTTTTTAACTCTTCTATTTTCTTATCAAAGCCATATTCCTCGTGGATACCTTCATTAATAGTAAAACAAATTAAACCTTTGTTTTTTGTGATTCTTATAAATTCATCTAAGGCAGGGGGCTTCACATGTCCAAATGTAAAAGTTCCAACGCACATAACTGCATCGTAGACATTATCTTCTGCTTCTATTGATTTGTTTAAATCTACTTTTTCTAATTTTTTATAAAGACCTTTTGGTACCAAATCCAAAAGTTTTTGAGAAAGATCTGCTCCATAAAAATTTGAAAAACCGTATTTCTTTAATTCGACACCAACTAAACCTGTGCCGCAACCTGCATCATATATTTTAGCATCTTTATTCTTTTCATGTTTAATAAAAACCTCAGTTGTTTCTTTGGGACCGGTGTAATTCCAATCAGCCATGTCTTTATCATATTTATTACCTTCGCCCCACTCATCATAATACTTCATGACCTCATCAGTTTTTTTTAATTTATAAATTGGTACTTTGTTCCCTACATCTTTTTGCGACATTTTAGTTTCTCATTTTGTTCCACGTGAATTATTAAATTCACAATTTTGAATTGTATTAATTTTGATTTTCTCAACCTGAAGTTCATTTTTAACTTCTCATTTTTTGTCCACTTGGATCGTAAAGTGGTTCTTTTATTATTGAGCAATTGAACATATCACCATTAATTTCAACTTGAATACCTTTTCCAGAATTTAATTCTTTTGTATCTAAATAAGAGAAAGCGACACTCTTATTTACAAAATGAGCAAACCCTCCAGAAGTTATATAGCCAATGCTTTTTTCACCCTTCATCACAGCTTCATTATAAGTTACATCAATTTCATTAGTTTCGACTATTAATGGTATGATTTTGTTCTTACTTTCATCTTTTTGAGCAGAGTTTTTGCCAATAAAATCTTTATCCCAATTAATATATGCATCTAATCCTGTCTCTTTCGGAGTAAAATCAGGTCTATAATCTAAGGTCCAAGCTCCCCAATTTTTTTCTAGTCTCATTGACATTAAAGCTCTTGATCCAAATGGTTTAATATTAAATTCCTTTCCTGCCTCCATTAATTCTTCATACAATTTAATTTGATAATGTGGTGCAACATAAATTTCATACCCAAGCTCACCTGTAAACGATAGCCTATTTATTACAGCTGGTACTCCGGCTACATACATTCTTCTTGAATCTCTAAATTTAAATTTACTATTTGATACATCTTCCCTCACAATCTTTTGAAGTAATTCTCGAGATTTGGGACCTGAAATACTTAGTCCATGGAAATCATCAGATCGATTTTTATAACTTAAATTAAATTTACCTATATGACTTTCAAACCATCTTCTATGCATTTCTTGTGCAGCACCTGATCCAAAAATCATGAATTCATTTTCGTCAATACATGCAACTGTAAGATCTCCATAAAGTTTTCCCTTTTTAGTTAACATTGGATTTAGAGAAATTCTTCCTGGTTTAGGAATTCTTCCAGCCATAACATAATCTAAAAATTTTCTAGCATCAGGTCCTTTAAACTCGTGCTTTGAAAAGTTTGCAACCTCAGTAACGCCTACATTTTCTCTTACATTTATAACTTCTTTTGAAACATAGTTGTGTGATCTGGATCTTTTTATAGTTGGTTCTTCGTGTGCGTCTTCTTTATTATTTGCAAACCATAAAACATTTTCCAAACCAAAACTATCACCCATAACAGCTCCTTGATTTACAAATCGATCATAAAGAGCAGTGGTTTTTTGTTTTCTACCTTTAGGTAGGGTTTCGTTAGGGAATGTCATTATAAATCTTCTCTCATAGTTTTCAGATGACTTTATTGTTCCATATTGTGGAGAAGCATAATCTCCAAATCTTGCAACATCCATTGCCCAAACATCTATTGAAGGTTCACCGTCAATAATCCATTCTGCAATACATTTACCAACACCACCTCCTTGACAAAATCCAGCCATTACTCCAACTGCAACCCAATAGTTTTTCATTCCAGGAACTGGTCCAATAAGAGGACTTCCGTCTGGACCGAAAGTGAATGGTCCGTTAACAATATTTTTAATTCCAGCTTTTTCTAAAGCAGGCATTCTTTCAAAACCTATAGCTAGTCTATCTTGTATGTTGTCAAGTTTTGGCTCAAGAAGCTCGTGTCCAAAATTCATTGGAGTCCCTTCTACTTTCCATGGTGTTGATTTTTGTTCATATGTTCCAAGCAACATTCCCTTTCCTTCTTGCCTAAAGTAAATATTTCCTTCAAAATCTGTTCCTATTGGTAATCTTTGATCTCCCATTGCTTCTATTTCTGGAATTGCCTCTGTAATTAAATAATGATGTTCCATTGGTTGAACAGGTAAATCTATTCCTGCAAGTTTTCCAACTTCTCGGGCCCAGAGACCTCCGGCATTAATAACAATTTCAGCATTAATATTACCTTTGTCAGTTATTACATCCCAAGATCCATCTTTCTTTTGTTTAGTATCCTTAACAACAGTATGTGTATAATATTTTCCTCCATGAACTTTTGCTGCCTTGGCAAAAGCGTAAGTTACACCTGATGGGTCGACTTCACCATCTATTGGATCCCATAAAGCTAGTAGATATCTAGAAGGATCAATAAGTGGATTTTTCTTTTTTACTTCATCAAGCGATATAAATTCTTGGTCTAAACCCATATATCTTGCTTTTGATCTTTCTCTTTTAAGATATTCTGCCCAGACATCGTTTGAGGCTAAATAAAATCCACCGCTAGGTTTAAATCCACATGAATGTCCTGACTCTTTCTCTATTTCTTTATAAAGGCCAATTGTATAGGCCATCATTCTTGAAATATTAGGATCCGATGAAATTACATGAACATTCCCTGCAGCATGCCAAGATGATCCCGATGTAAGTTCGTTCCTCTCTAATAATATACAATCTTTTAATCCAAATTTTGAAAGATGATATAATATTGAACAACCAACAACTCCCCCACCAATAATTACTACCTTGGCATTTTTTTCCATATGCTTTTCCTATAAGGTTTTTGCAGCGTCAGTATTATGCTTTTTCAATGTTGGGTCTGTACCATGAGCATAATGTTTAGACATGTCAGGATAATACTTATATGCAATGGGTTTTCTTCCTAAGGCAACTGCCATTTCCCTTACATGATGTGGTTCAGCTCCACAGCAAATTCCAATAAGGTTTATTTTTTGTTGCTCACATTGTTTTGCAAACTCACCCATTTCAAATCTGTTACAATACAAATTATCTAATGCCACAGGAAATGCGTTACCTCCGGGTATACAGTCACATCCTTCATCAACCTGATTTAAAAACCCGGGATTTTTTTCTGTGGTTCTATATGGTACTGGTAAAGCTGCTACATGACATGAAACTGCTTTCCTGATTTCAGGTAATAACTTCATTGTCATTTTTGGACCTCTAAAACAATTTAAACCTACAACATCTGCACCATGATCCTCAAGAATTTTACATGCATCTCCAGGAGAGTAACCATCTCTAGTTTTTCCATCTCTTCTGAATGCATAGTTGCATACAGCAATTAATCCCGCATCTTTAATAGCTTTAAGCGCTATCTTCATCTCCTCTACCCAAGTAATTGTTTCGGCGACAATAAAGTCAACACCAGCTTCTTTTGCCCAAGAAACCTGTTCCTCAAACATTTTTTGACATTCAATGTTGCTTTTCTTGTCATTTGGATCGTAGACATTAGTGTTAGCTATATCGCCACAAACTAATAAATCTAAATCTTTAAATTCTTTTTTAGAGTCATTAGCAATTTTAAGTGCATTTTTTTGGAGTGGTTCTAGCAAATGTTCTTTACCTATTATTCTTAACTTTTCTCTGTGCCCATAATAAGTAAATGCCTGCACTATGTCAGATCCTGCTCTTATAAATTCTCTATGAAGCTGAGATACTACTTCTGGATGATCCAACACAACCTCAGGCACAAATGCGCCAGCTTGTAAATATCCTCTTCTTTCCATAGCAAATAAATATCCCTCTGCAAAAAGAACAGGTCCTTTGTTTAATCTAGTTATTAAATCTTTTTTCATAAATTTTTCCTTTTTTTAAATTTTTAAAATTAAATATTTTTCAAAAAAAATTCAAATACTCTGGTAAAAATTTGAGTGATAATGATAAAAAAATCTGTTTAAAAATAATTGGTCAAAACGTGAATATCCAATTACAAAAAATTTTTTTTTTTGCTTTCTTGCGTGTTTTAACATTGACTTAAAAGCTTACTCCTTAATAAAAACCATTGCAAAATAATTAATCTACAACCATTAGTTGAAACAAGTTTGCTTTTTTTTAATGTGTGTGGTTTGATGATTGCTTTAATTAATTAAAGGGAAAATATGAAAATCAAAAACATAATAATTTCTGCTTTAGTATTGCTAGGTTTCACTTCTTTTAGTGGAGTAGCTAATGCTGGATGTGGAAAATTAGTTATCGCTGAGCAAAACTGGGCATCTGCCGAGTTGATGGCGAACGTAGATAAGATAATCCTTGAAAAAGGATACGGTTGTGAGGTGGAATTAATACCAGGAGCAACAATGCCTACTTTTACATCTATGGATGAAAAAGGTGAGCCAGATATGAATCCTGAACAGTGGGCAAATGCTGTTTACACACCTCTTAAAAAAGCTGTTTCAGAAAAAAGATTAATCATAGCTAACAAGGCTCCTATTACTGGTCTTGGTGAAGGCTGGTGGATTACTCCTGGAACTGTTGAAAAAATTCCGCAGATCAAAGGTATGACGGCAATGGAAATTTTAGAGCACCCTGAATGGTTTCCTTCAAAAGAAGATCCTTCAAAAGGAGCTTTTGTTGGTTGTCCAGCGGGATGGGGATGTCAATTAGCTAATGCAAACCTTTTCAGAGCATTTGAAATGGAAAAAAAAGGATGGGTATTAATTGATCCAGGTTCTGCAGCAGGTTTAGATGGTACAATATCTAAAGCAGCTGACTCTGGAAGTCCTTGGTTTGGTTACTATTGGAACCCAACTTCAATGGTTGGAAAATATGGTTTAATTCCTGTAGACTTTGGTGTGAAATTCCACAGCAGAGATAATTGGGATAACTGTATAACAAAAGCTGAACAGGATTGTGCAGATCCAAAACCAACAGCTTGGACAAAATCTGAAGTTAACTCTATCGTTACAGCAAACTTTGCTAAAACTGGAGGAAAAGACGCTCTTAAATATGTTAAAAAGAGAACTTACCCTGGTGAAGTAATGAATGGAATGCTTGTGTATATGGCTGAAAACCAAGCTAAAGGTTCAGATGCAGCTATAGAATTTTTATCTAAACATGAAGATGTTTGGGGTAAATGGGTATCAGGAGCTGCTAAGAAAAAAATTAAAGCTGGTCTTTAATTTATAATTTTATTTAACGAGCCTATTTAATTTAGGCTCGTTAATTTTATAAAAACTAAATGGAATTTTTAACTAAATTTCCTGTAATGGATCGTAAGTCCCTAATGGAATTAAGAAAGGGAATTGATCAAACTTTTAGAGAATTTTCTAGAGCTTACGGAGACGGTATAGAAGCTTTTTTTGACCCCCTACTATTTTTTTTAATTAAACTAGAAAAATTATTATTAGCTACGCCTTGGCCAATAATATTAATAGTGCTTGGTGCTTTAGCCTGGTTGGGTTCAAGAAGCTGGAAGCTCGTGGTTGGAAGTGTAATTGCTTTTGCCTTAATAGGATATTTTGGTATGTGGAAGGATTGCATGGCAACGGTAGCAATCATAACTGTTTGTACAATTATGTGTATAGCCGTTGGAATACCAATTGGAGTTCTGATGGCTAGATCGGATAGAGTAGAAAAATCAATGCTGCCTGTTCTAGATATGATGCAAACTATTCCTAGCTTTGTATATTTGATACCTATTTTAATGTTATTGGGTATCGGAAAAATCCCTGGTTTGATTGCTGTTTGTATTTACGCTATTCCACCAGTTATAAGATTAACTAATTTAGGTATAAGAGAAGTAGATAAAGAGACAATAGAAGCAAGTGAGGCTTTTGGAGCAACAAAACTTCAAAAATTAAGGACTGTACAAATTCCCCTTGCGCTTCCGACAGTATTTGCAGGTGTTAACCAAACAATAATGATGGCACTAGCCATGGTAGTTATAGCGTCAATGATTGGAGTAAAAGGTTTGGGGGTTCCTATTTTAAGAGCTATATCCAACCAATATTTAGCTTTAGGACTATTTAATGGTTTAGCTATTGTAGCGCTTGCTATAATCTTTGATAGAATTACACAAGAATATGGTCGAAGAATACAAAAGCACAGAGGAATAAAAAGATAGTCTTCTTATCGCATAAACCCGATTTTTATAGACAGGTATTTTAAAATAAATAAATATCCGGTTATGAAGTTTTCTTTGGAAATTGGACCTAAAGCCGATCTAGAGACTCTACCAGGTTTAAAGGATGTTTATATAACAATGCTCCCTGGAGGTGATTTTAGAGATACCGCTGATCAAGCTATAAATCTAGTTAAAAAGGGCTTTAATCCTATTCCACATTTTCCTGCTAGGTCTATAGAGAATGACGCTCAGCTAAAAGAGTATATTTCGAGATGTAAGGATGGTGGCGTGAAGCAGGTATTGGTTATAGGTGGAAGTAGAGATCCAATAGGAAAATTTGATAGTTCAATTCAGCTTTTGGAGACCGGCTATTTTGAGCAGATGACAATAGGAATCGCTGGACATCCAGAGGGGAGTCCTGATATATCCGATTCTGATTTAGAAAAAGCTATGAAAGATAAAAAGCCTTACGCTGATTATATAGTAACTCAATGGTTATTAGATCCTCAGCCAATTATAGACTTTATTTCTAAACAAACCGTACCAGTGCATGTTGGAATTACTGGCCCACTTAAAATAACTAGCTTAATTAAATTTGCTAATATTGTAGGTGCAAAAAATTCCTTAAATTTTCTTAAGTCTAATTTTAGTAAGGCACTAGATTTAATGAAACCTAGAGACCCAAATGATTTAATAGGGAAAGTTAAATCGCACACTGATTTTTTTCACATTTATACATTCGGCGGCTTGAAGGAAACTAACAAGTGGTTGATGGAGAACAAATATGTCTAAAGAGTTTGACTATACAAAGCTTAAACATGTAACCTCTGTAGATCAGTCTGATCGAGAAGTTCCATATAATTTAAGACAAAGCGGGCCTACAAAAGTTGAAATGCTAATTTCAACAAGAGTAAGAAAATCGCCTTACTGGCATTTATCAATGCAAGCTGGATGTTGGAGAGCAACAGTTTATAACCGAATTTATCACCCAAGAGGATACGTCAAACCTGAAGATGGTGGAGCAATGGTTGAGTATGATGCAATTGTAAATCATGTAACAATGTGGAACGTAGCTGTTGAAAGACAAATTAGAGTTAAAGGTCCAGATGCAGAAAAATTTACTGATTATGTGATTACAAGGGATGCAACAAAAATTTCACCAATGAGAGCTAGATATGTGATCTTATGTAATGCTTATGGTGGAGTTTTAAATGATCCAATTCTTCTAAGAATTTCAAAAGATGAGTTTTGGTTTTCGCTATCAGACTCTGATATTGGTATGTATCTTCAGGGTGTTAATGCTGATGGAAGATTTAATTGTACAATAGAAGAAATTGATGCATGTCCAGTACAAATTCAAGGACCTAAATCAAAAGCGCTGATGAAAGATTTGCTTGGTGATCAAGTTGATTTAGATAATATGCCTTTTTATGGCTTGGCAGAAGTTAAAGTTGCAGGAAGAAGTTGTGTTATTTCACAATCTGGTTTCTCAGGAGAAGCAGGATACGAAATATATTTAAGAAATGCGACTTTGTATGCAGATGATATGTGGAATGCAGTTCTTGAAGCTGGTAAGAAACATAATCTAATGGTTATAGCTCCTGCTCATCATAGAAGAATTCAAGCTGGAATTCTTTCTTGGGGACAAGATATGGATATGCAGCACAATCCTTATCAATGTAATTTAGGTTATCAAGTTTCTTTATCTGGTAAAGGTGAATGGAACAAAAAAACTGACTATGTTGGTAAAGCAGTTCTTGAAAAAATGGGAGCTGATATTAAAGCTGGAAAGAAACCATATAAACTTCAATTAGTTGGTCTTGAATTAGGTGGAAAACCTATCGAGGAATATGCTCCAGATTTCTGGTTAATTTCAAATGCAGATGGAGGAGATCCAGTAGGGTTTATAACTTCTCCTTGGTATCACCCAGAAAAAAAACAAAATATTGCTATGGGCTACGTTCCATTTGATGGAACATTAAACTCTAATGGTTTTCCTAAAGGAAAAGTTGGAACTAAGTATAAAGTTCATTTGCCTGAAAAATATTCAGATAAACCTGGGACTCCTGTTGATGCGGTAGTAGTTGATATACCATTTAAAGAGTCTTTTAACGCTAATACAAGAGAAGTAGTTAAGGGATAAATATTTATTAAAAAAACGCGTCGATATAAAGATCGATGCGTTTTTTTTTAAAAATTATTTACTAATTTGCCTCCGGTGGATGGATGTTTACAACCAGTCGTTTTTGGAAAAGAAATAGGAAGATTAAGTAAAGATCTTATGGCTAAGTAAGCAAATGCCTGAGACTCAATGAAATCTCCATCGACACCAAAATTGTCAATATTTTCCACTAGATTTCCAATGTTCATATTATCCTTTAAACAATTTATTAAAGTTGAATTTTTTCTTCCCCCTCCACAAACTAAAATTTTTTTAGGTTTTGTTTTTAACTTGCTTATATAATTTAAAGTAGCTTCTGCTAATAATTTTCCAGTAAATTCTGTTAAAGTCGCTGCCCCATCTTCTAAAGAAAGTCCTCTCACAAAACTTAAATCAAAATCTTTTGTATCATAAGATAGAATATTCTTTTTTTTCAAATTGTCATGATTTTCCATAGCTTGATTCAAAATTAAAATATCTTTTTTACCTGATTTAGCAATTAAACCATCTTTGTCATATTTCTTGTCAGTATTTTTTTTAATCCATTCATCAATCAAGCAATTTCCAGGTCCTATATCTTGACTTCCTAAATCTGAAATTTCACCAGACTCTATTGAGGTAATATTTGCTATTCCACCAAGATTAATTACACAAAGCGGTGGTTCAACTTTAATTTTTTCTGAAATTAACTTATGAAATATTGGAGCCAAAGGAGCACCCTCTCCTCCATTTTTTAAGTCATTTTGTCTGAAATCATAAACAACTTTTTTTTTAGTTTCTTGAGATAATAATTTTCCGTCTCCTAATTGTTTAGAAACCATCTCCTTAGCACTATGAAAAATTGTTTGTCCATGAAAGCCAATAATATCAATATTTGAATTTACCTCTTTTATTGCTTCATTCGTTACTTTCGCATGAAATAAAGTGATTTCTTTTTCGATATTATTAAGTTCCTTCGAGTATAAGTTTAGATCTTTGGTATTGTTAATTTTGTCTCTAATCTTTAAAATTTTTTTACTAAAATCATCATTATATTCAAAATATTTGTTAAATATTCCTTTAAATTCGATATCACCGTCAGATTTTATAATTGAAACATCCACTCCATCAATGGATGTCCCACTCATTAAACCTAGACTATAATAGTTTTTGCTCATATTTATTTTTTAATTAATTTAAATAAAGTATATTGATTCTACACTGTTTTTAAAAAATATGGAAAGTTCATTCTTATCTGAATTTAAGAAAAGAGATTATTTTAATCAATGTACCAATTCTGAGGAATTGGAAACTTTGATGAATAAGAACAAAATTAAAGCATATATAGGATTTGATTGTACAGCATCTAGTTTGCATGTAGGTAGCCTGTTGCAAATTATGTGCCTACGAATGCTTCAAAAATATGGCCACCAGCCAATTGTTTTGCTTGGTGGAGGAACAACAAGAATTGGTGATCCATCTGGAAAAGATGAGACTAGAAAAATATTATCAGAAAAAGAAATTGAAAAAAATATAAAAAATATAGAAAAAGTTTTTAAAATATATTTAAAAACTAATAACCCAAAAACAAAACCTATTTTTGTAAACAATTATAAATGGCTCGGAAAACTTAACTATATAAAATTTTTGAGGGATATAGGAAAACATTTTACAATAAATAAAATGTTGAGTTTCGATAGTGTAAAATTGCGATTAGATAGAGAACAATCATTAAGCTATATGGAATTTAATTACATGATATTACAGGCATATGATTTTTTAGAATTAAATAAAAGTAAAAATTGTGTTATGCAAATTGGTGGTTCTGACCAATGGGGTAATATTGTAAATGGAGTTGAGTTAATTAAAAGACATTCTAGCAAACAAGTTTTTGGATTAACGACACCATTAATAACTTTAGCATCTGGAGCCAAAATGGGAAAAACAGAGAAAGGTGCTGTATGGTTAGATGAAAAACTTTTATCTTCTTACGACTATTGGCAATTTTGGAGAAACACAGATGATAGAGATGTATTAAAGTTCCTTAAAATGTTTACTGACATAGAACTAAACAAAATTGAAGAGATTAAAGATAAAGAAATTAATGATTTAAAAGTATTACTAGCAAATGAAGCTACTTCAATGCTTCATGGAAAAAAAGCTGCTCAAAAAGCAGAAGAGACGGCAAAGAAAACTTTTGGCAAAGGATCATTTGGTGATGATTTACCAACTATAAATTTGAGTAAATCAAATATTGATAAAGGAATTAATATTATTGAACTAGTTTTATTATCAAATTTGCTTTCGTCAAAGAGTGAAGTTAGGAGATCTATAAAAAATAATGGAATTAAAATAAACAATAATCCAGTAGCTGATGATAAGATAGATATAAAATTAAAAGACTTTAATAATGAAAATATACTTAAACTTTCATTTGGTAAAAAAAAACATGTTATTTTTAAAATAAATTAAGGTGTGCTTTTTACCTCAACTCCATCTTTTTTAATTTTTTCCAAGGTTCTTGTAATAAATCTAGGTGTTAATGTTTTAATTGGGTTGACAGTCGTTTTTAAATTTTTTGGTGGACCTTTAATCTTAAAGCTAACTCCAAAAACTCCCTCGCCTGTTTTCTTTCCAACCAAAATTTTTCCTAAAACTGGAATTGATCCTACAAATTTGTTTAGAGTTGTAGCTGGAACTAAAGTTCCTTTAAGACTAACCAATTCTTTGCCTTGAACGTAACCTTCCATCATTAAGGATATGGCCGGCCCTATTGAGTAAATTTCATTAATAGTCATAAGGTTTTTTTTGCTACTAAAGTCCATATCAAACTCATCAAAACGAATACCTTCTCCAGTGAGCAAATCTGCAATACCTTGTAAGGAAGCTAGAGTTAAAATTTTTGTTAAAGCTGGTACTTCTTTAAGTTTAAAATTAACAATTTTTAATTTTGAATTTGATATTTTATTTTTCTTTACAGAGTAAAAATCTAGCGATCCTTCCTCAAAGCCCTTTATAAATTTATATTTTTTAACTAAAGGTTTAGCACTTTCTGAAAACAAAGTTGTTATTTTTTCATTATTTTGATTGGTTCTTATCGTTAAATTAATTTTTTTATTGTCTACAAAAGTACCCGACAAATCTAAGTTTACCAGCTCATTTTCCCTAAATCTTATTTCACTATTTAAATTTTTTAAAAAATCACTATCCCCTATAAAAACTTTATCTAGTTCTATCTTAATCCCTGCATTTAAATTATTAAAAAATTTTGATATTCCTCCTTCATCTTCTCCAAACAAAATCTCCTCTAATAAATTGCTGCTATCGAAAATTTTACTTTTAATTTCATAATTATTTTTATTTTTTTTTAAAGTAATTTTGCTTATTTTTTCATTTTTATTTATAAAATCTAAATCAATTAAATCAATATAGTCAATTTTAAAGTCTTTAGTTAAATTTAAATTATTTATTAAAAAACTATTTTTGGACTGACTTAATAAAATTTTTTTAAATTTTAAATTTTGATTATTTTTATATTCACCCTCGATAAACAATGAAGCATTTGTAGTTTCATCTTTCTCATAATCTAATATTTTTAAATTAATATATTTTTTATTTAAATCTAATTTTGTGTTAAATTCTAATTTTTCTTTCAAATTTGAAACGACATAACTTATTTTTTCGCTTTCTTTGTCTAGTAAATATTTGCCTTCACCTTTAATTACTATCTTATTTTCTGCAATATCTAATTGGATTTTATGATCTTTGAAGTTTACATATCCATCATTTTTTGTATGTATTTTTTTTATTTTTTCTAGGTTGATTTTAAAATCAGAGTTCTTTAAATCGATTTTGGATTTAATCAATAAATCAGAAATTTTAAATTTTTTGTTTATTATAAAAGAAAAATTATTTTCTGAACTAAGTTTTAAGTTTTTTATATCTAAATTTTCTAAAGCTTTTTTTGCAAAAATTGATAATATTTGCTTATTAATTTCACCAGTTTGACTATTTATATTCCCCTCTACAAAAAAAGATTTTTCTCTATCTGTAATTTTTATATCAGGAGCTGAAAATTTAATTCCCTTAAATTCAGCTTTAGTATTTTTAAGTAGATATTTTTTTTTTTGGATATCGAAATCAAAATCAATTTTGGATATCTTGTTTTTGTTTAATAAATTTATTTGTACTCCTTTTATTTTACCCTCAATTTTGTAATTCTCGTCTATATTTCCATCATTCTTAAAGTTAATTTCTAAATTTGCCTTGAGTGAACCTTTGCTTAAAACTTTATCAAGTATGATTAATTGGGCACTATTTTTATAAACTCTTATAAAACTTATTATATCATTAAGGTTATTATCTTTGGTTGATATAAAAACATTTTTTATCCCAAATTCCCTATTTATAAAAGATTTTAAAGAATAGTTAGTTGAAATATTTTTGAGTTTAATTATCTTGTTTTCAAATAATAAGTCTACATCTGAAGCTTGAAGATTTATAGAAAACCTAGATAAATTTAATAATATTTTAACATTTTCTAATTTTGCATTAACATTTTCATTTGATTTCGATACTTCCTTCTTAATTAGTTTATTAAAACTATTTGTTTCAATGCCAAATACACTTAAATAACCAATTAATAATCCAAGAAGGACAATTAAATAGAGTAAAAACTTTGTTAATGTTCTAAGCATTTATTTTATATAGTGAGCTTTCTAAAAATTCATCAATCTCTCCATCCAAAACTTTATCTGGATTTGTGCTTTCGTGATTTGTTCTGTTGTCTTTGACTAAACGATATGGGTGTAAAACATAAGATCTTATTTGATGACCCCAGCCAATATCTGATTTAGAACTTTCCAAGTTTTCTGTTTCCTTTTCTCGTTTTTTTATTTCATAATCATAAAGTCTTGCTTTTAACATATTCATACAAGTTTCTTTATTTTTATGTTGTGATCTTTCATTTTGACATTGGACGACAATTTTTGAGGGAATATGAGTAATTCTAACAGCGCTATCGGTTGTATTAACGTGTTGTCCTCCTGCTCCACTAGATCTATATGTATCGATTCTAAGATCCTTTTCTTTTATTTCAATATTAACGTTTTCATCTATTACAGGATAAACCCAAACACTTGCAAAACTAGTGTGTCTTCTTGCTCCGGAGTCAAACGGTGAAATTCTTACTAATCTGTGTATGCCAGATTCTGATTTCAACAAACCATATACATAATCACCCTCTATTTTAATTGTTGAAGATTTTAATCCTGCTTCATCACCTTTGTGTTCACTAATAATATTAAACTTATGATTTTTATTATTAGACCATTTAACATACATTCGTCTTAACATTTCAGCCCAATCTTGACTTTCGGTTCCACCTGCGCCTGCATGTATTTCTAAATAACAATCCAAAGTATCATTTTCACTTGAGAGAAAACACTTTGTTTCATTTTTTTTTGTTATATTTTTTAAAATATTTATTTTGTTTAAATTTTCATTAATAATTGCTTGATTATTTTCTTCAATTGCAAGTTTTTGAAGTTCATCTAAATCGTTAAGGTCTTTGATAGCTTTTTCATATGAATTAATTAAATCTTCGTGGAGTTTTTTCTCTTTTAGAACTTTTTGAGCCTCTGATTTATTTTTCCAAAAATCAGATTTTAGTATTTTTTGGTTATTTTTTTCGAGAGTTGATTTTATTTTATTCTTCTCAAAGATACTCCTTAATTCTTTGAGAAACTCTTAAAACTTCTTTTTTATTAGTTAAAAAATCATTTTCCATTAGTAAAACCTTAATATATTATTGTTTCTAAATCTATTATTAATATCAATATTTTCGTCTTCTATTGTTGATTGATTATTATTTTTAAATACCTCAATTATTGTTTTTTTGGATGCAAAACTAGTTTTTTTTCCACTTAGTGGATCAACAACCATCATGGTTATATTGTCTGCTACCTTAAAAGGTCTGGCATCTTTTTTTTTGACAGCTTTTTTAACAAATTCTTTAAAAATTGGCATTGCAGTTTTGGCACCTGTCTCAAATTTTCCTAAAGGTTTTGGTTCATCCATTCCAACATAAACACCTATAACTAATTTAGATGTAAAACCTATAAACCAAGTATCAGTATTTTTATTTGTAGTTCCTGTTTTGCCGGCAATATCTAAATTTAAATCTTTAAGTTTCTTTCCAGTGCCTCTTTTTACTACACCTTCTAACATTGATGTCATTTGATATGCACTTTCTGGTGAAAAAATCTGTTTAAAATTATCTAAAATTTTAGGAGTACTCTCGCTTTCAAAAGATATATGTTTACAATTATCACAAATTCTTTTCTCTGAATTGTAGATTGTATTTCCTTCACTATCTTGAATTCTATCAATCATAATTGGTTTAACTAGCTTTCCACCATTTACGAAAGAGCAGTAAGCAGTAGTTAATTTTAAAAGCGTTGTTTCGGTAGATCCAAGAGAAATTGATAATAACTCATCTGGATTTTCATAAATTCCTAGAGTTTTTGAAAAATCTACAATTTTTTTAATCCCTAAATCTTGTGCGACTCTTACTGTCATTAAGTTCCTAGATTTCTCTAAACCTGTTCTTAAAGTTGATGGACCATAAAATTTTTTTCCATAGTTTTCTGGTTTCCACATTTTAAGATCTGTTCCTTGCTCTAAAACCAGAGGAGCATCAAGAATTAATGTTGAAGGAGAATATTTATTTTCTAAAGCTAAAGTATAAATAAATGGTTTAAACGCCGATCCAGGTTGTCTAAATGCCTGCGTTGCTCTATTAAACTCGCTTTTTTTAAAACTAAAACCACCATTTAGCGCAAGAACTCGGCCGGTAAACGGGTCCATAACTATGATAGATCCATTAGCTTTAGGTAATTGCTTTAATTCATAAAAATTATTTTCTTTTTGTTTAACGTAAACAATATCCCCAATTTTAAATAAGTTTCCAATTTTTTTTTTTGTCCATGCTACTCCTAAAGAATCAATCTTTCCCTTTTTTTTATTTGTTATTTCAATATCGGCAGAGTATTCATTTATTTTTTTTACAATTGCTATTTGCCAATCTAAAGATTTTTCAAGAAAATGATCTTCTAAATCTTTATTCCAATTCTGGGTTAATTTTTTATTTGAAATTGGTCCCCTCCAGCCTCTTCTTTGATCGTATTCAATAAGACCTTTTCTTAACGAGTTTGTAGCTACATTCTGTAAATTTAAATTTAAAGGAGTTTTTATATTAAAACCCTGTTTATAGACTTTTTCAAAACCAAATTTTTCTACAATATTTTTTCTTATATCTTCAACATAATATCTTGTATCCTCTAAATATATTTTTTTTCTTTTTTTAAGTATAATTTCACTTTTTTTATATTTCTCATAATCTTCCTGGCTTATATAATCATTATCAAACAAATTTTTTAAAACTAAATTTCTTCTAAACTTAGCTACTTTAATGTTTTTATAAGGGTTATATCGACTGGGAGCCTTGGGTAAAGCAGCAAGAAGGGCAGACTGTTCGTATCCTAGTTCATTAATAGGTTGATCAAAATATTTAAGACTCGCTGAGGCAATGCCATAAGTTCCTTCTCCTAAATATATTTGATTAAGATAAAGTTCTAAAATTCGTTCTTTGCTTAATGCCCTCTCAATTCTAAATGCTAGAATAGCTTCTTTTAATTTTCTTTTAAAACTAACTTCATTAGTTAATAAAAAATTCTTGGCTACTTGTTGTGTAATTGTGGAGGCTCCTTCTAATCTTTTTGAATAGATGAAATTGTAAATATTATTTATTATTGCTCTTAATACCCCTTTTGCATCAACTCCAGGGTGAGTAAAAAAATTTTTATCCTCTGCTGATAGAAAAGAATGTATTATTTTTTTAGGAATAGCTTCATAAGGAACGAATATTCTTTTTTCTGAGGAAAAATCACTTACAAGTTCCCCTTCACCTGAATAAACTTTGCTTGATACTGGTGGTTTATAATTCTTTAAAAACCTATAATCTGGTAAATTATTTGAAAATACCCATAAAACTGCAAGTATACATATTGCAATAAATAAAAATACGCTGGAAACCAGTATTAAAATTTTTTTAATAAATTGACTCATTTTTGTATAATTTAATATATGAATTTGTTAAACATATGGCACAAAAAATAAACAAAATTTATAAAAATTATAAAATTAAATGAAACAATTAACTAATATTTTATGGAAAAAAATTTATATATTGATGCTTCGCATCCAAATGAAACAAGAGTTGTACTTAAATCAAATGAATATATTGAGGATTACGAGTACGAAAGCATAAAAAGTAAGCTAATCAAAAATAACATTTACTTAGGAAAAGTTAGCAGAGTAGAACCGTCATTACAAGCTGCCTTCATTGATTTTGGAAGAGACAGACATGGTTTTCTTTCCTTTAATGATATCCAGTCTGATTACTACCAAATTCCTCAAAGTGATTTACAAAAAATAAAAGAAGAAGAAGAAAAAGCAAGAGAAGAACTTCAAAAAGAAAGTCAAAAAATAGAAGAAAAAAATTTGAGTGAAGGTAATCTTGAAATTGCTGACCCTGTAGAAAAAAATCCTGAAAACCTAAACAATGTAGAAGAAAATGAAAAAAAAGAAAAAAAAATTCGTCCAAAGAGATACAAAATTCAAGAGGTTATAAAGCCAAACCAAGTTATTCTTGTACAAGTCTTAAAAGATGAAAGAGGTCTTAAAGGAGCTGCTTTAACAACATTTATATCAATTGCGGGAAAATATATTGTTTTAATGCCCAACACACCAAAAGGAGGTGGAATTTCTAGAAAAATTTTTAACCCTAATGATAGAAAAAAAATAAGAAGTATTCTTAATGAAATCGAAATACCTCATGAAATGGGCTTGATTGTTCGAACAGCAGGATCAAATAAAACAAAAAATGAAATAAATCATGATCTTCAAAATCTGATCAATGTCTGGAACTCTATAAAAGAAACAGCAATCAATTCTATTGCACCTACATTAATTCATCAAGAAAGTGAAATTATAAAAAGAACTTTGAGAGATATGTATGATGAAGATACAAAAAATATAATAGTAGAGGGAAACGAAGGATACAAAAAAGCCCAAAATTTTATGAAAATGATAATGCCGACCCACGTTAGAAAAATAAAAAAATATCGTGATAAGATACCTTTGTTTTATAAAGAAAATATAGAGACTAAGCTAAATGAAATTTTTGATACACAAGTCAAATTAAATTCAGGTGGCTATCTAGTAATAAATCCAACAGAAGCCTTAGTTTCAATAGATGTAAATTCCGGTAAGTCTATTAAACAAAAAAACGTTGAAAGCACAGCCTTAGATACAAATCTTGAAGCAGCAGATGAAATATCAAGACAAATTAAAATTAGAGATTTGTCTGGACTGATAATTATAGATTTTATAGATATGTTAAGTTTTGGTAATAGAAGACATGTCGAAAAAAGACTTAAAGAAAAATGCCGAACAGATAGAGCTAGAATCCAAATAGGAAGAATTAGTAACTTTGGTTTGCTTGAAATGTCCAGACAAAGACTTAGGGAAAGTTCTGTTAAATGGGAAGTTGCATTAACAAATGAATCTTTTGCCTTTAAGGTTTTAAAATTAATAGAAATAAAATCAATTTCAAATAAAGCGAAATTCGTTGAGCTTAAAATTTGTGAAAAAGTTTCAAATTTTATGAAAGAAAATTTTATTGAGGATTTAAAATACTTTGAAAAAAAAAATAAAATTAAAATAAAAATAATATCTGAAAATTCGTTAATAATTCCAGAATATATTATTGATCTTCAAAACAAATCTAAAAAAACATTGGAAAAAATAGAAAATTTTTCACAACTTAGAAAGATTACTAGTCTTAAAAATAATGAAATAGAGGTCAAAAAAATTTCTAGAAAAGCCTCTTTTAAAAAGAAAAAATTCTTTAGAAAAAAATTTCATAGAAAAAAAAATTAAATAATTCCTTTTTTTGGTGAAGATGGTTTTCCAAAAATAGTTTTTTCAATTCTTCCAGAAAGATATGATTGTCTTCCAGCAATAACAGCATTTTTAAAAGCCAAAGCCATTTGAATAGGATTTTTTGCCATAGCAATTGCTGTATTAACCAAAACTCCATCGCACCCTAGTTCCATTGCAATTGAGGCGTCTGAAGCTTGTCCAAGTCCGGCGTCTATGATAACCGGTAATTTTGTTTGGCGTCTGATAATTTGAATATTAATTTTATTTTGGATTCCTAAACCTGATCCTATTGGAGCTGCTAAAGGCATTATAGCACTTGCTCCAACATCTTCTAATTTTTTTGCCATAAGTGGATCGTCAGTACAATAAACCATAACATTAAAACCTTCTTTTGTTAGGATTTTTGTTGAATTCAATGTTTCAATCATATCAGGATATAAAGTTTTTTTATCTCCTAGAACCTCAAGTTTTACTAATTTCCATCCACCAATTTCCCTTGCTAACCTCAAAGTCCTAAGAGCTTCCTTAGAATTGAAGCAGCCTGCAGTATTAGGTAAATATGTAATTTTTTTTGGATCTAAATAATCCATTAATAATGGTTTATTTTTATCAGTAATATTAACTCTCCTAACCGCTACAGTAACTATCTCAGCTCCAGAAAACTTTACTGCTTTTGCACATTCAGACATATTTTTATATTTACCGGTGCCTACAATCAGTCTCGAATTAAATTTTTTGTTCTCAATTTTTAATTGATCTTTTTTCAAATTATCCACCTCCTATAAAATGAACTATTTCAATTTTATCGTTATTTTTTAATTTAATATTTTTTATACTGTTTTTATTAACTATTTCTTGATTTAATTCAATTGCAACCTTTTTAAGTGGTACTTTTAGTTTTTTAACCAAGCTATATAAAGTAACTTTATCTTTAATTGTTGATAATTTACCGTTTATTTTAATTTTTATTTTTTTTATTTTTTTCATAATATATAATTATTAGATGAGTAATAATATTTTAATTATTAATGGACCAAATCTTAATCTATTAGGTGAAAGAGAACAATCACAATATGGGTCTATAACCTATGAAGATTTAAAAAAAAATTGTTTAAAAAAATCGAATGAGTTAAGTGTTAATCTAGAATTTACACAATCGAATGTAGAAGGTGAAATAGTAAATATTATACAAAATGCAAGAAAAAATATTGATGGAATAATAATAAATGCCGCAGGTTTTACTCACACATCAGTTGCGATAAGAGATGCACTGAGTATATTTAAAAAACCGGTAATTGAGCTT
>CACNCD010000007.1 GCA_902618855.1 uncultured Pelagibacteraceae bacterium | reverse complement strand
CTAAAGATATTAATATAGATGTTGATGCTGTAAAATCTGTTGAGGAAGAGGTTGATGAGACAAAAACTGTGAATAGCCCTATAATTGGAACAGCATATTTAGCACCTGAACCAGGGGCAAAAAATTTTGTTGAAGTTGGAAAAAAAATTAAAAAGGGTGATACAGTAATGATAGTTGAAGCAATGAAAACAATGAATCATGTTCCTTCTACTTTAGATGGTGTTGTAAAAAAGATTTCAGTAAAAGATGGTCAACCAGTTGAGTTTGGCCAGATACTTATAGTTCTAGAGTAATGTTTAAGAAAATATTGATTGCAAACCGTGGAGAAATTGCAGTTAGAATAATTAGGGCTTGCAAAGAGTGGGGCATATCGACTGTCGCCGTTCATTCTGATGTTGATAAAGAAAGTATGCATGTAAGATTGGCAGATGAAAGTGTTTGTATTGGTCCTTATCAACCAGCAAACAGTTATTTAAATATACCTGCTTTAATGTCTGCAATAGAACTTACTGGCGCTGAAGCTGTGCACCCCGGTTATGGTTTTTTGTCGGAAAATTCTAATTTTGCAAAAATTTTAGAGGAAAATAATATTAAATTTATTGGACCATCTTCAAAACTCATAAAAATGATGGGTGATAAAATTCAAGCAAAAAAAATTGCAAAAGAAAATGGTTTACCTGTAATAGAGGGTTCTGAGGGAGGTATAGCAGACATATCTGAAGCAAAAAGTATATCTAAAAAGATTGGTTTTCCAGTTTTAATTAAAGCAGCAGGTGGTGGTGGTGGAAAAGGAATGAAGATTGTTTACGAGGAAAATAAGTTTGAAGAATTATTTTTAGCTGCAAAATCAGAGGCAAAAAAATTTTTTGCTAATGATGAAGTATACATAGAAAAATTTTTCCAAAATCCACGGCATATTGAAGTTCAAGTTTTATCTGGAAAAAATAGAACCGTTCACCTTCATGAAAGAGATTGTTCAGTTCAAAGAAGGCATCAAAAACTTATAGAGGAAACTCCTAGCCCCATATTGACTGATGATGTAAGAAAAGATCTTCTCGAAAAAACCGTAAAAATGGTAAGTAAAATTGGTTATGAGGGAGCAGGAACTGTTGAGTTTATTTACGAAGATAAAAAATTTTATTTCTTAGAAATGAATACAAGAGTCCAAGTAGAACATCCTGTAACAGAGATGGTTACAGGGATTGATATAATTAAAGAGCAAATATGGATTGCATTTAGCGGAGATACTGCCCTTGAACAAAAAGATATTAACCCACGGGGTCATGCGATTGAGTGCAGAATTAATGCAGAAGATGCAAGTAAAAATTTTCAACCTTCACCGGGTTTAATTGGAATGTGCCACCAACCTTCTGGTTTTAGAACAAGAGTAGATGGATCAATATACCAAGGTTATAGAGTTACCCCATATTATGACAGTATGGTATGTAAATTAATATGTCATGGAAGAAATAGGACTGAAGCTATTCAAAGAATGGTCAGATCATTAGATGAGTTTGTTATAGAAGGAATTATAACCACAATTCCTCTTCATAAAAAATTGTTAACCAATAAAAAATTTATCAATTCTGACTTTAATGTAACATGGTTGGATAACGAGAAAATTATTTAATAACAATCAGTCAACCAAATATCATAAACTGGATGATCAAACGGATTAATTGTGGGGCCAGATGAGAAAGTCCAGCCATTAAATATAAATACTTCATCTTTATTTTTACTATTTAAATCTTTAACTTGTAAATAAGCTGTAATCTCTGGATTATCATCAAATTCAGAATTTTTACATTTTAGTGACTTTATTAAAAGATTTTTATATTTTTTTTCCTCTCCAATTTTAATTTTAAGTAAGTTATTTTTTGAACTTACTTTATCTAAAATTTTTATTTCAATAAAACTTTCTTCTGAAAATTTAGAAACTTCTTCAGACTTTGATGAAAAATTAGTTAATAAAAAGAATAAAATTAAAAAACTTAAAAAACTAGCTTTTCCAACTTTTATATTTTTTGTTATTTTGCTCATTATTTTTATTTGGATGGTAAGAATTTTCTGTACCAGTCTGATTAGGTAGATGTGGTTTTTGCCATTCATATTTATTTAAATCATGAATGTTTTCAATTTTATTTTTTGTATAATGTATCCATGAATACCATTCATTTGGAATCTTGGATGCATCAATTTCGTCTTTATAAATAACCCATCTTTTTCCAGATTTATTTTGATAATATTTATTTCCGAATGAGTCTTCTCCAACAAATTTTCCAAAAAAAATAGTTTTAATTCTTGTTCCGATTGTTGTTTGATTCCACCATACAAAAATCTGCTTAAATAATGTCAACATGTTTTTTCACTTTTTATTTCAATTCAAAATTGTAAAAATTAAATTAGACTAAAATAATTATTTGTATATACAATAATGAATAAAGACTCAAAAAAAATAATTTAAGGAAAAAAATGGCAAAATATTTGGTTGAAACTTATTATACCTGTAGTTTTAAAGTAAGTCACTATCTGGACAATGTTAATGAAACTGAGTTATCAAGCTTAGAGAAGAGAGATGATGGTAAATTTGAAATTTTAGATGTAAAGTTAGACAATAGAAAAACAAAAAATTTAGTCTCGAAAAATAATAATATAAGTAATAATAACGAAGTAAGCAATTTAGAGATAAAATCTGAAAAATCACAACCAAAAATAGTTACTAAAGATACTAATCAAAAATTTGTAAATAAAATAAATGAAGGTATTGGCAAAAGATTTAGTATGCCAGATAGAAGAAAGGGCTACATTCAAAAAGCGAGCATAGGAGACCATAAAATTTATCTTCATACAGGAGAGTATGAAGACGGAAAAATCGGGGAAATATTTATTGATACAAGTAAAGAAGGAGAATTAGTTAAAGCTTTAATGAATAATTTTGCAATAGCGATATCACTTGGACTTCAATATGGAGTTCCATTAGACGAGTTTATAAATGCATATGTAGGCACAAAATTTGAACCCTCAGGAAAGGTTTACGGAAATGATAGAATTTTAAGTGCTTCTTCATTGCTCGACTACATATTCAGAGAGCTGGCTATATCTTATCAAAATAGAGAGGATTTAGCGCACACTCCTTCTATAGGAAATTCAGAAAAGTCCAATATTAACGATGATACGAATAGCGATGATCAAAATCAATTTTTGAAAATTGTTAAAGACTTAACAAGTAAAGGTTTTGTAAGAAGTAATTATAAAAAAAATCTAGTTGATTTGTCAGATATTAAAATTAACTTAAAAGGAAAAAAGTAAGTTATTTTTTCTTTTTTAATAATAAATTTAGTTCCTTTAATTGATTTTCTGAAACTATAGATGGGGCATTCATCATCAAGTCTTGAGCATTTTGATTCATTGGAAACATGGTAACTTCTCTAATATTTTTTTCATCGGCTAATAACATTACTATTCTGTCTATCCCTGGTGCTATTCCTCCATGTGGCGGAGCTCCATAACTAAGAGCATTTATCATGCCACTGAATTTATCATCTACTTGTTTTTTATCATAACCTGCTAAAGAAAAAAGTTTATACATTAATTCTGGTTTATGGTTTCTTATAGCTCCTGATGACAATTCAACGCCATTACAAACTATGTCATACTGGTAAGCTTTTAAATTCAATGGATTTTTTAAATCTAATTTATCTATATCGCCTTGTGGCATTGAAAAAGGATTATGACTAAATTTAATTTTATTATTCTCATCCATTTCAAACATAGGATAATCAACAATCCAGCAGAAAGTGAAAGAATTTTTGTCAATTAAATCTAAATCTTCTGCTATTTTGTCTCTAGCAATTGATGAAATTTTTTCTACTTCGGAAGTTTTTCCACATGATAAAAAAATACTATCTCCCACCTCGGCTCCAGTCATTTTCATTATTTCCTCTAAAGACTCTTTAGAAAAAAATTTTCCAACTGGCCCTTTTGCTGAAATTTCTTTTTGTTTTTCAATTGTAAAATAGGCCAAACCTGAAGCTCCTTGATCTTTAGCCCATTTGTCGATGTTATCAAAAAAACTTCGAGGTTTCTGGCTTGTGCTTTTTGTGATTATTGCACGTACTTTTGATCCAGATTTTACTAATTTTTTAAATATTTCAAATTTGACATCCTCTCTTGTAAAAATTTCTGTTAAATCGTAAATTATTAATGGATTACGCAAATCAGGTTTATCAGTTCCATATTTTAACATTGCCTCTTCGTAAGGAATTCGAGGAAATTTTTCACTGATAATTTTTTTTGAAGAAAATTTTTTAAACAAATTAATCATTAGTTTCTCTATAACTTTAAATACATCTTCTTGTTCAACAAATGACATTTCTAAGTCAAGTTGATAAAATTCACCTGGACTTCTGTCTGCTCTTGCATCCTCATCTCTAAAGCATGGAGCTATCTGAAAATACTTATCAAATCCAGAAACCATAATAAGCTGTTTAAATTGTTGAGGTGCTTGAGGTAAGGCATAAAATTTTCCAGGATTTAATCTACTTGGTACTAAAAAATCTCTAGCACCCTCTGGACTTGATGAAGTTAAAATTGGTGTTTGAAATTCCAAAAAACCCAATTCATTCATTTCATTTCTTATAAAAGAAATTACTTTTGAACGTAAAATAATATTTTCATGAATCTTTTTTCTTCTTAAGTCTAAAAACCGATACTTTAGTCTTATCTCCTCTGAATACTCCTGATCAGAAAACACTGGCATAGGAAGTTCTTTACAACTTCCAAGTACTTCAAAGGAAACAATGACAACTTCAATTTCTCCAGTTTTGAGTTCTAAGTTAATTGTTTCTTTTGTTCTCTCAACAACTTTACCTAAAATTTTTATAACACTTTCTAGTTGGATTTTTTCTAATTTAGCAAAATGCTCATTGCTTTTATCAATTACACATTGAGTTACACCGTAATTATCCCTTAGATCAATAAACAATAAATTGCCATGATCACGTTTTTTATTGATCCATCCAGACAAAATAACTTCTTTAGATTTATTATTTTTGTTTAACTCTCCGCAATTATGTGTTCTATATTTATTCAAACTAAGCTTTCAATACTTCTTTAATAGTCTTAAAATCTATTGGTTTTTTTTTTTTTAAACTAAACTCATCAATTTTATATATGAATTCAAATATTTTGCTATACGATCTATCTATTCTTTTAATAATAAAATCAATCAATTTTTTATCAATTGTAATCTGTCGATCTGAAAAGTTTTTTAAAATTAAGGCAAACATTAGTTCATCGTCTGGTTTTTCAATAATAGCAAAAAGGCAGTTTTTGGCTCTTGATTTTAAATCATTTAATTTAAAATCCATCTCATTAATAGGATTAATTGAATTTATGATTAGATATTTATTATCATTATCAATTAGGTTAAACAAAGAATAAATTAAAACCTCATCTATATTTTGATCAAAATTTTCTAAAATAATATTTTCATAAATTTTAATTTCTTGTAATTTTTCGTTTTTAAAAGAATTTGCATCAATTTTTATCCCCTTAAATTTTTTCAAGAAAATATTTGCTAAGTGCGATTTACCTGAAAATTTATCTCCACTTATATTTAAAAAATTTTTTTCCCATTTAGGCCAACTATTAATCAAATTAAAAGCAAAATAATTGCTTTTGCTCACATAAAAATCTTCATCTTTAAAATTTTGTTTATATTCAAAATTTAACAAGAGTTGGTTCAAGTCGCTCATTCTATTTTCCAATTTTTATTTTCAATATTAATCTTTATGCCCCTTGACTCTAAATCATCTAAAAATTTATTTGGAGCTCCATTGTATATAAGTTTATAATAGATTGTATCTTTATCAAATTTAGCTATTTCATAACTAAAGACCAAATCTAAATCATCCATTATGTTTTCAAATTTTAAGATTTTATCGTATTCTGCCGACTTTATTGAAATATTTAATGTGAGTTTTAAAGAGGTATTAATTTTATTTATATCTTTCCAATGGTTTTCATAAGTATTTTTTAGTTTTATTATAGTTTCATTTAAACTTTTTTCATCACTGATATTAATTTTTTTAAAAGTTTGATTATCTATTTTTAAATTATTATTTATTTTAATCTTTGATAAAATTTTTAAGTCGTTGTAATTGTTGTAAATTATAACAATTATAAAATCTTTTAGATCATATTTTTCTATTGTTTTCTCAAAATTATATTCCTCAATAGATTGGCTATTTTCTTGAAGCAGGTTTATATCTTCTATATCTTCAGTCGGTAAAATATAATTTAACAAAAAAAATCTTTCTTCATTTAAATTCCAGTTATCATAAAAAATATTATCATTAAAAATTGAAATTTGATTAGATTGCATATCTACAAAAACAGGCATTAATAAAACCGTTTTTTTTCTTGGAATTGATGGAAAAATATTTTTTGATTCAAAAAATTTTAATGTTTTTTTTTTATTAAAATTTACATCAAAATTAACTATATACATATCATCAATAAACTTTTCATCGCTCATTGTAAAAGAATCGATTAAAGTTTTTACTGTATTAATTGGAGTTTTTTTGATTTTTTTCTGATCACTTGAGGTTGTAATCATTGAGATTAGTTCTATGAAAGCATCTTTAAAGGCTCTGTTAATAACTTTTTCTTTGTTAAATTTTACACCAAAAGGCTCGGAAATCTCTAAATCGTTAATTTTAAATGAATTGGCACTTGCTTTAGAGATTGAGTTTATATTTATAAATAGAACGAAATAAAAAAAAAATATATAAAGTTTGTTCAAGTTATTTAATTTTTTTTTAAATCGCATATTTTATACTAATGAAAAAAAATAAATTTACATATCTAAAAAGTGGCGTGAACATAAAAGCAGCTGATAGTTTTGTTAAATTTATATCTAATATTTCAACAAAAAATAAGGGCAATAAAAAGTTCAAAAATATAGGCGGTTTTGGATCAATTTCTGACATTCCAAAAGGCTACAAAAGACCGAAAATTGTAGCGTGCACTGATGGAGTAGGTACTAAAATCGAGATAGCAAACATCTTAAATAAATATGATACAATCGGTATTGACTTGGTTGCGATGAGTGTGAATGATCTTATAGTTCAAGGCGCTAAACCTTTAATATTTTTAGACTATATATCTATTAATAAAATTAATCTAAAAAAACTTAAATCTTTAATAAAAGGTATTAAAAAGGGATGTGAAATTTCAGGATGCCAATTAGTTGGTGGGGAAACAGCAGAAATGCCAGGAACATACGAAGAGGGAAAATTTGACATAGCTGGTTTTTCTGTTGGCCTGGTTGATGAAAAAAAAATTTTACATAAAAAAAAAATAGAATTAAATGATCTTATCCTTGCTGTCCCATCGAGTGGTATGCATTCAAATGGATATTCATTAGTCAGAAAAATTATTCAAAAAAAAAAAATTAATTTAAAAAAAAATAATTTTCTTAGAAAAGAATTGTTAAAACCTACTAAAATTTATGTAAATGAGGTTTTAAGTTTATTAAAAAACAACCTCATAAATGGTTGTGCCAATATTACTGGTGGAGGAATTAAAGATAATATTGAGAGAGTTATACCAAATGGTCTAACAGCAAAAATTGAATTAGATAAAATAAAAATAAAAAAAATATTTGTTTGGCTAAAAAAAAATAATATTGACGAAAGTGAAATGATTAAAACTTTTAATTGTGGTGTCGGATTCTGTCTTATTGTAAAACCATCTAATTTAAAAAAAATTAAAAAGTTTTTTAATAAAGAGTATGAACCTTATTTAATTGGAAAAATTTGTAAAGGTAAGCAAAAAGTTGTCTTTAATGAAAAAATTAATTGGTCCTAAAAAAATTAGAACTGCTGTATTTATATCAGGAAAAGGAAGTAATTTAAAAAACTTAATTAGATATTCTAAAATTAAAACTTATCCATTTTCAATCAATTTAATTATTTCTAATTATAATAAAGCAAAAGGTTTAAAATATTCGAATATCTTCAATATCGAAAAAAAAATAATCAAATATGATAAAAAAATAAAAATAGATAATAAAATTTTAAAAATATTGAAAAAAAAAAATATTAAATTGATTTGTTTAGCGGGATTTATGAAAATTTTATCAAAAAATTTTATAAAACGTTTTGATGGTAAAATAATAAATATCCACCCATCTTTGCTTCCAAAATATAAAGGACTTAATACTCACTATAGGGCAATAAAAAATAGAGAAAAATTTGCAGGATGCACTGTTCACTATGTTAATTCAAAATTAGACTCTGGGAAAATAATACTACAAAGAAAGGTGAAAATATCAAAAAAAGATAATCATATATCTTTAGCGAAAAAAGTCCTTAAATTAGAACACTTAGTTTATCCTGCGGCAATTAAAATAATCTTAGACTAATCAATCTTTAAAAAAAAATTCAATTTCTTTTTTGGCATTGTCTATACTGTCAGATCCATGTACTGAATTTTTATCAATTGATATTCCAAATTTTTTTCTAATAGTTCCATCTTTTGCATCTTTTGGATTTGTTGCACCCATTACTTCTCTATTTTCTAAAACTGCATTATTTTTTTCAAGTATCATAACTACTATTGGTCCTGAGGATAAATAAGCACATAAATCATTGTAAAATGGCTTTGTTTCGTGGACCTTATAAAATTGTTCTGCTTCAGCTTTTGTTACTTGGATTTTTTTTTCTTTTACAATATTGAATCCTCTATTTTTAAAAATTTCTTTTATCTCTTTATCCAAATTTCTTTCAACAGCGTCGGGTTTAATAATTGATAGAGTTTTTTCTACATTACTCATAGTTATCCTCAACAAATTGATTTAATAATCTAACACCGTAACCAGTTGCTCCAGTTGGGTTTATTGCTCCTCCATACTTTGAAAATGCCATACCTGCTATATCTAAATGTGCCCAAGATGTTTTGTTTAAAATAAATCTTTGAAGAAATTGTGCTGCTGTCGTAGAACCAGCACCTCCAACATAATTTATATTTTGCATATCAGCATTTTTTGAGTCCATAAGTTTATCAAAATTTTTGTGAAGTGGCATTCTCCATAATTTTTCTTCAACTCTTTCACCTGCTGCAATTAACTGATTTGATAATTTATCATCATTTGAAAAAAGTCCTGCATACTCTGATCCCAATGAAACAATAATTGCACCTGTTAATGTAGCTAAATCTATCATTAATCGAGGTTTAAATTTTTTTTCAGTGAAAGTTAAAGCGTCCGCTAAAACTAATCTACCTTCAGCATCGGTATTTAATACTTCTATAGTTTTTCCACTGTAAGATTTTACAATATCACCAGGTCTTTGTGCGTTTCCGCTTACCATATTCTCGACAAGCCCTACAACTCCAACTGCATTAATTTTTGCTTTTCTTAAAGCCAAAGTTTTCATTAAACCCACTACTGCAGCTGAGCCTGCCATATCATAAGTCATATCTTCCATGAATCTTGCAGGTTTAAGTGAGTAACCACCAGTATCAAAGCAAACTCCTTTTCCAATAAATGCTAAAGGTTTTGATTTTAATTTACTTCCTTTCCATTCAACAGTTACAAGATAAGAACCCCTTACACTTCCTTGTCCAACTCCTAACAAAGCATTACATCCTAATTTTTTTAATTGTTTTTGGTTATAAACAGTAACTTTTAGACCATGTTTTTTGAGTTTTATTAATCGTCTTGCATATTCATCTGGATGTAAAATATTTCCAGGTTCTGATACTAAATCTCTAGTAAAAAATGTTCCCTCTTCTAGAGCTCTAAATTTTAATTTATTTTTTATAGATAAAGGAGATTGTTTTCCAATTAAATTAATTGTTAAATTATTTTGAATTTTTTTTGATTTGTAAATATTAAATTCATATGATTTTAATTTAAGCCCATGCATGAAACGACCAATAAAATCTTTTCCAGGCTTAATATCAATATTTTCCGAATAAATAGAGAGATTTTTAATTTTGTCTTTTTTAACAAAATTGAATAACTGGGCTCCTAAAGCTTCTACATCTGATCCTTTTAATTTTTTTTTTATTGATATTAAAATAACTGTAGTTTTTTCATTAATATTGAATGAAATTATATTTTCTTTAGTATTGTTTTTATTTTTTAAAATTTTTTCAATATATAATGCCTCGCTTTTTGAAAAAGATGACTTTAGATTTTTTATTTGAAATTTATCGTTACCGAATAAAGCAATTACACCAGGACTACTCAATTTAGCCTTATTTTTATAGAAAACTTGAACACTCATTGATTTTTGAATATATACTAATAGTTGAAGAGGTTTATAGATTATAAATGATTAATTTCAATGAAAAAATTGTCTTTAAAAAATTTTTGTCAGATAACACTTATTTTTTCTTATTATGCGCTATCAGTTTAAGCCTGATTGTATGGATTATTCAGGCTGTAAATTTTTTAGATTTTATATCAGAAGATGGGCATAGTTTTGATATATATTTTTATTTTACAGCTCTAAACTACCCAAAAATATTCAAAAATATTTTACCCTTTATATTTTTTATATCCTTATTTTATACAATATCAAAGTATGAGGACAAGAATGAGCTTAAAATTTTTTGGATAAATGGAATAAATAAAATAAAGTTTTCCAACGTACTTATAAAATATACATTTTTATTTTTTATATTCCAGATATTTTTATCTAGTTTATTGAGTCCAATATTGCAGGACCGAGCAAGATCATTTTTAAAAACATCTAATATGGATTTTTTTCCATCTTTAATGCAAGAAAAAAAGTTTATTGATACTGTTGATAAACTTACAATATTTATTGAAAATAAAAATTCATCTGAAGAGTTTGAAAATATTTTTTTAAAAGACGATTTAAGTTCCAATAAATCACAAATTATATATGCAAAAAAAGGTTTTTTAAAAGATGTCAATGGAGTAAGAAAATTAATTTTATTTGATGGGAAATTTTTAAATACAGATGAAAAAAAAACAACAGTATTTAACTTTTCTCAAACAGAATTTGATTTAACCAATTATGTTACAAAATCTATTACTCATCCAAAAGTTCAAGAGTTAACTACCTTTCTTCTTTTAAGATGTAATTATTCTTTTTATGTAGAAAAAAAACTAACACGTTTTTTTAATTTTAGAGACGCCAATATACTTTGTAATGAAAATTTTGTTAAAGAAATTAATCAAGAATTATTCGATAGATTAATAAAACCGCTGTATTTATTTTTGATTGCAGTTATCGCATGCTTTTTGTTAACGAGATATAAAGAAACACATAAATATAAATTTCATAAAATTTATATTTTTGGAATAGGCATTGTAACAATTATATTTTCTGAAATGTCCGTGAATTATGCGGGGAAGAGTTTAAATAATACTATAGTATTTTATATTCTTCCCTTACTTTTAACCTTAATAGCTTATTTGGCCTTAAGAAGTAAATTAATTTATAAAAAAAAATAGCATGTTAGCAATTTATCAAAAAAATCTAATTAGTTCTTTTTTCAAAAGTTTAGGTATAGTAACTTTAGTTTTTTTTTGTATTTCAGTTATTTTAAATATCTTTGAAGAGTTAAGTTTCTTTAAAAATGTTGAAAATGTAAATTTTACTTTACCAATATTTTTGACAATATTAAATACACCCTCAATTCTTTTTGATATCTTTCCTTTTATATTTTTGATTTCAACTCTTTATTTTTTTTCTGAAATTATAGATAAAAATGAATTAAATATTTATAAAAATTATGGTCTTACAAATTTTAAAATTATAAATATTATTACTGCTTCAAGCTTTATAACTGGAATTTTTATTGTTATTATTTTTTATAATATTTCTGCAAATCTAAAATTTTTTTATTTAGACATTAAGAATGATTTTTCAAAAGATGATAAGTATTTAGCGGTAATTACCTCCAATGGACTATGGGTTAAAGATGAAACAGAAAATAATATAAATCTTATAAATGCTGAAAAAATTGAAAACCATTATCTTAAAAATGTAATTATTACACAATTCAATAAAAATTTTGAATTTCAAAAAATAATTAGTTCAGACAAAGTCAATATTAAAGAAAAAATATGGTTAATAAATAATCCTTCTATTACAAAAGAAAATCAGTTAACCACTAAAGAGAAAAATATTTTATTTGAAACAAATTTTGATAAGGAAAAAATCTCTTCACTATTTTCAAACTTATCATCTTTAAATATTTTAGATTTAAATGAATTGAAAAAAGACTATAAAACCCTTGGATATTCAACGATATTGCTCAATGCACACCAACTTAAACTTTACTCTTATCCAATTTATTTATCTATTATGGTTTGTCTTGCTTCTATTTTAATGTTCAACGTAAGATTTAATAAATCAAAGATTTTTAACTTTATTTTGGGAATACTAATATCTGTACTTATATATTATATAAATTTTATTTTTAAATTGTTAACAGAGAGTGAAAAGATTCCACTTTTGGTATCTGTTTGGGCCCCACAGATCATTCTTTTGTTAATAGCTTGCATTGGATTGGTAAAAATTAATGAAAAATAATATTATAATTTCATTCATTTTTTTATTTTTTTTTAATTTTATTTTTACCTATAAAGTTAATAGTGAAGATTTACAGATTAACGCTAAAGAAATTCAATCATTAAACAAAGGCGATAAGTTAATAGCGAAAAATGGTGTTGAGATTATTGATTCAAAAGGAATAGTAATCAAGGCTGACGAGGCAGAATACATTAAAAGCAAATCAAAAATAAAGGTTAAATATAATGTTGATATTAAAGATACTATAAATAATAATACCCTAATAACAGATGAAGCAATTTATTTTGTAAATGAAAATAGAATTATCTCAAAAAAAAATACGTTTATTAAAATTGAAAATAAATATAATATTGATACTTCAAACATTATTTACGACAGAAATTTAAAAAAAATATATTCTGATGATGAGACAGTTATTCAAGATAATTATGGAAATAATTTTTTTTCAGAAAACTTTAAAGTTTCAATTTTAAATAAAATACTTGAAGCTCAAGTGGTTAAATTAATTGATAATGAGTTAAATGAATATAACCTTGAAGAAGTTAGATTAAATTTAAAGACTGACGAAATAATCGGAAAAGATTTAAAAATTAAGTTTAATAAAGAAAATTTTTCTCAAAATAATGACCCAAGGTTAAAAGCAAATGCGGTGATAATTGATAAAGAAAACGCAAGATTTAAAAAAGGTGTCTTTACTACTTGTAAAATCAGAAAAGAAAAGTGTCCACCTTGGAAAATAGCCGCACAAGAAGTACATCATGATAAAAAAAATAAAGTAATTAATTATAAAAATGCTTGGCTGCAAGTATACGACAAACCAATCTTATACTTTCCAAAATTTTTTCATCCAGATCCAACTGTTAAAAGACAATCTGGATTTTTAATTCCAGAATTATCCTCATCAAATAATCTTGGAAACTATTTGTCAGTACCTTATTTTAAAGTAATATCGGAAAATAAAGATTTAACTTTTACCCCAAGATTTTATGACAAAGAAAAAATTATTTACCAGACTGAATATAGACAGGCAAATAAAAGTTCAGATCATGTAATAGATTTTAGTATATTTAATAAATCAAGATTACTTCCCCAATCGGGTAAAACGGAAGCAACTCACTTTTTTTCTAAATCAAATTTTGAGACTGATATAAACTTTTTTGATAACTCAGAAATTAAAATTAATATTCAACAAGTTTCGGAAGATCTTTATTTAAAAACGCACAAATTAAAATCACCTTTAATTACATCCGAGACTGTTTTAAATTCAAAAATTTTATTTGAGGGTTCAAATGAAAATTTAGACTTCGATATCTCTGGTGAAGTTTTTGAAGATCTTTCTAAAAGTGATACAGACAGGTACGAATATATTTTACCGAGTTATAATTTCACTAGATATTTAGAAAGCGCATTAGAGGGCGAGTTATCTTTTACATCTATTGGTAATAATAAATTATATGACACAAATGTTTTAGAAAAAACAATGACTAATAACTTTAATTATAATTCTTTAAAAAAAATCTCTTCTAAAGGTTTTGTAACAAACTATGAATTTTTATTAAAGAATTTCAATTCTGATAATAAAAACTCTAAAACATCAAAAAATGAATTAGATCAAAATTTACAATCTATAATAAAGTATCAAATTCAATATCCTTTAAAAAAAAGAGGGGTTAAATTTGATAGGGTCTTAACTCCAATATTATCAGCCAGATTTAGTCCAAATAAATCAAAAGACATGAAAAATAGCGATAGAACTATAGATTATAACAACATTTTTTCTTTAAATAGAATTGCTTCAAATGAAACCGTTGAAGGTGGTCAATCAATAACTTTAGGTAATGAATTTAAAACCTTAGATAAAAGTGGTAATGAAGTTTTTTCATTAAACCTGGCTACAATGTTTAGAGATGAGGAAAATCCTGACCTTCCTAAAAAAAGTACTCTTAATAGAAAAACATCGAATCTAGTTGGGGAAGTATTATTTAAACCAAAAAACTTTTTAGACTTAAAATATAATTTTTCATTAGACAATGATATGCAAACTCTAAATTATAATTTGATAGATGCTACATTTAGTTTAAATAACTTCGTTACCTCTTTTGAATTTTTAGAAAAAAATAATATTATTGGAGATGAAAGTTATCTTGCAAACAAAACAACACTAAATATAACTGAAAATTCATCTTTATCATTTAATACTAGAAGAAATAAACAGCTAGGATTAAACGAATATTACGACTTAATTTATGAATATAAAAATGATTGCTTGAAAGCTGCTGTAGAATATAAGAAAACTTATTACGAAGATGGTGATCTTAAGCCTGAAGAAAAAATATACTTTTCACTCACAGTCATACCTTTTGGAACCGCCAATACTCCAAACTTAAATAAATAAAAATGAAAAAAATAAAAGTTTTCTTAATTATATTTATTTTTAATTTTTTATTTTTATCAAATAATATTTTGAATGCATCATCAAACTTTTATATTGTTGCAAAAGTAGATAATGAAATAATTACAAATGTAGATATTATTAATGAAATTAATTATCTAACTGCGTTAAATAATGATTTAAAAAATATTGATAAAAATTCTTTAGTAAATTTGGCAAAAAATTCTCTTATAAGAGAAAAAATTCAAAAAAACGAGATAAATAAAAACTCATCTAATAAAGTTGATGATAAGATTTTAAAAAATCTCATTGAAAACTATTATAAAAGAATAAATCTTAAAAATTTGAATGAGTTTGAAAAATATCTATCTACATATAATATTAATTTAAATGATGTTAAGGAAAAAATAAAAATTGAAATTCTTTGGAATCAAATTGTTTTTTTTAAATATAATAATTTACAAAATATTTATTATCAGAAATTTTATTTTCTATTAATAGTGAGGAAAATTTTGAAAAAAAAGATAATGAAATTAAAAAAAAAATTATGGAAAATGGATTTAAAACTGCAGCTAATATTTATAGTATATCTAGTACAGCAAAATTTGGAGGAAGAATTGGCTTAATGGACGAAAAACAACTTTCGCCAAGAATATTAAAAGAAATTAAACAAATTAAGGTAGGAGAAATAACAAATACTTTAGATGTTCCCTCGGGATTTTTAATCTTAAAACTAGAAGATAAGATAGTTGAGAAATTTGAGAAAGATTTAAAAAAAGAACTAGAAAATTTAGTAAGATTTGAAACTGATAGACAACTTAATCAATTCTCAATTATTTATTTTAATAAGTTAAAATTAAATTCAAAAATAACATATGAATAAAAATATTATTATAATTGCTGGTGAACCCTATAGTGTTTTCTTAGAATTATTATTCAAATCAATTAAAACAAAAAAAATAAATAAACCTTTTTTGCTAATTTGCTCAAAAAATTTATTAGTAAATCAAATGAAGAGATTAAATTACAACTTTAAAATAAATAATATAAACAAAAGTAAATGCAGCAAAATAAAACTTTTAAAAAAACATATTAATATTCTAGATGTGAGCTTTAATTTTAAAAAAACTTTCGATAAAATTTCTGAAAAATCGTTCAAATATATTGAAGATTGTTTTAAAGAAGGACTAAATCTCACAAAAAATAAGGATTTTAATATTTTAGTTAATGGTCCAATATCAAAAAAATATTTCTTAAAAAAAAAATTCTTAGGAATTACTGAATACGTAGCGAAAAAGACGGGAAATAAGGGTAATGAGGTAATGTTAATATATAACAATAAATTATCTGTTAGTCCTGTTACTACTCATCTACCTCTAGCAGAAGTAAAAAAAAATATTACATCAAAAAAAATAATTAAAAATGTATTAACAATAAATTCTTTTTATAAAAAAAAACTTAAAAAAAAAGCTAAATTTGCCATTACTGGGCTTAACCCTCACTGCGAGACAAATAAAAGTTATTCAGAGGAAGAAAAAATTATAATACCGGCAATAAAAAAATTAAGAAAAAAAAATATTAACATTAATGGTCCTTTTGCTGCAGATACTCTGTTTTTAAAAAAAAATATTGATAAATTTAATGTAGTGATAGGAATGTACCATGATCAAGTTTTAACCCCCATAAAAACACTTTATGGATTTAAAGCGATTAATATAACATTAGGTCTCCCCTTTTTAAGAATAACCCCAGATCACGGTCCAAATAATAATTTTTTAGGAAAAAACATTTCTGATCCCTCAAGTGTAATTGAGATATTCAAGTTTTTGAGTCAAATTCGTGAAAATTAAAGCAAAAAAAAGTTTAGGGCAAAATTTTTTAATAGATAAAAATATAATAAAAAAGATAGTAAATGTCGGAAATATTCTTCCAAAAAGTTCTATCTTAGAAATTGGAGCTGGTACAGGGAATTTAACAGAATGTATTTTAAATAAAAATCCAAAAAAAATATTTATAATTGAAAAAGATGAAAGACTTGTAGAAAAACTAAAAATAAGATTTAATAATAAAGTTGAAATAATTAATAAAGATGTTCTCACAGTAAAAGAAAATTTAATTTGCTCAGATAAATTAATAGTTTACGGAAATTTACCCTATAATATTTCAACTCAAATACTATCTAAATGGATCACAAATGATTCCAAAAATGTCTGGTTTGAAAATTTTATTTTAATGTTTCAGAAAGAAGTTGCTGATAGAATTTTAGCTCAAACAAACTCAAAAAACTATGGAAGATTATCTATTTTATCTAATTGGAGATTATTTGTAAAAAAAGTATTTAATATAAATTCCTCATGTTTTAATCCTAAACCAAAGGTTCAAAGTACCTTATTAATGTTTTCACCTAGAAAAAAATATCCTAAATTAGAAAATTCAAAAAATCTTGAATTTGTCACTAGAATTTTTTTTAATCAAAGAAGAAAAAAAATAAAAAAACCTTTAAATCAATTATTTAAAAAACCTAATGAAATAGTTGAAAAGTTAAAATTAAATATTGATTTACGACCCCAAAATCTTTCACCTGATATATATTATAAAATTGCTAATGAATATGAAAAATTAAGAAAGTAGTTTACTTACGTGATCCTCAATAAATTTAAAATTATAATTATTTTTAGTTTTATTTAATTCTGAATCTACTAGTGAGCTAATTTGATCAAAACATTCTTGTAATTTATCATTTATTACAACATAGTCATAATCTTTCCAATGTAATACGTCTTTATTAAATTCTTTCATTCTTTCCTCTACTATAACCTTGTCTTTCATGTCTCTATTTGAAAGTCTATTAAATAAGACTTCTTTACTAGGTGGTAATACAAAAAATGTGATAAGTTTGTATTTAAGTTTTTTGTTTTTAATTTGTTGAGCCCCCTGCCAATCAATATCAAATATAACATTTAATCCATTATTAAGACTTTCTGTTACAGGTTTTAGACTTGTTCCATAAAAATTGTTAAAAACCTTAGCGTGTTCCAAAAATTCATTTTTCTTTATTAAATCTTGAAAATTTTTTTCATTCGTAAAAAAATAATCCTTACCTGAAACTTCATTATCTCTGGGTTTTCTTGTGGTGTGAGAAATAGATATTTTATAATTTTTATTTTCAGCTAGTAATTTTACAAGCGTTGTCTTGCCTGCACCAGATGGCGATGATAAAATTATCATTATACCATCTTTTATGGATGACATTTTTCTTTTTAATTGCTTTTACTCTCGATAAATTTAATAGCATCACTAACTGTAAGAATTTTTTCAGCTTCACTATCTGAGATTTCTGAACCAAATTCTTCCTCAAAAGCCATTACTAATTCTACAGTATCTAAACTATCTGCTCCAAGATCGTCTATAAAACTTGATTCATCAGTAACTTTTGCTTCGTCTATACCTAAGTGATCTGCGACTATTTTTTTTACTTTACTAGAAATATCTTCTGACATTTTAATCCTTTTCGTTATCTTTTTGTTAATAGATTAATAATCAACTTTGTCAAGCCATATACATACCACCATTAACATGAATTGTTTCACCAGTAATATATGACGCTGCATCAGATGATAAAAAAGCTACAGTATTGGAGACATCCTCCCCTGTTCCAAGCTTACTCATTGGAATTCTAGATGTTAATACTGCTTTAATGCTTTCAACTATCTTATCAGTCATTTTTGATTGTATGAACCCAGGTGAAACACAATTAATTGTAATATTTTTTTTAGCATACTCTATTGCCAAACTTTTTGACATTGCCACAATACCAGCTTTCGAAGCTGAGTAATTCGTTTGACCTAGGTTTCCTGTATGACCAACTATAGAAGTAATATTTACTATTCTTCCGTATTTATTTTTGAGCATTTTCTTTATTGCATACTTACATAAATAAAATGTCGAGCTAAGATTTATATCAATTACTTTTTTCCATTCTTCATCTTTCATTCTTAAAGAAAGGTTATCCATTGTGATACCTGCATTATTTACCAAAACGTCTAAACCAACCATTTGAGAAGCTACATTCTCAATAAATTCTTCTACCTTGGAATGATCTGAAATATCAAATTTTAAAACATTTAGATTAGGAAATTCTTTTTTTAAAGAATCTAATTTTTCAGTATTTGTTCCTGTAGCTAAAACTGTCCCATCAAGTGATAAGAATTTTTTAACCAAAGCATAACCTATTCCTCCGGTAGCACCTGTGATTAGTATTTTTTTTCCTTTAAAATTAATCATTAAATTTTAATTATATTTATATCTTCTTCGTTATTTATTGCACTAATTTTTACACTCCGATCTATTCTTTTAATTAGTCCTGATAGTACTTTTCCAGGTCCAATCTCAATAAATTGTTTTACTCCATTATCTATCATATACAAAACACTTTCTCTCCATCTTACTCTACTTTCAATTTGTTGAATTAATAAATTTTTAAGTGAGGAATTATCTTTTATTTCAACTGCTGTTACATTTGAAATCAAAGGAGTTTCAAAAGTTTTAAAATCTAATTTTTCAATTTCACTTTTCATTATTTCAGTTGCCTTATTCATTAAATTGCAGTGAAACGGAGCACTTACAGATAATTTAATGTTTTTTATATTTTTAGATGTAAGATCTTTGGAGAGTTTGTTAATATTCTCCATCGTGCCACTTGCTACTATTTGACCATTTGAATTATCATTTGCAATAAAACATTTGAATTGACTCTTATTTTCTTCAAAATTTTTTTCTATAGTATCTATATCTGATCCTAGGATAGCTAACATTCCACCCTCTCCCTTTGGTACAGCTGTTTGCATTGCTCTTCCTCTCAATTTCAAAATTTTTAATGTGCTTGGAAAGTCTAAGGCACCTGCGCAAGCTAAAGCTGTATATTCACCTAAAGAATGACCAGCAAAAAATTTAGCTTTATTTAAATCAATATTAAATTCTTCTTTTAGAATTTGAAAAATAGAATATCCAACTAAGAAAATTGCAGGTTGAGTATTTTCAGTCAAATCTAATTCCTCTTTTGGTCCATTTAAGATTAGTTTTGATATAGGATAATTCAAAACCTCATCAGCCTCTTTATAAAGTTTTTTGATTAATTCGAATTTGGTATAAAGATCTGATGACATGCCGACTACTTGTGAACCTTGGCCTGGAAAAATAACAGAAAACATTTAAATAATTAAGATATATATACTTTTAGGTATTGTAATTAAACAATTATAATAGTATATCCTCTTTTTTTATAAAAGATCTAATATGAATTTATATGAGCATACTATAGTTGTAAGACAGGATATAAGCCCGTCTCAAATTAAACAACTTACAGATAAATATTCAAAAATAGTTGAGAAAAATGAGGGAAATTTAGTAAAAACCGAAAATTGGGGACTATTAAACTTATCTTATATAATTAAAAAAAATAAAAAAGGAAATTATATTCACTTTAAATTTAAAGGTAGCGGAAAAGTAGTTGATGAACTTGAAAAGAGTGAGAGAATAGATAAAAATTTACTTAAATACTTGACAGTTAAAGTAAAAAAATTTGATTTAGAAACAAATTATTTTGAGTCAAAAGATAAAGAAAAAATACATAAAGACGAAAAAAAAAAATAATAATTAATTTATGTTAAAAAAAAAAAGATCTAATAACAAAAATAAGCAGAATAACTTTGCGAAACTTAGTATATTTCAACCGAACAAATATAAATTTAAAAAATCATGTCCGTTTTCAATTAAAGGTGCGCCAAAAATAGATTATAAGAATATTAAACTATTAAGAAAATATGTCTCAGAAAATGGGAAAATACTTCCATCAAGAATTACAAATGTAAGTCAGAAAAAACAGAGAGAATTATCTCTTTCAATTAAAAGAGCAAGAAATTTAGCATTAATCTAATGAAAGTTATATTATTAGAGAACCTAAGAAAAATTGGATCAATTGGTGATGTTATTGATGTTAAGAGAGGATTTGCTAGAAACTATTTGATTGCAAATAAAAAAGCACTTCATGCCTCTAAAGAAAATATTCAAGAAGTAGAAAAGATTAAAATTCAATTAGGAAAAAAAGATCAAGAAAAGATGAAAGAGGCAAAAAAAATATTTGAAAAAATAAATAAAAAACAATTTACAATAAAAAAACTAAGTACTGAAAATAATGAACTTTACGGCTCTGTAAAACCTACGGAAATTTCTAGAATAATTTCAGAAAATGAAAATTTAGAAATAAAACCTTCTATGATGCAACTATCGAAAGAAATTAAATCCTTGGGTGATTTCAAAGTAAAAATAGATCTACATTCACAAGTACAAGCTGTAATAGATATTAAGGTTATTGCAGAGGAAATAACTCAGTAATTATACAATCTTTTCCCCATTGTTTATTTAATATTTTTTTTAAGCCTTTTTAATATACAAATCTTAAATGAATAAAAATTTAAGTTTGGTAAAAAATAATTTTGAGGAATTGCCAAATAATATAGAAGCTGAACAGTCTTTACTAGGATCAATACTTCTTCAAAATGAAATTTTTGATGAGATTAGTACCATAATTAAAAGTATTTATTTTTATGATCCATTGCATCAGAAAATATTCGCTGCTATTGAGAATTTAATCTTTAAGGGTATGCTTGCAAACCCTATTACTCTTAAAAATCATTTTGAAAAAGAAAAAGACGAAATTGATGTACCAGAATATTTAGTTAAAGTAACAAAATTTTCTACATCCTCAAGGCAAGCAATTGAATATTCAAAAATTATTTATGATATGTATGTTAGGAGAGAATTAATAAAAATATCAGAAAATACTATTGATAATGCAAAAACTAATGACCTAAATGTTCCTGGTCAAAAAATTATAGAGAATTCAGAAAGGCTATTATATGATTTGGCTGAGAAAGGATCTGTCAGTTCGTCATTAATAAAATTTGATCAAGCAATGAAGTTAACTATTGAGATGGCTTCAAACGCTTATAAAAATGAAGAGGGAATTGTTGGTGTTCCTACTGGACTTAAAAATCTGGACGATAGACTTGGAGGTTTACATCAGTCTGATTTAATTATAATAGCAGGCAGACCATCAATGGGAAAAACTGCTTTAGCAACAAATATAGCTTTCAATGCAGCAAAAAAATTACAAGATCAAAAAAAAGAGTCTGTAATAGCTTTCTTTTCTTTGGAAATGTCCTCTGAACAATTGTCCACAAGAATTTTGGCTGAACAATCAAGAATTACATCTCATAACATAAGAAGAGGAAAAATCTCAGATGAGGAGTTTGAGAAATTTATAGAAACATCAAAAACTATTTCAGAACTTCCATTATATATAGATGAAACACCAGCAATAAGTATTGCAGCGCTTAGTAATAGAGCAAGAAGAATAAAAAGACTGTATGGCTTAGAAATGATTGTTGTAGACTACATTCAGCTGATGAGAGCATCAATAAATAATAAGGATGGAAGGGTTCAAGAAATTTCCGAGATTACACAAGGACTTAAAGCAATTGCTAAAGAGCTGTCAGTTCCTGTTTTAGCCCTATCGCAACTCTCTAGAGCTGTCGAGCAGAGGGATCAAAAAAAACCTATGTTAGCTGATTTAAGAGAGTCAGGATCTATTGAACAAGACGCTGATGTAGTAATGTTTGTTTATAGAGAATCATATTATTTGGAAAAACAAGAGCCTAGACCAGCCACAGTAGAACACGCAGAATGGCAAGCTAAAATGAATGAAGTATCAAATCTTGCTGAGATAATTATTGGAAAACAAAGACATGGTCCAACAGGAAACATAATGCTCGAATTTGAAGCGATGTTTACTAAATTTAAAGATACTCAAATTAGTTAATTTAAAATATATAGTATTGTTAATGATCCCAAAACTATATCAAAATAATATTATTGAAAAACCAAAGTTAGTCTTTTTTTTGTTAATTTTAGCTTTGATAAGTTTTGGATATTATTCGAAAGATTTTAGACTAGATGCTTCCTCGGATACTTTATTAATTGATGGCGATCCAGATCTCAAATATTTAAGAGAAGTTACAGAAAGATACGGTTCAAAAGATTTTCTAGTTTTAACATACAGCCCTAAGGCAAATATGACTTCGGAAAGTTCAATTAATAATCTACTAAGCCTTAAATACAAAATTCAAAGTCTTGATTGGGTTCATAGTGTCATAACTTTGCTAGATATACCTCTTTTAAATAATTCTGAAGCTCCATTAACAGAAAGACTTAATAACTTTGTTACCTTAAAAGATGAAGGCGTAGACAAAGAAAGAGGGTTTAATGAAATTCTAAATAGTCCTGTATTTAGGAATTTTGTTATTAGCGTGGATGGTAACACAACTGGTATAATTGTTAATATTAAAAAAGATGAAATAATTAAAAATATCAAAGATAAAAATGAATTAGAAAAACATAAAGATTTAGTAAAAAAAAAGAATCATCAGAATATTTTAGAAATTAGAGAGATAATAAAAACATATAGCAAAGATTCTAAAATTTTTCTTGGAGGAATCCCTATGATTGCAGACGACATGATGTCTTTTATTAAAAGTGATATAATTGTTTTTGGTTTTGGAGTTTTACTTTTTATTATTGCAACGCTTTGGTTTGTTTTTAGAAAATTTATTTGGATTGTTGTTCCAATAAGCAGCTGTTTTTTTTCTGTAACTATAATGACTGGCTTGCTTGGGCTTTTAAATTGGAAAGTAACAGTAATTTCATCAAATTTTATTGCTCTAATGTTAATACTCACTATGGCTATGAATATTCATATGAGCACACGTTTTCTACAAATAAAAAAAAATAATCCTAATCTTAAAAATTTAGAAATAATATTAATGACTACTTCAAGGATGTTCTGGCCTATAGCATATACAGTTCTTACAACTGTTTGTGCGTTCTTGTCATTAATTTTTAGTGAAATAAAACCGATTATAGATTTTGGCTGGATGATGACCTTAGGTTTAATAACATCTTTTATTGTTACTTTTACTTTACTACCTACATTGCTAAATTTTTTATCGTCTGAAAAAACAAGTATTAAAGAGCAGAATAAATCTAAAATAACAGAATTTTTTAGTAAAATTTCAATAAATAATGAAAAAATTATTTTTTCTTTAACAGGATTAATAATAATCTTAAGTGTTATCGGTATTTCAAGATTAGAAGTAGAAAACAGCTTTATAAATTATTTTAATAAAAAAACAGAAATATATAAAGGAATGAAACTAATAGATGAAAAATTAGGTGGAACAACTCCTTTAGAGGTAATTATAAAATTTCCTAATGAAGAGGAAAATGAAAAAAAAAATGAGGATGAAGATTTTGAGGATTGGGGAGATGAAAATGATCAAAATGATGAGAAGTATTGGTTTACAAAAGATAAAATTGACAAAATAGAAAAAGTTCATAATTATCTAGATGAATTGCCAGCAGTCGGTAAGGTTTTATCTTTCTCGTCCATTCTTAAGGTTGCTGAACAGCTTAATAATAATAAACCTTTAGGGACATTAGAAATGGGGGTTTTATATACAAAAATTCCTGACTCAATTAAAAAAGAAATAGTTGATCCATATATTTCAATTAAAGATAATGAAGCAAGAATTAGTTTAAGAATTAAAGACTCTCAAGAAAATCTTAGAAGAAATGATCTTATTAAAAAAATAAATTATGATTTAGAGAATAAATTAGGTTTAAAAAAGAGTGAATTTAAATTAGCAGGTGTTTTAATTTTATTCAATAATCTCTTACAAAGTTTGTTTAAGTCACAAATCTTAACCCTTGGTTTTGTCATGGTTGGTATATTAATAATGTTTTTTATACTTTTTAGAAATTTGAAATTATCTCTTATTGGAGTTGTGCCAAATTTTATAGCTGCCTTTTTTATTTTAGGTATAATTGGACTTCTTGGAATACCTTTGGATATGATGACTATAACAATTGCCGCCATTACTATTGGAATAGCGGTAGATAATAGCATTCATTACATTTACAGATTTAAGGAAGAATTTAAAAAAAATAACAACTACACTGAAACACTAAGATTGTGTCATTCAACTGTTGGTGTTGCAATATTAAATACCTCAATCACTATTGTATTTGGGTTTTCTATTTTGGTATTTTCAAATTTCATACCTACTATTTATTTTGGAGTTTTTACAGGTATTGCAATGTTATTAGCAATGATTTCTGTTCTTACTTTATTGCCGTCTTTGATATTATTATTTAAACCTTTTGGAGAAATAAATAAATAATGGTCGATAGTTTATTAGATTTTTATAAATCTATTTCAGGATTCGATTTGATTTATTTAATAATCACCGTGTGGTCTCTAATCAGATGCTCTTCGAAAGGTTTTGTTTTAAGTATACTGTCGGCCTCTAAGTGGTTATTAGCGTATGTGGTTACTCTAATTCTTTTTCCTAAGATTAAACCATATGTGAAAGATGTTATAGATAATCAATATGTATTAGACTTAGTTTTGGGAGCTGGAATATTTGTTGTCGTAATATTTCTAATACTAATTATTAACAAAGGTGTATCTAAAACTATAAAATATTCGGGAATCGGTAAGGTAGATACTGTTTTTGGATTCTTTTTTGGTTTTGTAAGAGCCTACATTGTCTGTATTTGTATTTTTGCAACTGTAAATATCTTCTATAATCATAAAAATTGGCCAATAAATACATCTAAATCCTTTACCTTTTCATATGTTAAAAAAGGTAGTAACTATCTTATAAAAGAATTTCCAAATGAAAAAGAATACAAAGATGCTAAAGAAAAAGTTCAAGATATATAATCCTAAGATCAAAGAGGAATGTGCTGTATTTGGTATCAGTAACAATCAAGATGCTTCAGCTTTAACAGCTTTAGGACTTCATGCTTTGCAACACAGAGGGCAAGAGGGATGTGGAATTGTATCGTTTGATGGAAATCAATATCACTCTGAAAAAAGATTTGGATTAGTTGGAGACAATTTTAGTAAGGAAAAAGTAATCAAAACTTTACCTGGAAATTATGCAATAGGTCATAATAGATATTCTACAACCGGAGGAACAACTTTAAGAAATATCCAGCCTTTTTTTGCTGATACAAATGCTGGAGGTATAGGTGTTGCACATAATGGCAACTTAACTAATGCAATTACCTTAAGAAAGAAAATGGTAGATGAAGGATCAATTTTTTATACAACATCAGATACAGAGACTATAGTAAAATTGATAGCAAGGTCAAAAAGAGCAAAAACAATTGATAAAGTGATTGATGCACTGTTTCAAATTCAAGGTGGATATGCATTAGTAATAATGACACAAAGTACTTTAATAGGAGTCAGAGACCCGTATGGAATTAGACCTTTAGTTTTAGGAAAACTTAAAAATTCATATGTTCTTGCCTCAGAAACTTGTGCTTTAGATATAATCGGTGCAAAATTTGTAAGGGAAGTTGAAAATGGAGAAATTGTTTCTATAGAAAATGATAAATTGGAAAGTGTTAAACCATTCCCTCAAAAAAAAATTAGGCCTTGTGTTTTTGAATATATCTATTTTTCACGACCAGACAGTATTTTAAACGGTAAAACTGCATACGAGTATAGAAAAAATTTTGGCGCAGAATTAGCAAAACAAGAAAATTTAAATGCTGATTTAGTTGTCCCTGTGCCAGACTCTGGTAATGCTGCGGCATTAGGTTATGCGCAAGAGAAAAATATTAATTTTGACTTAGGTTTAATAAGAAATCATTATGTTGGAAGAACTTTTATTGAACCATCACAAAAAATTCGAAGTTTAGGAGTTAAACTAAAATTAAATGCTAATTTGTCTGTTATCAAAAATAAAAAAATTATATTAGTAGACGATTCTTTAGTTAGAGGTACCACTTCATCAAAAATAGTAAAAATGCTATACGATGCTGGAGCAAAGGAAATTCATGTGAGAATAGCTAGTCCAGAGATTAAATTTCCAGATTTCTATGGTGTAGATACTCCAACTAAAAAAGAGTTATTAGCTGCAAATAATTCAGTTGAAAAGATTTGTGAACTTATAGGTGCGAAATCATTAAAATTTTTAGATATTGATGGTCTTTATAAGGCCATGGGATTTGAAAAAAGAAATGAACTATATCCCCAACTTACTGATCACCACTTTACAGGAGACTATCCAGTTAAAATAATTGATGAATTAGGTGAAGATAAAGTAACACAATTGTCTTTATTAAGTACAGGATCAAATAATTAATGAAAAAAGTAAGTTTTACCGAAATGAAAAATGGAACTAAGGAAGATTATCTTTTTTTAGATAAACATGAAAAAGACTTTGCAAGTCATACTGCTGATAGAATATTAAAATTTATGTCTGGCTTGACTGAAACTCTTGAAGGATACCAAGTATCAAGATTAGAACATTCTCTTCAAAGCGCAACAAGAGCTTTAAAAGCTGGAGAAGATGAAGAGATGATTGTTGCAACATTGCTTCATGACATTGGTGACGAATTAGCGCCAATGAATCATTCAGAGTATGCGGCAGCAATACTTAAACCATATGTTTCAGAAAAAACTCATTGGATAATTGAAAAACACGGAGAATTCCAGTCGTATTATTATGCTCATCATTTAGGGGGCAATAGAAACAAAAGAGATAAATATAAGGGTCATAAATATTATCAAGCTACGGTAGATTTTTGTGAGAATTATGATCAAGGTTCTTTTGATCCAAAATATAAATCATTGCCTTTAGAACATTTCAAACCAATGGTAAAAAGAATTTTTTCTAGAAAACCTTATTCACAATAATTTTTTTTACCTTTTTTTATGACTAATCAACTTTCAAATGAAAAAAGTCCTTATTTAAAACAGCACGAAAAAAATCCAGTTCATTGGTTACCTTGGAATAAAGAAACTTTAAAAAGGGCTAAAGATGAAAAAAAACCAATTTTTTTAAGTATTGGATACGCAAGTTGCCATTGGTGCCATGTGATGGCGCATGAAAGTTTTGAGAACATTGATACAGCAAAAATAATGAATGATAAATTTATAAATATTAAAGTAGATAGAGAGGAAAGACCTGATCTTGATTTTATTTTTCAAAAAAGTCTAGGCATCCTAACTGGTGTTCAAGGTGGATGGCCACTTTCAATGTTTTTAGATGAAAATGGAGTTCCATTTACTGGAGGAACATATTTTCCTCCAAAAGAACTTCAAGGACGTCCAAGTTTTAACTCCGTTTTAGAAAATGTCTCAAAAGTATATTCTGAAAACAGAGAAAAAATTATTTCTCAAGTTTCTCAAATGAAATTAGTTTTTAAAGAATTGAATATTAAAAATTCAGTTTTAAAACAAGACCTAGAACCTCTTGCTGAAAAAATTATTCAATATATGGACAAAGATAATGGTGGCTTTCAAGGAGCTCCAAAATTTCCTCAATTTTATATTTTTGAAACTTTATTGTATTTTTATCTAAAAAATAAAAATATAAGCTTTTTGAATCCTGTAAAAAATTTATTAAAAAATATTTCAGCTAAAGGTATTTATGATCACCTGGATGGTGGAATAAGTAGATATACCGTAGATGAAAAATGGATAGTCCCCCATTTTGAAAAAATGCTTTATGATAATATTTTGTTTGTTAAAATTTTAAATATATTTGTCAATTATTCAAAAGATGATTATTTTAAGAATAAGCTTTCACAAACTATAAATTTTATTAATTCAGATTTCAAAAATAAAGATAATTTATTAGGTTCTGCCTATGACGCTGATAGTGAGGGAGTTGAAGGAAAATTTTATACTTGGAAATATGAGGAGTTGAAAAACATACTCGATAAAGATTTAGAACTGCTAAAGAAAAAATATGAAATTACAGAAAATGGTAATTTTGAGGGATTAAATATTCTTGTAGAAAAAAACAATCATAAATTTACTGTCGATCAATATGAAAAAATTAAAAAAATTGAAGAGAAACTCAAAAATATTCGAGATAAAAGAATAAAACCATTTTTTGATGATAAAACACAAACTGACTTGAATAGTTACTGGATATATTCAATATTACATTCATCATTTATTTTAGATGATAAAAAACTTTTTGAACAAGCAAATGAATATTTTAATAATCTTAAAAAAATTTTAAGTAAGAATGTTTTTCATTGTTATAATAAAGATAGAAAAGAAATAGACGTTTTTTTAGAGGATTACTCTTATTTTTGTTTATTATTAGTTTCAATGTATGAAATAAAAAATGATAAGGAATCGATAAAATTATGTTCTGAACTAATGAAATATACTTGGGAAAACTTCTATGACGAGGAAAATGTGATACTCCAAAAAAATATCAAAACAAATAATGATCTTTTTGTTAAACCTATAGATATAATTGACAATAATATTCCTAATGGCAACAGTATATTTTTGTTAGTATGTAACAAATTATTCAATATAACTGGAGATACTTTTTGGGAGGAAAAAATTATAAATTTAAAAAAATCCTTTCATTCATTTCTAAATAATAGTTTCTCTCAAATGTTCAGCTATATTAAAATTATAGATATATGTGAACAAAATTTAACAATTACATTCCATGGAAATAATGAAAAACTTAAACAAATTAAAGAGATTTTAATTAAAGATTATTTTGAAACTGCAACCTTTATTTATAAAAATAATGAAAACGAAAGCTTTGTTATAGTTTGTAAAAATCAAACCTGCTCTGAAAAACTAAAAGATATAGAAGATGTAAAAAAATACCTTGATGAAAAGCTTATCTGATCAAAAAAAAGGTTCTTTACTTGCGTTTATTGGTGTTATGTTTATCACACCAGACTCATTATTAATAAGACTAAGCAATTTAGAGACATGGGGTTTGCTTTTTTATAGAGGAATTATACCTTTTTTTGTAGTTTTATTTGGATTAGTTTTTTTTTATAAAAAAAATTTTTTAAAAGCTTTATTTAATATTGGATATGCTGGAATTTATTACGCATTAAGTTTTTCAATTTGTAATATTACTTTTATTATTTCTATTCAAAACACTAATGTAGCAAATACACTTATTATGGTTGCAATGGCTCCTATGCTTTCAGCTTTCCTTAGTGCAATTTTTTTAAAAGAAAAACCAGATAAAAATACATTGATAGCAATTTTAATTACGTTCTTATCTGTTACTTATATTTTTTATGATTCTTTACAGTTAGGAAATATTCTTGGAGATATTTTTGGTTTTATTACTGCTTTGGGGTTAGCAGTGAATGCAAACATCGCAAGATATGCAAAAGACAAAGATCTGGTTCCGGCTGCAGTAATTGGAAAATTTTTGACTGCTGCTTTTGCATTTTTATTTGTAAAAAATTTTATTTTAATTGATAAAGATATTTTTTATGTTCCTCTTATGTGTGTAATGTGTGTCGCAATTCCTTTTGTGCTTGTAACAATTGCACCAAGGTTTATTACTGCTGCAGAAGTAAATCTTTTCTTTTTACTTGAGGTAATTTTGGGTCCAATTTGGGTCTGGCTTGTTATTAAGGAGCAGCCTAGTATGGAAACAATAGTTGGAGGTATAATTATAATTTCTACTATTGCAATACACTCTTTTTTAGCCTTAAAAAAAACATAATCGAAAATTAAGTACTTGCTTTTTTATACAAAAAGCATACTCACGCAGAAATGGACAAAATATTAAAAAATTCATGGGCATTATTTTTAGGTATGGGATTAATAATGTTGGCTCATGGATATCAGGGATCTCTATTAGGAATTAGAGCTGTGAAAGAAGATTTTAGTCTGATCTCTACAGGCTTTATGCTTTCGGGATATTTCATTGGATACTTTATAGGAGCAAAAACTATTTCTAATTTAGTTTCAAGAGTCGGGCATATACGTGTATTTGCTGCGTTTGCCTCAATTGCTTCAATCGTAATCTTGCTTCATTCAATAATAATCAATCCTTTTTCTTGGTTTGTCTTAAGAATAGTAACTGGTTTTAGTATGGTTTGTTTATACACAATTGCAGAAAGTTGGCTTAATGACAGATCAAGTAATAAAAATAGAGGAAGTGTTTTATCAATTTATATGATCATTTTATATGGAGCTATGGCCCTAGGAATGTTCTTTATAAACTTTAGTAAACCAGAAAATTTTCAACCATTCATTTTGGTTTCATTAATTATGTCAATGTCTCTCATACCAATTTTACTTACAAAAAGAAAACCCCCAACCTTTAAAAGAATTCTTGGAATGAAACTCAAGGATTTATATAAAACATCTCCGTTTGGATTAGTTAGCTCTTTATTATGTGGATCTACACATTCAGCATTATTCTCTTTACTTGCTGTTTATGCAGCCTCAATGAATTTTACAATTTTTGAAATATCTGTTGTAACTTTTTTAGTAGCAATATCTGGAGCAATTTCTCAATGGCCAATTGGTAAACTTTCAGATGCATTAGATAGAAGGTTGGTAATTATTTATTGTACATTTGGTTCAGCATTGTTTGCACTTTGTGCGATAATTGCATCTTCACAGATCTATATGCCAGAAGGTTTAGCAACTTCTAAAAATTGGTTTTATTTTTTTGTAATGTTATTTTCCTTTTGTAGTTTGCCTATGTTTGCCTTAATTTTTGCGCATACAAATGATTTTATACCTAAAGAAAAATTTGTTTCCGCTGGAGCAGGTTTACAATTTGTTTTTGGACTTGGAGCAATGATTGGTCCATTTTTTTGTTCGCTATTTATGGATACAGTGGGTCCTAATGGTTTTTTTATTTACTTAATACTTTTTCACGCACTAATAGGTTTATTTGGTATTTATAGAATGAGAATTAGGGAGGCAGTTGACAATCCAGACTCACAATTTGCTCCAATGCCTCAGACTATCACGCCATTAGGTTTAGAGCTTAATCCTTCTGCAGAACACATTGAGGAGCCGTATAGCGAAAAAGTTAAGAAAATGCTTGAAAGAAAAGGTGTTAGTTTTAAAAAAGAAGACACTTCAGATAAAATAGAAGAAAAAATTTAAGTTTAACTTTAAATATAACTTTGTGTTAATCTACCTGAGGTTGAGCACAACATGATCACAAAATCTTAATCTTTTCTTGTTAAAATAATAAAATTTTGTTGAAATGTAATTTTTAAAAAATGGGTAAAAAAAGAAAAACAAAGAAAAAAAATAATCCACTTGGAGGCTTAAGAAAGCTTGCAAGTTTTACATCTGACTCAATAGGATCAGCCTACGACTCGTATAAAAAAAGACAACATATAAAAAAAATTGAGGAAATAAAATTAAAAAAATTAGAAGAGTCTCATAAAATTAAAGAGGAAAGAAAAGAACTTAAATTAAAAGAAGACCAAGTTAAAAAGGATCAAGACAAATTAAAAAATAAAGATGAAGAATTAAAATTAAGAGATAAAGATCTTAAGATTAAGGAAGAAAAACTAAAACTAGAAAATGAGAGATTAAATAAAAAAGATGAAGAATTAAGATTGATATCTCAAGACCAAAGAAAAAAGGAGAAAGAATTAAAGTTAAAAGAAGAAGAGCAAAAAAGGAAAGATATTGATATTAAAGTTAGAGAAGAAGAACAAAAAATTAAAGAACAAAAAGAAAGAAAAAGAAAAAAATTAGAGGAACAAAAAGCAAAATTCGAAGAACTAAGATTAAAAAACGAAGAAGCTCAGAAATTGAGAGAATGGGAACAAAAATTTGATGAAGACAAAAGAAGAAGGGAAAATAAAGAAAAGTTAAAGGATGAACAAATAAGATTAAAAGATTTAGAAACGCAAAAAATTAAAGACCAAGAAATGCAGAATTTTAAAGAAGAATTAATTCAAGAACAAAGGAAAAAGGACGAATTAAATTAATTTCCTCTCTAAAAAAATTTAATGAACAAAGAAAAATCTGCTGAAATTTGGAGTAAAATTCAAGAGGCCGGGGATTTTTTAAAAAATAAACTACCTGATCATCCTAATCATCCCAAAGGAAGAAATTCCTATGCTCACGTTGCTATTTGTATAAAAAACAAATTTAAAGCAAGTTATAAAGATATTGAGGATAATAAGTTTGATGAAGTTGTAAATTATATAGAATTTTTAAAAAAAAACCCTAGCTAATTATTGTTTGGGAAAATAGTCTTCGCATTTACCCTCTCTATAAACGTCGGTAGTACTACAGTGAAGTCCACCCCCAAAAGCATATACATCTCTAAGGTCTATAGGTAAGACCTCCATTCCTAGTTTATCTAATTGCTCTGCTTGGTAAATTTCAGTTTTTTCTACACATACTGTTTTTGGATCCAACACTAGCACATTCATTGAGAGCCAAACAGATGAATAACATAAAGGCGGCGGGGTATTGTGTGCAGGTTGAGCGGCATATACAATTTCCCATCCATTTTTCTCAAAAAGTTTTCTCTGTTCTTTAGGAAGTTTTCTTTGAGGATTATTTAAAATAAGACCTGGTCTAATTGGTGTGAAAGTAGCATCAATGTGAATAGGATAAGGGTCGCCGGGGAAATTAACAGTATGTACCCGGTGATTAGGAAAATGTCTTCTTAGCCAATCAATGCCTTTTAGATTTGTTGTGAATCCATGTTGAACAATTAAATCTTTTCCAAATCTTAAAATATCAGCCGCATCAAATAAAGGTTCTTCCTCTGTGGTTACAAAAAATTTTTTTTCCGCCCATTCTAATCTCTGTTCAATAGTTACTGTATCAGAAAGATAGTTTTTGTGATAGTCTTTATCCGTTAGTCGTGGCTTTGGTGCAGATTCATGTTTCATATTTGAATCTTCCATAAAATATTTTTGAATTAAAGGTCTATAAGCAAGATATTCAAACCATCTTGATCTAAAACTCATAGTTGCTTCTAACATTTCATTCCCAACTGTTATTATAACATCTCTAGAAGGCATGCATCCAAACATGTTTTCAACTTTCCAATCTGGGGTTCCTATCTCAGTGTCAAATTTTAAAGGTGTGGGCCTATCTACTTTAACTCCTCTTCCCTCAAGTATTTTAACAAACTTATCTAAAAGTTCATTCCCTCTATCAATAGTTTCTTGGGTTCTTCTTCCATGAGTACCTTTCATATCTGAGTCAGCAGGAATTTTCACATCAACAGCTGGCTCAGGTGCTGGAATGCAACAATTATCAGCTCTTCCAACTATCACATGTTTAAGTGGATCCCATTCGTTCCAGCTGTTTACAATTGTTTTATTCATAAAACCTATATAACTAATTTAGAGCTATAAATCTCCTGTTAGTTTTTATTGTTAAACTATAGTAAATTATTGACATAAAAATTAAAAAACCACCAATAATCGTATTATTTGATGGTATTTCGTTGATACCAAACAAAGGTAGCCATACCCAGAAAATTCCACCTATGATCTCTGTTAAAGATAATAAAGTCAATTCTGCGGCTGGAATAGCTTTGGAACCCAATGAGTATAAAATTAATCCCAAACAAACAAAAGTACCATGAATTGAAAAAAGTCCTTGATTATAACTTGAGGATACAAAACTTTGTTGAGTTTCAATCATCATAATTGATGAAACAACTACACAAATAAGTCCTGCTATAGAAACTGTAGTAAACTTAGGAGTTTCTTTTCTCCATCTTAAGGTAACTGAAAAAACTGAAAAACCTACTGCTGATGCTAGGCCAAAAACTAAACCTAATAAAGATCCCTTATTTGGATTACCTAAGGCCATAATTATTATTCCAATAGCTGCAACTAAAATTGCTATCCAAACATTAAGAGAAATGCTTTCTTTAAGAAATAAAAAACCTAACAAAGCTGTAAAAAATGGCATTGCAGCAAGACAAAGCAAAGTTATAGCAGCACTAGTGTTAATTATTGAATAAATAAAGGTTATCATTGCTAAGGCAAGTCCACATCCACCTATCAACCCAGATACACCTGCTTTTAAATAATTTTTATAAAAATCTTTGCCCTCTTCAAAAAATAAATAAATATTCAAAAGTAAGAAAATCACAATTCCTCTGGTAAATAAATACTGCCAAGGTACTTGATTTGGTTGATCCATATAACGCACTATTAGTGGACCAAAAGACCAGAGCAAACCAGCAAATAACACAACTGGAATTGCAATTTTTTCATTTTTTATTTCAAACATTTGCAATTTTTAATGCTTTAAAGAGTAATCCACAATAAAAAATTATTATTTAAAGTACTTAATTAAATATATTCTTGTTTGGAAAAATTGGACTAAAACATTCAACTAACTGACCCTTTTTAAAAGAGGATTTGCCAGAATTTAAAAGCGCCCAAACATTTGATTGTACAAAGGATTTTATTCTAAAAGACTCTTGTCCACTTAAAATCTCAACTTGTAAAGTTCCACTATTAGTTGAGTTAAGTTTTGCTTTTAAAAATCTAGTGAAAGATTTTTTTTTTTTGTAATTTTTTTTCAAAACAGCTCTAAACGGTTTTTCTCTTTTTATATTTAAAATATTTGAAAGATATGGATAAACAAAAAATCTAAAACATGCTGCTGAAGAAATTGGATTTCCTGGTAATCCAAAAATAGATTTAGATTTATTTTTAAAATTTGCAAATAAAATTGGTTTGCCTGGTCTTATGGCAACTCCTTTAAAAAAACTATTTAACTTAAACTTATTCACAACATTTGGAATAAAATCAAACTTGCCTGCTGAAACTGCGCCAGATGTAATTATTATATCAACTTTCGAAGTCAAAATCTTTTTTAATTTTTTTTCAAAATTTTTTTGCCCATTATCTCTTAAGATACCACCATCAATAAAATTAAATAAAAAATTTTTTGACAAGGATTTTATATAATAACTATTTGAATTTCTTACTTGCCAAGAGTTTATTTTATCCTTTTCTGTAATTTCATTTCCAGTAGAAAAAAATAAAATATTAGGTTTTGACATTACTTTTATTTTTTTTATACCTAAACTTTTAAAAGCAAGAATATGGGAAGGTTGAATTAACTCTCCTTTAGAAATAATCAATTCTTTATTTTTAAAATCTGAACCTTTAAATCTTATATGATTATTTTTTTTGATTCTTTTATCTATTAAAATATAATTTTTTTTTTTTGAATTTGGTTTATATTTAATTTGTTCAATAGGTATAATTGTATCTAAAGGTTTTGTAATTAATGCCCCTGTCATTACCTCTACAGTTTGGAATTTTTTTAATTTTTTAATTTTAGGATCATCTCCTGCTGCGATCGTTTTAATTATTTTAAAATATTTTATTTTTTTTTTATTTAGGCCCAAAGTATCTTTAGAACAAATTGCATACCCATCTAAAGCGGTATTGTTATCTGAAGGTAGATTAATATTTGAATAAACGTTTTCAGCTGAAATTCTATTTAAAGATTCTATTGAACTTAAAATTTCAGTATTTATTTTTATTTTAGATTTTTCTAATATTTTTCTTGCTTTTATATATCCAATCATTTTTCAAATTTTTTAAATATTTTTTCTGCTTTAATTAAATCTTCTTTCGTATTTATGTTTAAAAAAGGATCAAATTCGTTAAATTTTATATTAATAGTTTTCACCCCAATTTTATTTGACCACTCCTCTACTTTTCTAAAATTTTTTTTTACCAAATCATCTTCTAGTATATCCATTAATTCTACAGACCATAAACCAAATATATTATGTCTTTTTTCATTTGATTTAATAAAATAAAGACGGCTTTGATTTTTCTTTATTTCCTCAAAATATTTTTCAACTATTGAATTATCAAAAAAAGGTGTGTCAGAAGGGAAAGTTGCTACCCACTTGTAATTCTTTTTTTTTTCTTTCACCCATTTCATCGCCGACAGTACGCCGACTAATGGACCTAAGTTCCCTTCAATACAGTCAGGAATAATGTCTATATAGTCCATTTTTTTAATTTTAGGATTTTTGTTAGAAATTATTAAAATTTTTTGAAACTTTTCTCTTACTCTTTCTATAACATGCTCTAACAAACTTTTTGATCCAAGTTTTGCTAGATTTTTATCTTCTCCAAATCTTTTTGATTTCCCACCTGCTAGAATAACTGCTAAAATATTGTTATCATTCATAAAACAAAATATAAAACATAAATCTTTTATTAAAAGAATTTAATGGACCTAGAAATTTTAAAAATTGCTTCTTATACTGATAATAATAAAATTATTAAAGGTCATACTCATATATCTAAACAAAAAAACCCCTTATGTGGTGATGAGATGGAAATTTCTTTAAGAATAAAAGACGAAAAAATAATTGATTTTGGATATCAATGTAAATCATGCATTTATTGTCAGGCTGCCGTAAGTTTATTGTCAAGAAAATCTATTAATAAACCGATTAAAAAAATAAAAGAAGTAATTGGCACTGCAATTTCATTTTTTGAAAAAAGTAACAGCTCTTTTCAAAAAGAATGGGTAGAATTTAATAAGTTATTTGATAAAAAAAATCTATCAAGAAAGGAATGTTTGATGCTTCCTTTTAAAACACTTTTAAAAGCTTTAAAATCTTAAATGAATAAAAAGTTAATAAAACAATCAATATTCGCCACAATCTTTTCTACTTTAACGATTGGTGTTTTAACTATACTTACATATAAAACAGAATATGGAGTTTTTTTAATAGCTTCTTTTGGATCCACGATGGTACTTTTATATGGCTATCCAGAAAGTCCGTTTGCTCAACCTAAAAATATTTTTTTTGGTCATTTGCTAACTGCTATTGTAGGAGTTTTTTTTTTAAATTTAATCCCACTCCCTTTATATATTTTAATTCCAATTTCTGTGGGCGTAGGTGTAGGGCTTATGATACTATTAAACGTAACCCATCCTCCTGCTGGGGGTAATCCAATAATTGTTATTATGGGAAGTGTTTCTTTAGATTATATAATTAGTCCAGTTATAACGGGGTCGGTAATAATTGTATTTTTTGGTGTAGTTTTAAATCGACTTATATTAAAAAAGAAATATCCTTCATAAATGGACATTAAGTATAAAGTTACAAAATTAAAAAATAATAACATTGAAGAGGTTAAAGACTCTGTTTCAGTTGAAGAACCTCTTGAAATGATTTTAAGATTTGAAACAAACGGCAAATGGAAAAATGAAAATATCTCAATAACAATGAGAACCCCAGGAAATGATGAGGATTTAATTTCTGGTTTTTTATTTAATGAAAGAATAATTGAAAATTTTTCAGATATAGAAAAAATTGAAAAACAAGGGGATGAAGTTGGTGATTACAATATACAAAATAAAATAATTGCTACAATTAAAAATACAAAAAATATTGATATAGGAAAATTAAAAAGAAACTTTATAACAAACTCCTCATGTGGTGTGTGTGGAAAAACTTCGCTTGATACAGTTGAAATATTAAAAAATGATAAAATGAGTTTATCTTATCCAAAAATTAGTGAAAAAATTATTTTAAAATCACCGGAGCTTTTAGTGAGTAAACAGTCTGAATTTTCAAAAACTGGAGGAATACATGCTAGCTCTTTAATTACTGATCAAGGAGAGGTTTTGGCAACGAGAGAGGATGTTGGTCGACACAATGCTTTAGATAAATTAATTGGTTACGTACATAAAAATAAACTTATTGATAATAGTTCTCAATTTATAGCTTGTTCAGGAAGATTAAATTTTGAGTTAGTTCAAAAAGCTTTAATGTCAAACATAGGATTAATGGCAGGTGTAGGTGCGCCCACAAGTCTCGCTATAGATCTAGCAAAACGCTTTGACATGACCTTGTTAGGTTTTGTAAAAAGTAATAGCTTTAATATTTATAGCAATAAAGAAAGAGTTATAATAAAAGCCTAAATAAAATGTCAAAAAATATAAGCAAATTATCAGGTAGAATAGGTTTAAAAGATAACCTTTTTCAGAAAATTTCTGAAAGATCATTAAATTCTAAAAATGGTGACGGCATGAAGGAATTAGCAGAAAAATATCATGTTGGTCTATCTACAATACACGGAGCTGAGAGTTTTTACGAATTTTTAAGACCCGAACATAGAGCAAAAAAAGCTTTTGTATGCAATGGTAGTGCGTGCATGTGTGCAGGTACACAAGAAGGTCTTAAAAAAAAGTTACAAGATAAACTCGGTAAAGACAAAGTTGGTGAAATGTTTTGTTTGGGTTATTGTTACGAGAACCACGCTTTTCACTACGATGGAGAAAATTATGCCGGAAATGATATTTCTAAAATAGATAAAATAGTCAAGGGTGAAGAAATTATTCAAGAAAAATTTACTTCTAAAAGTTTTGCTTCAACTAGTTTTTTAATGGATGATAAATTATCGGATCTTGACAAATTTAAAAAAAATCTAAATATTTTTCTTAAAACCGACAAAAAAGAAATTATTTCATCTTTGTTGTCATCAAATTTAACTGGAAGAGGTGGTGCAGGTTTTCCAACTGGAATGAAATGGGATTTTTGTAGTAAAGCTAAATCTGATAAAAAATACGTAATTTGTAACGCAGACGAAGGAGACTCTGGAGCTTTTTCTGACAGATATTTACTAGAAGATCAACCCCTTAAGGTCATATTTGGAATGGTAATCTGTGGTTATGTAATTGGAGGAGATGAAGGCGTCCTTTATATTAGAGGAGAATATCCAAAGTCAATTGAAGCATTAAACGGATCTATTAATGCTTTAAAACAAGAAGGATTGTTAGGTAAAAATATTCTTGGTACAAATTTTTCTTTTGACTTAAACATTTGTATCGGACAAGGCGCATACATTTGTGGAGAAGAAACTGCTTTAATAGCGTCTATAGAGGGAAGAAGAGCAGAAGTAGATGTTAGACCTCCTTTTCCAGTAACAGAGGGACTTTATAAAAAACCAACTGTAGTTAACAATGTAGAAACTCTTGCTGCAGCAAGTGGAATTTTGTTAAATGGCGCTGAAAAATTTTCAGCAATTGGAAATAAAAAATCTGCAGGTACAAAGCTTGTTTGTTTAGATAGTTTTTTTAATAAACCTGGAGTTTATGAAATTGATATGGGAACACCTATGAAAAAAATTTTTTATGAAATTGGTGGAGGCCTTAAAGAACCTGTCAAAGCATTTCAAATTGGTGGACCATTAGGTGGTGTAGTTCCAATTCAAGAAATTGACAATTTAAATTTAGATTTCCAAGAATTTACTAATGCTGGTTTTATGTTAGGACATGCGAGCGTGGTTAGTATTCCAAAAGAATTTAGTATGATTGATTATATACATCATCTGTTTGAGTTTTCAGCAGAGGAATCATGTGGAAAATGTTTTCCTGGAAGACTTGGATCGTATCGAGGCAAAGAAATGTTCGATCAAGTTAAAAATAAATCAGCTAAAATCCCTCTAAAATTGTTAAATGAACTGCTTATTACGATGAAAAAAGGATGCTTGTGTGCTCTTTGTGGAGCTATTCCTACGCCAATTATGAATATCTTAAAATATTTTGGTGATGAATTGAAAGATGATATAGTAAAAGAAAATTAATGAGCTCAGAAAAAAGAAAAATAGCCTATATTGATGGAAAGCCATACGAAATTGGTGAAAAACATACTTCTATATTAAAATTTGTTAAAAGTTACTTAGGTGAAAAAAAGGTCCCTACTTTATGTGATGATCCAAATCTTGCTCCTTATGGTGCTTGTAGAGTTTGCTCTGTTGAAGTGGCATTAGAAAAAGATGGACCTACCAAAGTAGTAGCTTCGTGTCATACTCCAGTTGGAGAAAATCAACATATTTTTACTAATAATGAAGATCTTAAAAATTTAAGAAAAAACATTGTAGAATTAGTTATAACTGATCACCCAATGAATTGTGGAACATGTGAAGTTAACAATAATTGTGAACTTCAAGATGTTGCCAATGATCTAGGAATAAAAGATCATAGATATAATAACCCTAAACAACACAAAGGTACTCCTAAAGACACTTCACATTCATACATGAGAATGAATTTAGATAACTGTATTAATTGTGGAAGATGTGTAAGAGCCTGCGATGAGATACAAGGGTCTTTCGTGTTAACAATGAGTGGAAGAGGATTTGAATCAAGAATTACCACAGATAATGATATGTTGTTTGGAGATTCTTCTTGCGTATCTTGTGGTGCATGTGCACACACTTGCCCAACAGATGCAATATCTGATGTTTTTGCATCTAAGTCTGCAAAATACGATAAAAAAGTAAGAACTACATGTTCGTATTGTGGAGTTGGTTGTAATTTAGAAACATCTGTCAAAGATGGAAAAGTAGTTTCAATTGATACTCCAAAAGAAACTGAAGTTAATGCTGGACATACTTGTGTCAAAGGTAGATATGCGTTTGGATTTTATGATCATCCTGACAGATTAAGAAGTCCACTAATAAAGAGAAATGGTAAATTTGAAAAAGCTTCTTGGGATGAAGCTTATGAATTCATAAAAAATAAATTAGATAAAATTAAAAAAGATAATGGTCCAGATGCTATTGCGGGAATATCATCAGCTAGATGTACTAATGAAGAAAACTATGTTTTCCAAAAAATGATTAGAGCAGTAGTGGGTACAAATAACATTGATTGCTGTGCAAGAATTTGTCATTCTCCAACAGCTTGGGGTATGCAGCAAACATTCGGAACGGGTGCTGCAACTAATTCAACAGAGGATATTTATTTTGCAGATTTATTTTTAGTTATAGGGGCTAACCCAACTAACGCACATCCAGTTACAGGAGCAAAAATAAAACAACAAGTTATGAAAGGTAAAAAGTTAATAGTGCTTGACCCTGTTGAAACAGAGTTAGCAAAACTAGCAGATTACCATATTAGATTAAGACCAGGAACAAATGTAGCTGTTCTAAACATGATGTTATATTTTATTGTAAAATCAAAACTATATAAAAAAGAATTCATCGACAATAGGACTGAAGGTTTTGATAAATTTTTTGAACATATTAATAGTTTGAATATTGACCAATTGGCAAAAGTTGCAGGTGTAGATAAACAATTTGTTAAGGAGGCTGCTATAGCATATGCCTCAGCAAAAAATTCAATGGAGTTTCATGGTTTAGGAGTAACTGAACATGAACAGGGATCTAAGACTGTAATGTTGATCGCTGACCTTGCAATGATTACAGGTAATATAGGTAGAAGAGGAGTTGGTGTTAATCCTTTAAGAGGACAAAACAATGTTCAAGGTGCTGCTGATATGGGATGTCAGCCTCATCAAGGCGCTGGATACTTTCCTGTCGCTGAGCAAAAGATACAAGATTTTTATACTCAAAAATATGGAGTAATTCATCCAACAAAAGCAGGTTTGAAAATTCCTGAAATGTTTGATGCTGCTATCAACAATGAGTTAAAAGGTCTTTGGATTATTGGAGAGGATATTGTTCAAACAGATCCCAACAGTAATCATGTAATACAGGCAATGAAAGCTCTTGATTTATTGGTCGTTCAAGAAATTTTTATGAGTGAAACAGCCAAGTATGCTGATGTCGTACTTCCAGGAACTACTTTTTTAGAAAAAGATGGAACTTTTACAAATACTGAAAGAAGAGTTCAAAGAGTTAATAAGGCAGCAGAACCTCTGCCTGGAACAAAACCGGATGGTGTTATTGTTACTGAAATGATGCAAAAACTTGGTTTTGATCAAAAAATTTATGATGCTGACGAAGTTTTAGCAGAAATTGCAGATATTGTGCCTTTCTTTAAAGGTATTACGAGAGAAAGACTAGGCAAGTTTGGATTACAGTGGCCTGTAAAAGAGGATGGAACCGACACAAAAATACTTCATGAAAAAGAATTTAAACTGGGCAAAGGAAGACTAAAATACTTTGACTGGAAGGAAAGTACAGAGATAGAAAAAAATAAAGACGAATACCCGTTAATATTAACAACTAGTAGAGTGTTACAGCACTACAATGCAGCTACAATGACTAGAAGAACAAATAATATAGATATGGTAGATGAAGATATACTATTGGTTCATCCAAAAGATGCAAAATACAGAGAATTAAATACTGGGGATATTGCAAGATTATATTCTGGCAGAGGAGAAGTTGCTTTAAAGGTTGAAGTTAACGATAAAGTAAAAGAAGGTGTTGTATTCACTACTTTCCACTTCCCTGAACATATGGTTAATATGGTAACTGGACATGGAAAAGATGAGGAAACGCAATGTGCAGAATATAAAGTTTCATCTGTAGAAGTTCAAAAAATTTCTAACCAATTCAAGACAAATCACTATCCTGAAGAAAATACTGTAGAAATCAAATCTACTTAAATTTTCAAATAAATGGTGGAGTTAGTAAGAAAATTCTATAAACCTTTTATAATAACTTATATACTTTTAAGCGTAGGTATAAGTTTTTATCCATCATTTGATTTTTATTCATTTAAAGGACAGGTTATTCTTTTTAGTGTATCAATCATAAATGGATTAATGGGAATATTTGTAAAAAAGTATTAGTAAAATGAAAATATTTAAAACTGTAATTATATTTTTTATTTTAATTTCATGGGCAAGTGCAAATACTATTTATAACCTTATAAAAATTCCTAATTTAGAAATTTATAGTATAAACTCTCCTACAGGTATTAAATATCTTAAACCGTACAAAGCATTTCAGGTTGGGATAAGAAATAACAATGTAAGTTGTTTTGATGTAAAAGATAGCAATATAGACAAAATTTTTCCTTTAATAGATAAAAACTTTAAGAAGTATGATGAAACTTTTCTTAAAAAAATAAATTTAAAATATGTTGTTCTTTGTGAAAATTTAAGTGTAGCTGGTATTGGTGCGGCTGGCGTCCCAAATTATTTAATGAAAACTTTAATATTAGATATAAATTTTGAAAAAGAATATTTTGAAAGAGTTTTACATCATGAAATTTTTCATATTATTAATGATAATTTTAAAGAATTGTTTGAAGAGAAAGAATGGATAAATTTTAATAATAAAGATTTTGAATATGCAGAATGTTCTACATGCTCAGATAAGTTAGGTTTATCACTATTTGAAAAAACAAATGGTTTTCTTACAGAATATTCAATGACAACTCCATCTGAAGATATGGCAGAAATATATTCTTTTATGATGACAGATAAAAAATTAATAAAAAATGTTATTAATAAAGATTCAATTTTAGAAAATAAAGTATCTTATTTAAAAAAAAAACTAATGCTAATTGATGAAAATTTGAAGTTTTAGAATGAAAAAAAAAATAAAACAAAGTTTTTCAGAAAAGGTACTTCTTATTTTTGTTATTTTTTTAGGGATAAGTTCTGTTGTATCTTTTTTTTTAATAAAAAATAAATGTTTATTTGTTGAACAATATAATCCAGAAAAATTAGAATTTAAAAATAGAGAAAACATAGCAGTATTAAATGCACCTTGTGGGAATGTTATAATTGAACTCTATCCCAATGTAGCTCCGAAATCTGTTGAAAGATTTAAATTTTTAATCAAAAAGGGAGAATATAACAATGTAGCGTTTCATAGAGTAATTAAAAATACTCTTGTTCAGGCGGGTGATTTAGAATTTGGCAAAAAAAATAACTTAAACTATTCTTATATAGGGAGTGGTAAATCCGGCTATGGATCAATTAATTCTGAGTTAAATTATCCATTTGAATTTACCGCTGGAACTGTTGCACTTGCAAGAACTAATCAAAAAAATACTGAGGACAGTCAATTTTTTATTTTGTTGGTTGATGCACCTCTTTATCAAGGTGAATATTCCCCTGTTGGAAAGGTGATCTTTGGATTAGATATTTTGAGAAAAATTAAATTTGATGAAAAAGTTGAATATGTCTTGAGACCAGATTTTATTAATACTTTTAAATTATTAAAATAATTTAGTTTACTAGTGGTTTTCCAGTCGCAAGTGTATGTTTTATTCTATCTTGGGTATTTTTATTTTCTATTAATTTCATAAAAGATTCTAGCTCTAATCTATAAAGATCATCCTCTGATAGAGTTTTGTCAATCGATGTGTTTCCTCCACTTAGAACATTTGCTAGCTCTTCTCCAACTACCATTCCATGATCTAATATAACTTTTTCATTATAAAGTTTTTCTAAAATTTTAACCATTTTATCTTTTAGGGGTTTTCCAGATAAATTAAATGTACATTCTTTAGGTGGAGTAAAATTTTTATTATCCTCAATTAATTTTTTTGATACCTCAAATAAACTATTTCTATTCATTACTTTTTTATCCTCGGGTTTTATAAACTTTAATGGTTCGGCTTCCACAGTCGAGGTTGCTGTTGTTGCGTACCCTATAATATTAAAAACTTTTAAAGGTGCATAATCTGGATCTTTTTTTGCTTCTTCTGTTTGCGACCATCTCCATAAAACCTCTTTACATCCACCACCTGCTGGTACTAAACCAACTCCTGTTTCTACAAGTCCCATTACTATGTTAGTATGCGCCACAACAAAATTTGATTGAATCGCAACCTCCTCTCCTCCACCCAAAACTAAACCTGATGGTGCTGAAATTACTGGGTACTTTGAATATTTTAAATGTTTACACGTATCTTGAAAATATTTAATAAACTTTTCAATAGATTTAAAATCTCCTTTGTCTGCAAAGTTCATCGTATAGGTTAAATTAACTCCTGCTGAAAACTGCATACTTTCGTTCATAATAATTAAAGGTTTGTCTGTTGCATTTTTTAAAGCATCCATTGAATCATAATCTAAAGCACATGCTTTTGTAGTAAATTCAACAATATTAAAATCTTTAAATCTATATATGTCAGCAGATTTATTCTTATCTATTTTGATTGCTTTTGGTTTAACTTTCCCCAGAGTTTCTATATTTGTATACTTTTGTCTTTCACCATAAAAGTTTTCATCTTTATTTTGATTTAATTTTTCCAAAAATTTATTGTTTTCAAAACTATCAATACGTTCGAAAAAGTTTTTAACTCCTATAGATTTTAGCATTTCAAATGGTCCCATTGCCCAGTTAAAGCCTAACCTCATCGCTTCATCAATATCATTAAATTTATCTGTAATACCTGGAACTAAAGAAGAGGCGTACTTAATTATTTTAGAAATTACCGACCATGCGTATTCGCCATATTTGTCTTTTCTGCTAATAAGTAAATTTAAGTTCACAGTATCAATGCCAAGATCAATTTTCTTAGTTGAGGAATATTCCTCTGTTTCAAGATTAATTGCTTCTAAAATTTTTTTATTATCTGTCTTGTTCATTCTGTAAAAACCACCTTTACCTTTTCTACCTGTGTACCCTGTTTCAATTAACTTGGTAATTAGTGGTATTTCCTTAGCAACTTCTTGAAAGGGATCGTTTTTTGGAAGTTCTTTTATAAAACTTTTTAAAACATCGGCCATTAAATCAATTCCTATTAAATCATAAAGACCAAAAACTCCAGTTTTTGGAATTCCCATTGGTCTTCCAAAAACTGCATCTGCTTCTTCAATAGATAATTTCATTCGAAATGCTTCGGTCATAGCTACCTGCATAGCAAAAACACCTATTCTATTTCCTAAAAAACCAGGAGTATCGTTGCAAACTATAGCCCCTTTTCCTAACTCATCTTCACAAAATTTCTTCAATGAATTTATTTTATCTAGATCATTATTTTCATTTTTAACAATTTCTAACAATCCCATATAACGAACAGGATTAAAAAAATGTGTTATACAAAAATCTTTTTTTTCATCTTTTGTTAATTTCTCTGATAAAATTTTTATTGGAATTGACGATGTGTTTGAAGAAACTATAGCACCTGGTTTTCTTGATTTAAAAATTTTTTCGTAAATGTTGTGTTTGATATCTATCCTTTCTACAACAGCTTCTACTACCCAGTCAGCATCTTTAACAGCATCAAAATCATCATTTATATTTCCAACTTTTATATTATTTATTTTATTTTTATCTATAAGCAATGGAGGTCTAGATTTATATATTCTATCTCTAGCTTGTGTGCTTATATCTGTAGTTAAATCCAATAATGTAACTGGAATTTTAGCATTACATAAATGAGCAGCGATACCACTGCCCATTGTACCTGATCCAATTATTACTACTTTTTTTATGTTCATAATTTAAAAAAATGAAAATTATTATCTATTAATACCTCTTATTCGTTCAGATCTTCTTCTTAAAAGTTCTGCCGTAACAAGTATTAATGTTGAAAGAATAATCAAACAGGTTGCAACTGCAAGTATTGTAGGACTTAATTGTTCTCTTAATCCTGTCCACATTTGAATTGGTATTGTTGTGTTATCTAGTCCTGCTAGAAATAAAACAACAACAACTTCATCAAATGATGTAACAAAAGCAAAAAGGCCTCCAGATATTACACCTGGTAAAATTAGAGGTAAGGTTATTTTCATAAATGTATTGACTGGATCGCTACCAAGACTTGCGGCCGCTCTTGTGACGCTATGGTCAAATCCTGATAAAGTTGCAGTTACAGTGATAACAACAAATGGGGTTCCTAAAACTATATGTGCAAGCACTATTCCTGTGTGAGTGGCTGCTAAACCAACTTTTGCCATAAAAAAGAAAATTGCAACACCAGAAATAATAAGTGGAACTATCATTGGTGATATTAAAGCTGCCATAATAATTCCTTTATATGGCATATGTCTGCTGCTTAAACCTAAGGCTGCAACAGTACCCAATATAACTGATCCAAGAGTTGCAAATAAAGCTATTATAAAACTATTTTTCGCAGCTAAGCCCCAAGGATTTTTTGTTCCGTAAATCATGTCTTTGTACCATCTTAAAGAAAATGCATCTGGGTCAAGCCGCTTCATCCCGTCTGAAAAAACTAAAAATTCTTCTGCGTTAAATGATAGTGGAAATATTACAAATAAAGGTGCTATTAAAAAGAAAAATACACAACTACAAATAAACAAATAAAAATAATGCCATATTCTATAATGCGGTTCTGTATATTTGGGTAATGCCATATTTATCCTAATTTAATATTATCTACTCCAACCAATTTGTTATAAACCCAATAAATTGCTAGCACTCCAGTTAATAACATTAGTCCCATTGCGGAAGCAAAACTCCAATCAAGAGTACTCTTCATATGGAAAGCTATTTGGTTACTAATCAAAGTTCCGGACGCTCCACCTACTAGAGCAGGTGTAATATAATACCCTATTGCAAGTATAAACACTAAAAGACATCCAGCCCCAATACCAGGGATGGTTAATGGAAAGTAAACTTTCCAAAATGCCACAAAAGGTGTTCCTCCCAAAGACTTCCCAGCTCTCATTAAGCTAGGAGATATAGTTTTCATTACACTGTATAAAGGAAGTACCATAAAAGGTAATAAAATTTGCGTCATTGCAACATAAGTACCTGTCTTATTATACATCATCTCAGGTCTATTTTCGTCACTAACCAATCCAATCCAAACGAAAAAATCATTAACAATACCTTGTTGTTGTAGCAAGATCATCCAGCTTGCTGTTCTAACAAGTAATGATGTCCAAAAAGGAAGTAATACACAAATCATTAATAGATTACTATATTTCATTGGAAGAGTTGCTAGCAGGTGTGCAATTGGATAAGCCATTAAAAAACATAAAACAGTTACAAAAAAAGCGACTTCTACAGTTCTGACCCATAATATTTTATGAACTCTTCTATCTTCAGGAACTTGAACAATCTTGCCGTCTTCATTTTCATACATATCAACACCTTTTAAATATTTAGAATAACTATATGCGGGCGCTCTTCTTTTCAGAGCTCTCCAATACTCAACGTTCGCCCATCTTTTGTGTACACCCATTATTTGCTCTTTATAATTTCCTTCTTCAAATTTTTTCATTTTTCTTTTTAATTTTTTAAGAATACTTTTAAAACCATTTTTTTCATAATTAAGTTGAGTGGCTAATTTTCCAAAAGTTTTTTCTTCAACTAGTTTTTTATAATCTAAATAGAATGCCTTAAAAACCTCTTCATCAGGCAAATCTTTACCATCCCACTTTTCCATAGCTTTATAAGTTTTAGGAAGCATATCGGTTACCATACGGTCATCAATACTTCTGAAAAGCATATCGCCGATAGGAAATACATATGTAATAATTAAAAAAAGTAATAATGGACAAACTAATAAAAAAGCTTTTAATTTATTTTTTTTTTCTGCTTTTTTTAGACTTTCCTCAAGAGGAATTCCATCTGTAGTTAAAATTTTTTTTGTTTCGCTGCTCATAAATAAAAAAGGGCGGTTATAAATAACCGCCCTAAATATAATATATAATTCTAATCTTTAAAACTTAAAATTATAGACCAGCTTTCATTGCTTCCCATTTCTCACCAAGCTCTGTGCCATTGTCTGCCCAGAAAATTGGATCAACTAAGAAGTAATTTTTAGTGTTCTCAGGAGCTGTTGGCATATGAGGTACCATGTTTGTTTTACCATCTTTATACCACGGCTCACCTTTTGCCATAACTTCTATTGAAGATTTTCTCCAAGGTGCGTAAGCAATATACTTAGCACTTCCTGCTAAACCTTCAGTACTAGTCATTTCAGCTAATGCTTTTTTTGCATTTGCTTCATCTGGACCACCTTTAACAAGTACAAAATATTCATAGTCAAGACCTTGACCGTCCCATACTTGTTTAATTGGAGCGCCTTCACCAACTGTTGCGTTGAAGAATCTTCCGTTCCAACCAGTTGCCATTACAACTTCACCACTCATTAATAATTCTGGTGGTTGAGCACCTGCTGACCAAAATACACATCCACCTTTTGGATCTGTACAAAGTTTTTTGATTTTATCCATTGCTCTTTGAACACCTTTTTCAGTTTCTAGAGCTTTATAAATTTTAGCACCACCTTTTCCTGGTTTAATTCCATCTGCTGCTAAAGCGATTTCTAAATTTGTTAAAGCGCTTTTATAGATAGCTCTTTTTCCAGGGAATTTTTTTGTGTTAAAAAAATCTTTTATAGTTTTTGGAGTACCTTTTACATTGTTTGTATTGTAAGCGTAGTTCCAAGAATATAAAATATTTCCTACAGCACATTTTGACGGCATGCTTGTAAAGAAGTCTTTACTTGCTGGAGTTCCGTCTGGAGCTGCTGGAAAGTCTTTGTCAAAATCGAATTCAACAAATAAACCTTCGTCACATCCAGTAATAGTATCCATTGCAAAAACGTCAATTATATCCCATACAATTGCGCCAGCTTCTTTCTGTGCTTTAATTTCAGATAATCCACCTGAATAATCAACCCAGTTTATTTCTACACCAAGTTTTTTAGCAGTAGGATCACCGTATCCTAACTTTTGAGACTCTGTATAAGCTCCACCCCAAGATGCAACAGTTACTGCAAATGCTGATGAAGTTATAGAAAGAGCAAAAGATAGAGTAAGTAATAGTTTACTTAATTTTTTCATTTATCCTCCGTTTAAACGTTTTTTTAAAAACAGGATTACAGCAAGATATAATATAGGAGTCAACACGGCATTTAGACGAATAAAGCTATATTTTAGTAATTTTTCCAGGGACAATTGTATTTTAGATTATTTTGGGTCTAAAGCTCTAGCATCAAAGCTGTTCCAACTAACATTGATTTGATTACCTAATTTAATTTCCATATTAGCTGAACTATTTGGTACTTTTAAAATAAATTCTTTATTTCCTAATAAGTCAAGTCTTACTCTAGTGTGATCTCCATGGTAAATCACTTCCTCTATTTTTCCTTTAAAATTATTTTCCATTTTTTCTTTTGAGTTTATTAAGGCTCTTTCAGGTCTTAAAGATACCATAGTTTTTTCTCCATTTGATTTGACTGCAATAGGATTTGCAAGAATTTCTGATCCACTATCAAGTTTAACTTTACATTTGTTGTTAGAAATTTCTGTTACTTGACCAGCGAATCTATTATTTTCTCCAATAAATTCTGCTACAAAAGAATTAACTGGCTCTTCATATAACTTATCAGGAGATGAAAGCTGTTGAACTTTTCCATCATTAAAAACTGCAATTCTATTTGACATAGTTAAAGCTTCACCTTGATCATGAGTGACATAAACTACGGTAACGCCAATGCTTTCATGTATATGTTTAATTTCATACTGCATACTTTCTCTTAAATTTTTATCCAACGCTCCTAATGGTTCATCCATTAAAACTACAGCAGGATCGAAAACTAATGCTCTAGCAACAGCTACTCTTTGTTGTTGACCGCCTGATAGTTGACCGGGCATTCTATTTTCAAAACCTGTTAAAGAAACCATTGATAAAGCTTTATCAACTTTTTTGTCTATATCATCCTTAGAAACTTTTCTTACTCTTAAAGGAAAAGCCAAATTTTCATAAACAGTCATGTGTGGAAATAATGCATAGTTCTGAAAAACCATTCCTATTCCTCTTTTGTGAGGTGGAATATTTGAAATCGGATTGCTATCTAAATATATTTCTCCATTTGTTGGTGTTTCGAAACCAGCCAACATCATTAGGCAAGTTGTTTTTCCTGAACCTGACGGTCCAAGCATTGTAATAAATTCACCTTCGGCAATATCTAAATTTAGATCTTTTACGACTAAAACTTTTCCGTCATAACTTTTGTCAACTTTATCAAATTTAACAAATTGTGAGTTTTTGGACATAAAGGATGTTTTAAAACATTTGTAGAGATATATTTCAAGTTCTTATTTTATATGTAATTCTCTTGAAAAATTGCAGAATAATTCACTTCCATTCTCTGTTACACGCACTGACTCCGAAGCTTCTACGCCCCATTCTCCAAATTGCATTACAGCTATCATGTGAAAACAAACGTTAGGCTGTAAAATTGTCTTATCGCCCTTATAAATATTTAAAGTATGTTCGCCCCAATCAGGTGGATAACCAATTCCAATAGAATAACCAGTTCGCGACTCTTTTTTAATTTTATATTTATCTAAAACTCCCCAAAATTTTTGAGCAACATAATCTGCGGTATTTCCTGGTTTTGTAGCTTCTATACCTGCATCCAACGCTTCATTTGTAGCTTTCATTGCATCTATTTTCTTTTGTTCTGGCTTTCCAAGTTGAACTGTTCTTGCCATGGGAGAATGGTACCTTTTATTTACTCCAGATAACTCAATTATAGTAGCCTCTCCTTGAACAAACTTTTTATCTGTTGCAGTCAAATGTGATGCTGAAGTACCTTTTCCAGTTGGTAACAGCGTGGCAATGCTAGCATATTCTCCACCTATTTCTGGTGTTCCTTTAAATAGAGCTTTTTGAATTTCCGCAACAGCATCGCATTGTCTAACACCTGGGTTAATAGTTTCCATTGCAACCTTCATAGCATTTTGCGAAATTAATGCTGCACCTTTCATAAAACCTATTTCAGTTTCAGATTTAATTAATCTTGCCCAATTCACTAATCTTTCTG
>CACNCD010000006.1 GCA_902618855.1 uncultured Pelagibacteraceae bacterium | reverse complement strand
CAGGTAAACTTTCATTTTCAAAAATAAAGTTTCCTTTCTCTAAATTTAAAGAATTTATCATTTGATGTATATTTTTTTTTTCTGAATCATCCAAGTATTTGGAATAATGATTTCCAGTATTAAATACTGATTGTACAAAATCATTAGCTCCATAATCTAATTTATCATCGTTTAAGGCTGGCACACTTAAATAGTGACACGTATCCTCAATTACATAAATACCTTTGCTTTTAAGTTTAGGTAAAAAATAATTTAAAGTTAATATTTGATCTCTTTTATTATGGCTTCCATCATCAATAATAATATCAAATTGAAAATCTAAATAACTTGATACTTGATTTAATGTTTTTCTATAACGTGTGTTTATATATAATTTATTTATTCTTTTTGATGTATATTGGATTTGAAAAGGATTTACATCTAAACAATAGATTTCTGGATCTTCAAAGTACTTTAAAAAAGACGCTGCACTTGCTCCTAATAATGAGCCTATCTCTAAAATTTTTATTTTTTTTTCAAATTTATATTTTGAAAAATACTTTTCGTAAAGATGAGAATAATTATGTCCTTTTACAATTTTGCCACCAAAATTAACTTTGGTTCCTTTGTCCGAATTAAAAAATATAAATAAATCATCTAAAGATTTTTTTTTTAAATGATCAAACTTTTCGTGATCCAAATTTTTTTTTTTAATAGAAAAAAAAATTCTTATAATCTCTAATATATATTTATATGGATAACCAAAAAGTTTTCTTAATGCTTTAAAATATTTTTTTTCACTAATAAATAATTTTAAAATTGTTTTATATGAAAAAAAAAATTCTCTAAATTTCATCTATTTAGATTTTTGAGATCTTTTTTTTAATTCAATCATAATTTCCTCTATTTTAATATTATTTGCCTCTAAATACATTATTAAATGATAAAATACATCTGCAGCTTCATGTATTTTATTTGTATTTTTTTCGACAGCCTCTATTAACTCACTTACCTCTTCTAAAACTTTTTCTTTACTTAATGATTTATTGCTTAATAATTCGTTTGTATAAGATCCATCAATTGGATTATTTTTTCTTTCTCTTGCAAGTTTAAAAAGGCTTTCTAGTGCAGTAAGCATATTAAATCCTAACAGGTATTCCTTTTGAGTCCAAATAATCTTTAGCTTGTTTTATAGAATATTTTCCATAGTGAAATATCGATGCTGCTAAAACAGCATTAGCATTGCCAAGTTTAATGCCATCAACTAAGTGATCTAAGTTCCCAACTCCACCAGAAGCTATAATTGGAATATTTACGCTAGAGGATATTTGGGACATTAATTCAATATCATAACCTACTTGTGTACCATCCTTATCCATTGATGTTATAAGCAATTCTCCCGCGCCACTTTCTTCCATTTCTTTTGCAAACTTAACTGCGTTAATCCCTGTTTTATTTCTTCCACCGTGAGTATAAATCTCCCACCTATCTCCATTTTTTTTTGCATCTATTGCAACAACAATACATTGGGAACCAAACTTTTTTGAACTATTAACGATAACTTGCTTATCATTTACAGCAGCTGTATTAATTGAAACTTTATCAGCACCACAGTTAAGTAGTTTACTAATATCTTCGACACTTCTTACTCCTCCACCTACTGTTAAAGGGACAAAACATTTCTTTGAGGTTCTTTCTACAACGTCATAAATAGTATCTCTATTTTCATTTGAGGCTGTTATATCTAAAAAACAAATTTCATCAGCACCACCATCGCTATAAATTTTTGCTTGCTCAACAGGATCTCCTGCATCTTTTAAATCAACAAAATTAATGCCTTTTACAACACGACCGTTCTTCACATCTAAACAAGGAATTATTCTATTTTTAAGCATCTTCTTTTATAAGTTCTTCTAATTTAATATCACCATCGTAAATTGCTTTTCCGACTATTATACCCTCAATATTTTTTAAACTCTTTGCTTTTTTAATATCATCTATCGATGAAACCCCTCCAGATATAATTACAGGACAGTTGGAATTAGCAGCAACTTTTGATGTTTCGTCAAAATTTGGACTTTGCTTCATTCCATCTTTATTTATATCAGTATAAATAAGTCTGCTAACCCCATAGTCATTTACCTCATCCAAATAATCTAAAGCTAATTGATTAGAATTTTCCTTCCATCCAGATACTGATAAATATCCATCTTTAGCATCTAAGCCTAATGCTATTTTATTTGGAAATTTTTGACATGCTTCTTTTAAAAATTTTTTATCTTTTATAGCAGCACTTCCCAAAATTACTTTCTCAGCTCCAATATCTAAATATTTTTTAATACTTTCAAAATTTCTAATACCTCCACCTATCTCTACCTTAAGTTTAGACTTTTTCACTATTTCTTGAATAATATTAATGTTAACCGTTTCGCCAGTTAAAGCTCCATCTAAATCAACAATGTGTAGGTTTTTAAATCCATGATCTTTATAGCTATTAGCTTGATCTATGGGAGAATTTTTGTACTCAGTTTTATTATCAAAATCACCCTTAATTAAACGCACACATTTTTCGTCCTTGATATCGATTGCAGGAAATATTTTCATCTTTTTTTTAATTCTTTATTTGTATAAATAAATTTATAAATTTATAAAATTATTAATTATTTTTAATCCAGTTTTATCACTTTTTTCTGGGTGAAATTGTGTCCCAAAAATATTTTCTTTCTCAACTGAACAAACTACTTTTGTTGAATAATCGGTAGTTGCTGAAATAACTTTATTATCTTTAGGTATAAATTCATAACTATGAACAAAGTACATATGTGAATTGTTTTCTACTTCTTTAAAAATTTTACTCTCCTTTAAGATGTTAATTTGATTCCAACCTATGTGTGGAAGTTTATATTTACCATTCTGATTATCTATTTTTGATACTTTGCCTGAAATCCATCCTAGGCCTTTTGTTTCAGTTTCTTCGTAACCGACATCTGCAAACATTTGTAATCCAACACAAATACCCAGAATTGGTTTCTTATTTACTGTTACAAATTCATTTAAAGTATCATTTAAACCGCTGATTTTATTTAAAGAATCTACACAACTTTTGAATGATCCTTGTCCAGGTAGAACAATTTTATCTGAAGTTTTAATTTTATTAAAATCTGAGGTTACTTCTATTGTTGCTTTGTTTTGTGCAATCTCTTTAAATGAATTTATTACAGAGCTAATATTGCCTGAGCTATAATCAACGATTGTTACTTTCATTAATTCTTTTTTTTATAAAGAACCTTTTGTAGAGGGCACTGTGTTTTTATTTTTTGGATCTAATTCAAGCGCTGCCCTTAATGATCTAGCAAGTCCTTTATAACAAGATTCGATAATATGGTGACTATTATCACCGTAAATATTTTCTACGTGAAGAGTAATTCCTGCGGCTTGTGCAAATGCCTGGAACCATTCTTTGAATAATTCTGTGTCCATTTCTCCTAACTTTTCTACTTTTAATTTTACGTTCCATATTAAATATGGCCTGTTAGATACATCTAGCGCTACTCTTGTTAGAGTTTCATCCATAGGTAAAAGTGCATGTGCGTATCTTTTTATTCCAACAAAATTTTTCGATGCTTTTTTCAAACATTCACCAATAGCAATTCCAGTATCTTCAGTTGTGTGATGTAAATCAATATGAGTATCGCCTTTAGCTTTAACGCTTAAATCTATTGAGGAGTGTTTTGATAGCTGTTCTAACATGTGATTAAGAAAACCAATTCCTGTGTCAATTTTATACTTTCCTTTCCCATCAATATTAAGGTCTACTTTGATAGATGTTTCTTTTGTTTTTCTCGTGATATTGGCTTTTCGCTTCATAATTTTTATAGGTATATCTCCATTAATTGGTTATATCAACATAACTAATAAGGCCCTTGAACTATCAAAAATAATATCCATTTAACAATTATGACAACGATTGTTTTAGTTAGAAAGAATAAAGATGTTGTAGTTGCTAGCGATGGACAAGTAAGTATGGGAAATACTGTCATCAAAAGCACTGCCAATAAAGTTAGAAAAATTGAGAAAAGAAATGTGATCGCTGGATTTGCAGGATCAACAGCTGATGCACTAACTTTGTTTGAAAGATTAGAGTCTAAATTAGAAAAACATGCGGGCAATTTAACAAGAGCAGCTGTTGAATTAGCTAAGGACTGGAGGACAGATAAGTATCTAAGAAGACTTGAGGCCTTGATGGCAATAGGTGATAAAGAAAAGAGTTTTATTATTTCTGGAACAGGAGATGTTTTAGAACCAGAAGGAGATGTTATAGGTATTGGTTCTGGAGGAAACTATGCGTTAGCATCAGCAAAAGTTTTAATGGATACAAATTTAACTGCTGAAGAGATCGCCAAAAAAGCAATTAAAGTTGCTTCTGAAATATGTGTTTTTACTAATGATAAAGTAACTATAGAAAAAATTTAATGGAAAATTCAAACGTTACACCACTTGTTCAAAAAGATAAAAATAAAGATGATAATAAATCTTACATAAGCTCTCTATCTCCTAGAGAGATAGTTTCCGAGCTTGATAGATATGTTGTTGGACAAAATAAAGCCAAAAGAGCCGTTGCAATAGCATTAAGAAATAGGTGGAGAAGACAAGCTCTTGAAGGAGAAATGAGAGATGAGGTTTTGCCTAAAAATATTTTGATGATAGGCCCGACTGGTGTAGGAAAAACAGAAATTTCTAGAAGGTTGTCAAAACTCGCAGAAGCTCCTTTTGTAAAAGTAGAAGCAACTAGATTTACTGAAGTTGGTTATGTCGGAAGAGATGTTGAACAGATTGTAAGAGACTTATTAGAAATTGCTATCGCAATGGAAAAAGTAAAAAAAAGAAAAGAGGTATCAGCTATAGCTCAAAAAAATGCGGAGGAAAAAGTTCTTGACGCTTTAGTTGGGAATAAAGCCAGTATAGCAACTAGAGAGAGTTTTAGAAAAAGACTAAGAAATGGTGATTTAGACGATAACGAAATTGAGATAGCAGTAAGTGAAACAAGCTCTATGCCATCTTTTGAAATACCAGGAATGCCTGGAGCAAACGTTGGAATGATTAATCTTGGAGAAATGCTTGGAAAGTCAATGGGAAATAAACCTAAAAAGAAAAAAATGACAGTTAAGGAGTCTCACGAAATTTTAATAAATGAGGAATCCGATAAACTTATAGAACAAGATAAAATTATAAAAGCTGCAAAAAATTCAACTGAAAATAATGGTATTGTGTTTCTAGATGAGATTGACAAAATCTCTGCTCGTACAGATCGTGTTGGTGGCGATGTTTCTAGAGAAGGTGTTCAAAGAGATTTATTACCTTTAATCGAGGGCACAACTGTTAGTACAAAGTATGGACCAATTAAAACGGATCATATTTTATTTATTGCATCCGGTGCTTTTCAACTTGCAAAACCTTCAGATTTATTGCCTGAATTACAAGGTCGTTTGCCAATAAGAGTTGAACTTGATGCATTAACTAGTGATGATTTTAAAAGAATTTTGAAAGAACCAGATAATTCATTAATTAAACAATACAAAGCTCTATTAAAAACAGAAAACGTTGAGTTAGATTTTTCAGATGATGGTATCGATACGATTGCAAACTTAGCAACAGAAGTAAACTCTACTGTTGAAAACATTGGGGCAAGAAGGTTACATACAATCATTGAAAGAGTTTTGGATGATATAAGTTTTACTGCAACTGATAATTCAGGTAAAAAAATCACTATTAATTCGGATTATGTTAAAAAAAATCTTGGTGAGTTAGTTAAAGATACAGATTTATCTAAGTTTATTCTTTAACGTTTTTTAGATAAATATTAAAAGCCCCACTACCACCTTCATTTTCGTTAGCTTCTTTTATTTCTTTAATAAGTTTCATTAAATCTGAATTTGATTTAATAAACTCAGGAACTGAATATTTTAGAATACTTAAATCTTTAGAAACGTAAGGATCATTTTGTGTGTTAGACCTTAACCCTTTTCCGGTAATAACTACAAGTTTTTTAATGTTAGCAGAAGAACAACGTTTTATATGTTCACTAACAATTTTATTGGCAGTTTCTAAAGAAGATCCATGTAGATCAATTGTTTTTGATCCTTTACCTGAATAAGTATTTTTATTTTCGGACAAATCTTTATTAAATATTTTATCTTTACTATTTATAAAATTTTCCCAGTCTTTTTTGTCCTTATCTGTGAATTTTTTGTTCAATTAAGTTAAAATATCTACAAGTTGCCAATTCGGATTATTTGAACGAGTATCTCTAGAAAAAACCCACGTATCATGAATTTTTTTTATTTTTTTTGGATCTCCAGAAATTATATTTTTATTTTTATCTTTAATGCAAGTAATAACCTCGCTAACGAAATCTACTGTTACTTTTAAAATTTCGTCAATATTTTTATGTTCTTTAATGACAGCAGAATTTACACCAATAAAGGTTATTTCTGCATAATGGCCCCTTTTACTTCTCTCTTGCAAAGCTTGATTAAATTGATCGTAAACTTTTTTACTCAGAAGTGGTCTACTATCAGTGAGTTTATTATCATTATCACTGAAATCTGTAATTATTGTTTCATAAGCAATTTTCGCTCCATTTAAAAAATCCTTCTTTGCCGTGTCGTCGAAATTTTGTTTATCAATATTTTTTTTTGTTAGATTGTTTGTAAATTCTTCTTTAAACTCTTCTCTTATTTTGCCTTCAAAGCCAGTTCTTTTCCCCAATATTCCCCTTAATCTTAGAAAAATAAACCCAGCGATCATTGCTAATAGTATAATATCAATATATTCGAAACCATTATTCATAAACTGATAATATGTACTATGTTGCTTTATTTCAACTAGCAATTTACACTACAGACAAATGAACTCACTGTTAATATTAATTATTTCAATACCAATAATTGAAATTTACTTATTTATTAAAATTGGATCACAAATTGGTGCTCTAACAACAATTTTTCTTATTTTTTTAACGGCTTTTGTTGGATTGATATATGCAAGATATGAGGGTTTTAATACTTTAAAATCTGGCATGTCTCAATTAATTAAAAATGAGCTGCCAATATATGAGATCATTTCTGGAGCGGCGCTTGCCTTTGCTGCTTTATTACTAATTTTACCAGGTTTTGCTACAGATTTTTTTGGTTTGCTAATTATTTTTCCACCTACACGTAAATTTTTATTAAAAAATGTTAGTAAAAACTATTCAAAAAAAGTAAAAGAAAAAAAAGATTTTATTGAGGGTGAGGCTGAAGACATAGAAGAAAATAATGACAGAAAACTATAAAATAGTATCAGAATTTATAAAAGATATGTCTAGTGAAACGCCTGACATTGAAACTTACTTGTTTGTAAAAGAAAATATAACTAAGTATCATCTTGCTATAAACATAACTTCAAAAGCACTCAAAAATAAAATGATTGAGGTGTGTACTACTATAAAATATGAAGACAAAGAAGCGAGTGAAAAAAGATCCTATTTTGAAATAAATTATGCAACTATTGTGAAGATAAATGAGGAAATGGTTGATAAAAAAAAATTAGAAAAAATTTTACTATGTGATGTCCAAAAAAATATTTACCCAAGACTAGAAAAAGCACTATTAAATTTAATCCATGATTGTGGTTTTCAAGATGTACAATTTAGCAAAAAGGTTGATTTTGAAGAACTTTATAAAGGAAAATTTAATTAAAATAATTTTTTTTTAAACTCTTTTTTAAAAATTTTTTATGTAAATCCAACTCCTCCTTAGAGGGTTCAATAATTTTTTTGTAATACATAAGATTATTTGGTAAATCAAAATTTTCTTTTTTTTCACTATGATTTTCTAAATTTAGAGTAGGTTCCTTTTGATCTATCAAGTTTATATAGACTTTGGAAAGTAATTCACAATCTATTAAAGCGGTGTGATATGATCTTTTAGAATTATCAATTCTAAATCTTTTACACAAAGCATCCAAACTAATTGAGGAACCGGGAAATTTATCTCTCGCTAACTCAAGAGTGTCTACAACTTGATCTTTATTAATTCTTTTTTTCCCTAATAAATTTAACTCATTATTCAAATGGCCTAAATCAAATTCGGCATTGTGAATAATTAATTTTTTATTCTCAATGAATTTTAAAAAATCATCTACTATGTCTGAAAATTTTTTTTTATCTGATAAGAACTCATCAGTATAGCCATGTATTTCTAATGCTTTCTCAGATACTTTTCTCTCAGGATTTAAATAACAATGGAACTTTTTTGCTGTGGGTATTTGATTATCTAATTCTATACAACCTATTTCAACAATTCTGTGACCATCCTTAACTGATAACCCAGTAGTTTCCGTATCTAATACCACTTCAAGCATTTATAAAATCGTTTCCAAAACTCTATTTATATCTTTTTTTAAAAATGTTTTAGAGAAATTATTTCTAATAATAAACTGTGATTTTTTCTTTTTATATTCTAAAGAAAGTTGAATTTTCCTAAATTTATTAATTAATTTCATATTAAAATTCTTTCTCTTTTTTAACCTTTTAGTTATTTCTTTTTTTTTTGACTCAACAAAAACTATAACATCTTTTTTATTATTTATTTTATTTTCTAAAAGAAGCGGAATATCCAAAACTATAATCTTTTTATTTTTATTTTTATGTAAAAAGTTTTTCATCTTTATTCTTATCAGTGGGTGGATAATTTTAATTATTTTTTTTAGATTCAAATTATTTTCTATAATTGCAGAAATGATTTGTTTTTTAGTTATTGGAAAAGACAAAATATGTTTTGGCAACACTTTATTTAGTTTTTTGAAGCATCTTTTATCAAATTTATATAATTTGCTTACTTCTTGGTCAGCATTAAAGACTGGATAGCCAAATTTATAAGCTACAAAAGATTTCCCACTTCCTATATCGCCGACTATTCCAATTCTTATCATCGATCTAACAATTCAATAATTTCGTTGTTTATGTCGGGCATAACTTTATGCCACAAAGTAAATGCTTGATGTGCTTGATATAAAAACATCATTTTTCCATTTTCAAATTTATTACCATTTTGTTTAGCTTTTTTAAGAAAATTTGTTTCCTTTGGATTATATATTAAATCATAGAAGAACTTATTAGGGCCTATTTTTTCATAATTTAGATTTAAATTATCATCCTTTTTCAGTCCAACGCTGGTTGCATTTATAATCATGTCAAAATCAGAAGGGATATTTCCCCAATTCACTATTTCTATATCTCTTATATAATTTTTAAGTTCCTCTGTTTTTTTTTGAGTTCTATTGCTCAAAATTATTTTGGAAGCTTTCATTTTTTTTAATGCAAAAATTATTGAAGGCACAACTCCTCCAGCGCCTAAAATAAAGACTTTTTTATTTGCAACATCATAATTTGAATGTCTTAGAGCAAGTTCAAATCCAGCAATATCTGTATTGTGTCCAATCAATTTATTTTTTTCTAATAAAATAGTATTAACAGATTGAGTTTCTTTTGATTCTTGGCTTAACTCATCTAAAAAAGGTATAACAGACTTTTTAAATGGCACAGTCACATTAATACCTTGTAAATTCTTTATTCTAACTTCATTGATAATCTTCTCTATATCTTCTTCATTTACTAGTTTCTTGTCGTAGGATGCCACAATATTATTTTTGTTCATCCAATAATTATGTAGCTTTGGAGATAAAGAATGTTCAATTGGATTTCCTATAACTATATATTTTTTCATTTTAAATTATTCAAATATTCTTTAAGCCTTTTAACAGGTATGCCCATTATAGTATCTTTATCACCATTAATTTTAGAAAATAAATTTTTCCCCTCGCCCTCTATTTGATAAACATTATAAGCATATAAAGCTGCATCTGTAATTTTTGACAAATATGACTTTAATTCGTTATCATTTAAATTTTTCATAACAAGTTCAGCTTTTTCACTATAATTCCATATCATTTGCCCATTTCTAGATACACAAATAGAACTAATTAAATTGTGCACTTTACCGTTTAGCTTTTTAAGTATTGTTAATGCTTCTTCTCTATTTGTTGGTTTTGATATTATATAACCTTCTAAATCAATAACGCTATCCGCGCCAATAACAATCTCACCATTTAAACTTTTGCTTATTTTATTTGCTTTTAATTCTGCAAGATTTTTTGAAATTAATAAAGGTGTTGCCCCTTCATTTTTTAAGCTCTCTTTTATTGTCTCTTCATCAATGTTAGCTGGTTTAGCTAGACAATCAAAACCATTTTCTTCTAATATTTTTTTTCTGACACCACTTTTAGAGGCCAATATTATTTTATTTATCATTGTTTTTATATATCTCGTGAATTTTAATAATAGACGCAGCGGTTTCTTCAACCGATTTTCTGGTAACATCAATAACGGGCCAGTTATATTTTTTAAAGGTTTTTTTAGCCCCTTCAACTTCTTTAGATATCGTTTCTAAATTTGTATAATCTATTGGCTCAGTCTCTCGTAAGGAATTCATCCTGTTTTTTCTTAAATCTAATAATCTACTAGGCTCTGTAGTTAAACCGACAACGCAAGATATTTTAGGGTTTCTCCTTAAAATTTCTGGAACTGAATTTTCATTTATAAGAGGTATGTTAGAGGTCCTTAAGCCTCTGTTTGCTAAATAAATTGATGTTGGTGTTTTGCTTGTTCTACTAACTCCAAGTAATATTATGTCTGATTTTTCAATATCGTTAATTAAATTTCCATCATCATGGTTCATTGTAAATTGAATTGCTTCTATACGATTATAATATTCTTCATTAAGCGTATGTTGACCACTTGGAAGATGTGAAGCTTTCTGATTAAGTATTTTTGAAAAATTAATTATTAAATCGCCAAGAACACTGAAACAAGGAATTTTGTTTTTTTCGCTATGTTTTAACAAAAAGTTAGCAAGATCAACATCAACTATTGTGTAAAGTATTATAGAGTTCGATTGATTACTTGAAATATCAATTATTTTTGATATTTGATTTTGAGTTCTTATAAATGAGTATGAGTGTGTTTTATAAGTAAAATTTTTAAATTGTGCCTTTAGAGCTAAAAATATCCTATCTAAAGTTTCTCCTGTAGAATCTGATATTAGATATATTTGATAAATATTACTCATGTATAAAATGTTAATAAATTATGTATTTATTCACTAAATTATTTAAATAAGAATAATTTTATTTTTAAAGTGTAAAAGAGTGAATTTATAAACATAATTACTAACGTTAATAAACAATATACATTTAATATAATAAAATTAAATAGCGCTACAAATTAGCTAATATACTGTATTTTTAATAATATATATTTTGTGGATAAAAAATGTATAATTTGTTGATTATTATTAATTAACATTATTCACGTACAATACTACTAATACTAAAATACTATTAATATTTGATATGAGTCCTATTAAAGAATGTATAAAGAAAAAGAAAGTAAATATTAGTCCTATATGGATTATGAGACAGGCCGGAAGATATTTGCCCGAGTTTCGAAAAATAAGGAAGAAAAATCCAGATTTTATAAAATTATGTTTAAATAAAAGTATTGTTCCAGAAATAACACTTCAACCTTTACAAAGATTTGATTTTGATGCAGCAATAATTTTTTCTGACATATTAATGTTACCGTATGGTATGGGTCAAAACGTAAAATTTACTAAGGGTTTTGGTCCTTCTTTAAATAGAACCAGTATTGAGTTAATGAAATCAGTAAATAAAGATGATTTTATTAATAAACTAAATCCAGTTTATAAATCTTTAAATATAGTTTCAAAAAACAAAATATTGAAAAATAAAGACTTAATTGGATTTATAGGAGCACCCTGGACAATCTTGGTATATATGCAAAATAGACAATCACCAAAAAAAACTAAAGCGTTAAATAATTTTCCTTTTAAAAAAACTTTTACGCAAGCAGAAGAAATTAAAGCTATTAAAATTATAACTAGTTTTTTAAAATTACACATTAAAAAGCAAGTAGAAAACGGAGCAACTCTTATTCAAATTTTTGATAGTTGGGCAGAATTACTAAAAACTGAAAAAGCTAGAGAGAAATTTATATATAAGCCAAATAAAGAGCTTGTTGATTATACTAAAAAACTTGGGGTTCCAGTAATATGTTTTCCAAGAGGAGTAGAGAATTATAAAAGATTTTGCAATCTTGTGAAACCTGATGCAGTAAATATTGATTATAATGTTAGCCCAAAAAAAATAATTAAACAAATTAACATACCTATACAGGGCGGACTAAACCCTAAAGTCTTATTGGGAGATAAAAATAAAATAAAAAAAGAGGCCCTTAAATACCTAGAGATTTTTAAAGATCACCCATATATATTTAATTTAGGTCACGGAATTCTTCCTGAAACAGATCCAGAAAAAGTTAAATATTTAGTTAATTTAGTTAAAGATTTTAAATGAACGAAGACCATCCAAAAATACAGTACGGAAAAACTGGAGTCCTTCTGGTAAACCTCGGCACACCAGACTCAACTAGTTGGTGGGATATAAGAAAATATTTAAAAGAATTTCTTTCAGATAGAAGAGTTATTGAAGTAAATCCTTTTGTTTGGCAAATAATTTTAAATCTTTTCATTTTGACTTTTAGGCCATCAAAAACTGCAAAAGCTTATAAGGAAATTTGGATGCAAAAGGAAAATATGTCTCCATTAAGATATTATACTTTGATGCAAACAAAAAAGTTACGAGAAAAATTCGACAACAACAAAATAATTGTCGATTATGCAATGAGATATGGCAACCCAAGTATAAAAAGTATAATGACAAATCTTCACAAAGAAGGATGTGAAAATATAATAGTGTTACCGTTATATCCTCAATACGCCGCACCAACCACAGCAACTGTTTGTGATGAAGTCTATAGAAGTTTGCTTAAAATGAGATGGCAGCCTAGCTTACAAATTATACCTCATTACGAATCTGAACCCTTATACATACATGCATTGGTAAACAGTATTAATAAGAAAATTTCAGAATTAAATTGGAAACCAGATTTAATTATAGCTTCTTACCATGGAATACCTAAAAAATATTTTGAAAAAGGTGATCCTTATCATTGTTATTGTCAAAAAACTTCAAGACTAATTTCAGAAAAATATAAAGAAATTCCTATCAAAACCACGTTTCAATCTCGTTTTGGGCCTCAAGAGTGGTTACAGCCTTATACTGATAAAACTTTAGAGAATTTACCAAAAGAGGGTAAAAAAAACATTTTAGTTATTTGTCCAGGATTTTCCTCAGATTGTGTTGAGACATTGGAGGAAATTGCAATACAGGGAAAAGAAAGTTTTATGAAATCTGGTGGAAAAAATTTTGATGTTATTCCTTGTCTAAATGATAATGACGATCACATAAATTTAATAAAAAAACTCATTAGTAATTTTACTTTATAAAATGAATATTTATTTAACTCTTAAAGCATTGCATCTTGTAGCTGTAATTTCTTGGATGGCTGGACTTTTGTATTTGCCAAGAATTTTCGTTTATCATGTAGAAAACAAAGATAGCTTAGAAACATGCAGGATATTTAAAGTGATGGAGAGAAAACTATATAATTATATAATGACTCCAGCGATGATAATTTCCTGGATATTTGGTTTGTTATTAATTGGCAGCATAGGATTTGATCAAATCGCTAATAAATGGCTTCAAATTAAGCTATTTTTGGTTATAGTTTTAACCGTTTATCATTTCTTCCTTGGTGTTTGTCTTAAAAAGTTTAGTTTAGATCTAAACACACATTCATCAAGATTTTATAGAATTTTTAATGAAGTACCCACTATTTTGCTGATTTTAATAGTTTTTATTGTAGTTTTTAAGCCAATCTAGCATTGAAATTTTTAAAAGAGTATATATATTAATTGTATCTTACTAATCACAATTTAACCCCCAATCATGAATATACAAGAACTAAAAACAAAAACGTCCGAACATCTAATAAATCAAGCGGAAGAGCTTGGTATTGAGAATGCAAGCACACTGAGAAAACAGGAAATAGTTTTTGCAATTTTAAAAAAACTTGCAGAAAAAGAGGAAATCACTGGAGGAGGAGTTCTACAACTACTTCAAGATGGATTTGGATTTCTTAGAGCAATGGAATCAAATTATCTGCCTGGAGCAGATGATATTTATGTTAGCCCAAGTCAAATTAGAAGGTTTGGCCTAAGAACCGGTGATACAGTCGAAGGACCTGTAAGAGCACCAAAAGATGGGGAGCGTTATTTTGCATTACTTCAGGTCAGTAAGATTAATTTTGAAGAACCCGAAAAATCTAGACATAAAATTGCATTTGATAACCTGACTCCTCTCTATCCTAATAAACAATTGGTTATGGAGGTTGAAAGTAATAAAACTGAAAAAAAACCAGATTTAACTCCTAGATTAATAGACTTAGTCAGTCCAATAGGTAAAGGACAAAGATCATTGATTATATCTCCTCCTAAAGCTGGTAAAACTATGATCTTACAAAGTATAGCTAACTCTATAGCTGCTAATTATCCAGAATGCTATCTAATGGTTTTGCTTATTGATGAACGACCAGAAGAAGTAACTGATATGCAAAGAACTGTAAAAGGAGAAGTAATTAGCTCAACATTTGATGAACCAGCGCAGAGACATGTAGCGGTTGCTGAAATGGTAATTGAAAAAGCGAAAAGATTAACCGAGCATAAAAAAGATGTAGTAATTCTTCTTGACTCAATAACAAGACTTGGAAGAGCTTATAACGCAGTAATACCAAGTTCTGGAAAAGTTTTAACAGGAGGTGTGGATGCAAACGCCTTACAAAGGCCAAAAAGATTTTTTGGAGCAGCAAGAAATATTGAGGAAGGTGGATCTTTAACTATAATTTCAACTGCCTTAATTGATACCGGTAGTAGAATGGACGAAGTAATTTTCGAAGAATTTAAAGGAACAGGTAATAGTGAGACTATTCTAGATAGAAAAATTTCAGAAAAAAGAATATTTCCAGCAATAGATATAACTAAATCAGGGACAAGAAGAGAAGAATTGCTTTTTGATAAAAACGACTTGCAAAAAATGAATGTATTAAGAAGAATTATAGCTCCAATGGGAACAATGGATGCCATAGAATTTATAAATTCAAAATTAAAAAACACTAAAAATAATGCAGAGTTTTTTAATTCTATGAATAAACCAGCTTAAAAAATAAAATTAAAATCTCTATCTCATCCTAACTTTGTTTTTATACTTATTGTAGGTATAATAAGTTATGACTATTTTTGCCCTATCATCGGGACCTGGATTATCTGGTGTAGCTGTAATAAGAATATCAGGAGAAGAAACTTCATCAATATTAAAACTTCTCACAAAAAAAGATTTACCAAGTCCCAGAGTAGCAACTCTAAGCAAGATAATTAATTCAAATAACTCAGAATTAATTGATGAAGCACTAGTTTTATGGTTTCCAGGACCTAACAGTTACACTGGAGAAGACATGGCTGAATTTCATGTTCATGGAAGTATGGCGGTTATAAAAGCAATTCATAAAGCGCTAGAGGATACAAAAAAATGTCGAATTGCTGAACCTGGAGAGTTTACCAAAAAGGCATTTCAAAATGGAAAAATAAATTTGTTAAAGGCTGAAAGTATAGCTGATTTGATTTCATCTGAAACTGAAATTCAAAGAAAACAAGCTATAGCAACAATGAGCGGTAAAACGTCTAGAATTTTTAATGAAATGAGAGATTTGTTGCTAAAATCATTATCAAATATAGAGGCAAAAATTGATTTTCCTGAAGAAGAGTTATCTGAAGAAGTACTCAGTAATACTAAAGAAAATATTGATCGAGTAATTCAAAAAATACAAAAAATTCTAAATGATCAAAAAGTTGGTGAGAGAATAAGAGAGGGATTTAAAATTGCAATTGTAGGACCAACAAATGCCGGCAAATCAAGTCTCTTAAATCATCTATCAAATCGAGATGTAGCGATTGTTTCTGAAATTGCAGGGACGACAAGAGATGTGTTGGAAACACATCTAAATATTGATGGATATCCAGTTATAATTTCAGATACTGCAGGAATAAGGGAAGCTAAAAGTGAAATAGAACAGAAAGGAATTAAATTAGCCTTAAAAAAAGCTGAAGAGGCCGATTTAAATTTAATTGTTATAGAGCCAAAAAGCCTTGATTTTACTGGTTTTTTAAAGGATTTAATAAATCCAAACTCAATATTGGTAATTAATAAGTGTGATATTGAAAAAGTTTGCCTTACAGAGCAAATGAAAAAAATAGATCCTGTAATTATCTCTGTAAAGAATAATACAAATATAGATAAGTTAATTTCAACAATAAAATCAAAACTTAAAGGAAAGTTCATTAGAGCGGAAGAAATTTTAATAACTCGAGAAAGGCACAGAGTCAATTTAGAGCAATGTTTGGAAAATTTAATAAATTTTCAAAATAAAAAAAATGATTTTGATAAAGCTGCAGAAGATCTAAGACTAGCTACAAGGCATCTTGGAATAATAGTTGGAAAAGTTGAAGTAGAAGAAATATTAGGTTCAATTTTTAATGATTTTTGCATAGGAAAATAAAAATTATCATATACTTTTTTATCTTTTGATATAAATTTCTTATAAAAAAAATTTTAATGAACACAGATAATAAGACAAAAAATTTATCTTTTGATGTAGTGATAATTGGCGGAGGTCATGCAGGATGTGAAGCTGCTGCTGCCTCAGCACGGCTTGGTGTTAATACTGCATTATTTACACACAAAGTTGAAACAATAGGAGAAATGTCTTGTAACCCAGCTATTGGAGGATTAGGAAAAGGACATTTAGTAAGAGAGATAGATGCTTTAGACGGGGTAATGGCTGATGTAGCTGATAAGTCAGGCATACAATTTAGGCTATTAAATAGAAGTAGAGGACCCGCGGTTAGAGGTCCTCGTACACAGAGTGATAGATCATTATACAAAAAATATATGCAAAAAAAACTCCTAAACTATTGTAATTTAAGCGTTTTTTCAGATCCTGTAATTGAGTTTATTTTCGAAAAAAACAGCGTAAATGGATTTATAACACAGTCTGGAAGACAAATTAAAACATCCAAGCTAATACTGACTACCGGCACTTTTTTGAATGGTTTGATACATGTTGGTGAAAAACAAACCCCGGCAGGTAGATATAATGAGAAGCCAACAACAGGTCTCAGTGACCAATTAAAAAAATATAATTTTAGAATTGGTAGACTTAAAACTGGCACACCCCCACGGCTAGATGCAAGAACAATAAACTTTGAAAATTTAGAAGAACAATTTGCGGATGACGATCCATATTTTTTTTCTTTCATGTCATCTAAAAATCATAACAAACAAGTTTCATGTAGGATGACTTATACTAATGAAGAAGTTCATAAAATAATTTCAAAAAATATAAATCGAAGCGCTATGTACTCTGGAAGCATCAAAGGGGTTGGACCTAGATATTGTCCATCTATTGAAGATAAGGTAGTTAAATTTTCAGAAAAAGGTAGGCATCAAATATTTTTGGAGCCAGAAGGTTTAAATGATCATACTATTTACCCTAACGGCATATCGACATCACTCCCGTATGACGTGCAGAAAGAAATATGTAACAAAATCAGTGGTTTAGAGAATGTAAAAATTATTCGTCCTGGTTACGCTATAGAATATGACTATATTGATCCTACAGAGCTATTTTTGACCTTAGAAACTAAGAAAATTCATAATTTATACTTGGCCGGTCAAATCAACGGTACTACAGGTTACGAGGAGGCAGCTGCACAAGGCTTGATTGCCGGTATTAATGCTGCTTTATCTCTAAAAAAACAGGAACCATTCATATTAGATAGATCAGAAGCCTATATTGGCGTTATGATTGACGATCTTGTTACAAAAGGTGTTGCTGAGCCATATAGAATGTTTACCTCTAGGGCTGAGTATAGGCTTACCTTACGATCAGATAATGCAGATTTAAGACTAACTGAAAAAGGAATAGGTATTGGCCTTGTTAGCGATGAAAGATTGAGATTTTTTAGAGATAAGGCATCTAAAATAAAAAAATTATCATCAAAAATGGAAACTCTTAAGATCACTCCTTCGAAAGCATCAAAATTTGGAATTAATATAGCAAAAGACGGTATTTCACGAACAGCAAGTCAAATATTATCCCAAAAAGGTGTTAACATGAGCAAAATTAGAGATATTTGGCCTGAAATTGAAAATTATTCAAAGGAAATTGACTCTCAGATTGAGATAAACTCTCATTACAAAGGATACCTTAAGAAACAAAATGCTGATATAATGGCCTTTAAAAAGGATGAAAACCTAAAAATACCAGAAAATATAAACTATGATATTTTCAGTGGTTTATCTAATGAAGTTAAGTCTAAATTCAAGCAAATTCGCCCTAAAACACTAGGACAAGCTTTAAGAATTGATGGAATTACCCCGGCCGCAGTATATATTTTGTTGTCACACGTCAAAAGAAAGTCTATTAAGCAAATAGCTTAATGGAAGATGATTCGTTAAAAAATTATTCTAAATTGGATAGATTAAATGTTTCACGTGAAACGTGTCTAGACTTCGAAAAGTTCATATCAATGATAGCATCAAAAAATAAAAAAATTAACATAATTAGTAAAAAAAGCTCAGAAAACGACGATATTCGTCAAAGACATATAATAGATTCAGCGCAAGCCATTGATTTTGTTGACTTAAATGAAAATACAACTTGTGATTTAGGTTCTGGGGGAGGAATGCCAGGGATAGTTATAGCAATCATGGCAAAAAATCTAAAAAAAAAAATTAAAATAAATTTATTTGAAAAAAGTTATCACAAAAGTTCTTTTCTAAAAGAAGTATCAAAGGAATTAAATTTACAAACAGAAATAATTCAAGAAGACGTATTTAAAATAAGAGACATGAACTCTGGTACAATAATGGCAAGAGCCTTTAAGCCAATGCCGATAGTTTTAGATTTAGTTTATAAAAATTTTAATAAATATAAAAATTTAATTTTGTTTATGGGTAAAAGTGGAAAAAAAATATTATCTCAAACTTTAAAGGATTGGGAATTTGAGTATAAAGAAAAAAGGAGCCTTACTAACAAGGATTCTTTTTTATTAAATATTAAAAATATTAAGAAAAAAAATTAATTTTATGCAAGTGATCTCTATAATAAATCAAAAGGGTGGAGTAGGGAAAACTACAACAGTGATAAATCTTGCGGCAGGTTTATCAAAGAAAGGAAAGAAAATTTTAGTCATTGATTTAGATCCCCAAGGAAACGCAACAACAGGACTTGGATTATCAAATATTGAAAATTCAAGCGATACAATTTATGGAGTTCTAAACGGCACAAAGACAATTAATCAAGTTATCAAAAAAACTGATTTTGAAAATCTAGACCTAATAACATCTAATGTAGATCTGTCTGGTTTAGAGGTAGAAACCGCTGGGGATAGTAAGAGGGCGTTTATTTTAAAAGATCAATTAATGGCTTATTTAAACGATTCTAAAGGCACTTATGATTATATTTTTATTGATTGTCCCCCGTCTTTAAGTTTGTTGACTGTGATGGCTCTTGTTGCTTCTTTTTCTCTAGTTGTACCTCTCCAAACTGAATTTTTTGCCTTAGAAGGTCTTACACAATTAATGAAAACTATAGAAAGAATTAAAACAAATTTAAATAAAGAACTTAAAATTAGAGGAATTCTTCTCACGATGTACGATAAAAGAAATAAACTTTCTTCACAAGTTGAAAAAGAGGCAAGAGATTATTTTAAAAATCAAGTTTACAATACCGTTATTCCACGAAACGTAAGATTATCCGAAGCCCCATCTCATGGAGTACCAGTTTTATTATATGATAAAAGTTGCCCCGGTAGCATATCTTATTTTAGTTTTACAGATGAATTTATCGATCAAGATAAAGAATTTGAGAGTGCAGCCTAATGGATACATCTAAAATTAAAAAGGGTTTGGGTAGAGGTTTATCCTCTTTAATTGGTGAGACAAAAACAGAAAAAAATACAAGTAAAGTTCTTATAAGCGACTTAATAAGAAATAAATACCAACCACGAAAAACTTTTGATGCTGAAAGTTTAGAGGAATTAACATTATCAATAAAAGAGAGAGGCATTATTCAACCAATTATAGTCAGAAGATCAGAACAACAAAAAAATAAATACGAAATTATTGCAGGAGAAAGAAGATGGTTAGCTGCACAAAACGCAGGCTTGCATGAAGTACCGGTTGTTGTTACCGAAGCAGATGATTTAAAATCACTTGAGTTTGCTATAGTGGAGAACGTTCAACGTCATGATTTGAACGCCATTGAAGAGGCCCAAGGTTATCAGAAATTAATTAGTGAATTTGCATATGACCAAGAAAAAGTATCAAAGTTCATTGGTAAAAGCAGAAGTCATGTAGCAAATTGTTTGCGTTTATTAAGTTTACCAGTTGAAGTAATTAAACTTATTGAAGATAGTAAACTAACCCAAGGTCATGCAAAAGTTTTAGTAGGTCTTGAAAATTCCTTATTTATTGCAAAAAAAATAATAGAAAAAAAATTATCAGTTCGGCAAGCGGAGAGTTTGGTTAAAATTTTTAAAAGTAAAAAAAATAGAAAAAATCCCCAAAAAGATCCGAATTTATCTCAATTGGAGTTATCAATATCAGATAAAGTAGGATTAAATGTAGTGATCAAAAATAAAAAAAATAATTCAGGTACTATAATATTTAATTATAAAGATTTAGATCAATTAAATAAAATTATCGAAGTAATTAAATCCAATTATTAAATTATCTTGATGTACTGATAATAAAATCAGACATAATATTCACAGCATTGTTTGAATTTTTCTTTATTAAAAGCTCTATATCATTCGTCTTAAAAATCATATTTTCAATGCCCTCTAAACGACTATTGGTTATTTGTCTTTTTATGTTGTCCTTATCTTTCCAAAATATTGGTGGTTTAAAAGAAGAAATTATTGATTCTAAGTTTTTATTTTTTTGATATTCTTGATGTATCTTTTGTAACCTTTTGAGTTTAATTGAGAAAGATCTAATGATTAAAATACAATCTTCTAATGTAAAATTATTTTCATTTAATATATTTATTGTTTTTTTTGAATTTTTATTTAGGCAACTATCTAGAAGCTCTGTCACGTTATAGTTTTCAGCAAGATCAGTTAATTTAAGAATTTCATCTATACTAATACTTTTACGGGTTTTCATGTAAGACTCTATTTTATCTAGTTCATTAATTAAATTACCTCTATCCCCTCTACTTCGCTCTATCAGCAAATTTATCGTTTCTTGTGAAATTGAGATTTGTTTTTCTTTAAAAAAATCTTTAGCCATAAAATTTAAAGTTTGAGACGTATCTTCATATACTGGAATACAAATCATACTTTTTTCTTTTTCAAATAATTTTCTTAGTTTTGATTTTTTATCTAAAACTGTTGAGTTTAAAATAATAGTGATATCTTTTACTTCTTTTTCTATAATTTGCTCAATAATATCATTAAATTTTTCAGTTACTCTTGAAATAATAAAAATTTTCTTTTCTTCAAAAAAAGATTTAGAGAAAATACCGTCAAAAAAATTTGATTTATTGTCTAGTATTTCTTTTTCATCATATCTAAAAATATCACTTTTAAATTTTTCTATAAAATGTGTTTTTATTATTTCGTTTTTAAGACCTTCATTTTGTCCATACAACAAAAATAACTTGTATTCAAAATTAGTAATTTTTTTTAATTCAAATGATTTAATTATCATTTTTAATTATATAATATTAAAATAATATCCTCTTTTATAGAATTAATAAGATTATCTTCAATTGTTTTTTCATATTGTGTTAAATCAAATTTCTTTTCAGTATTTTTGTAACTAAAATTTTTTGAGATATTTTTTTGCTTTAACATTTTGTCATCAGAATAAATTTGAATATTGGTATTAATTATCATTTGAAAAACAGAAGGATTTCCTTTTGCATCTTTACTCGAGATATTTATCGTTTTTTTTGAATTTAGTTGAACTTTTAAAATCTTTGAATAATTTTCGCTTTGTTTTAAATAGTTTAGTCCGTTACTAATTTTCAAACTGATTTTATCACTTTTATCAAAGTCTATTTCGCTTATTATAAAGCTGGCGTCCTTACTAGAAAATATAGGTTGATATCCACAACCAAAAACAAACAAAAAACACAATAATAATAAAACTTTCTTCATTCTAAAATTAGATTAATTAGCTTATCTTTAACATAAATACTTCTTAAAATTTTCTTATTTTCAAAATATTTATTATATAAATTATTATTTTTAATATCATTAATTAAGGTTTCTTCATTTGAATTTTTTTTGCTGACCATTATTCCCCTTTTTTTTCCATTAATTTGTAAAACAATTTTAACATCATCTTTTATAAGATATTTTTCATTAACTTTTGGCCAACTCACTTCACTTTTTTGGCCTAAATCCTCAAGACATTCATTTGCAAAATGTGGAACAATAGGGGACATTATTTTTAAAATCTCAATATAATTTTTAATAAGATTGTTTTTATCAACTGGCTTCTTAACAAATTTAATTAAAAAGTTATAGGTTTCGTATAAATTGGCTACAATTACATTGTAGTGAAATTTTTCTAAATTATGAGTAACTTTTTGTATTATTTCATTTGTAAAACGATTTAATTCTAACGAACTTGCATCTTTATTGTTATTTTTTTTTTCAGAAATACCTTTAATATTTTGATGAAGCATCCAAAATTTTTGTAAAAATTTATAAGATGCTACCATTCCTTGTTCAGACCATTGGACATCTTTTTCAGGAGGACTGTCAGAAAGAATAAAAAGTCTTACGGCATCTGCTCCGTAATTGTTGATTATATTTTCTGGATCTATAGTATTTTTTTTTGACTTCGACATAGATTCACTTGGACCAACTTTTATTTTTTGGGTTTTATCTTTCTTTTTAAAATAGTTCTTACCATCATCAGTAAAGACATCATCTGGACTTAACCAATTATTTTTTTCATCTTTATAGGTTTCATGACATACCATTCCCTGAGTAAAAAGACCTTTGAAGGGCTCTGTATATTTAAAATTTTCATTTTGATAATTTATTGCGTGCATAAAAAACCTTGAATATAGAAGGTGTAATATAGCATGTTCCACACCACCTATATATTGATCAACTGGCATCCAATAATTTATTTCATCTTCGTTAAAGCCATAATCTTTATTAGAAGGAGAGCAAAATCTTAAAAAATACCATGAAGAATCTACAAAGGTATCCAATGTATCTGTTTCTCTAGTACACTTTTTTCCTTCAATTATTACTTCTTTCCAATCTTTCTGATGATCTAGAGGGTTTCCCTTGGTATTTAATTTAATTTTTTCAGGTAAATTAATAGGCAAACTATCTTTTGGGACTTTAACTATTTTATTATTTTCATCATATGCAATAGGAATAGGACATCCCCAATATCTTTGTCTTGAAACTCCCCAATCTTTTAATCTAAAATTGATTTTTTTTTTACCAAGTTTTCTTTCTTCAAGTGTTTCAATTGTTTTAATAATCGATTCATCGGGAACTTTTAATCCATTTAAAAAGTCAGAGTTAAAAATTATTCCTGGATCTGTGTATGCTTTATTAGTTATTTCAAAGTTTCCATCAAAATTAACTGGTTTAACTACTGGCGTTATTTTTAGATTATATTTATTTGCAAAATCTAAATCACGTTGATCATGTGCAGGACAACCAAAAACAGCTCCAAAGCCATAATCCATAAGAACGAAATTTGCAAAATAGACTGGAACTTTTATATTTTCATCTAAAGGATTAACTGCAATTAGCTCAGTTTTAAATCCAATCTTTTCAGCCTGTGCTATAGATTCCTCTGTTGTACCTGTTTTTGAACATTCTTCTTTAAATCTTATAAAGTCTTTATTCGTTTCATAGAATTTGGAAATTGGATGATCAATTGAAACTGCCAAAAAGGAGAAACCAAACAATGTATCAGGACGAGTTGTAAAGCATTTTATTTTATCTATAGAGTTATTACCTTGAATTTTAAAATCAATTTCGCACCCAAAGGATTTTCCAATCCAATTTTTTTGCATAGTTTTCACTTTTTTTGGCCATTCGTTTAACTCATTAAGACCGTTCAATAATTCGTCAGAAAATTTTGAGATATTAAAAAACCATTGGTATAATTTTTTTCTCTCAACTACTGCACCAGAACGCCATCCTTTGCCATCGATTACCTGTTCATTTGCTAAAACTGTTTCTTCGACTGGATCCCAGTTAACATAGTTTTCTTTCCTATAAACTAAACCTTTATCAAAAAGTTCTAAGAAAAATAGTTGCTGATGTTTATAATAATCTGGAGAGCATGTAGAAATTTCTCTATTCCAATCTATAGATAAACCTAGTTTTTTAAGTTGGGATTTCATGATTGAAATATTCTCATTTGTCCAATCTTTAGGATCTAAATTATTTTCTTTTGCTGCATTTTCTGCCGGCATCCCAAAAGAATCCCATCCCATTGGATGCAAAACGTTAAAATTTTGCATAATCTTGTACCTAGCTAGAACGTCACCAATTGTATAATTTCTTACATGGCCCATGTGAATTTTTCCAGATGGATAAGGAAACATTTCAAGACAATAAAATTTTTTCTTACTCCTGTCTAATTTAGATTTAAAAGTTTTATTTTTCTCCCAGAATGTTTGCCACTTTTTTTCAATGATTTTAAAATTATATCTTTCCACTTCAAAGTATTTTAATAACTACATTTTGATCTTAACAAATCGTTCTACCGTCTCCGCACCAATCAATTTCACCAGTCTCTTTGTTCTTATAATTTTTAATTGGATCTTTATCATCTTTTTCTTTTTTCATTAATGCAGCTTTTCTTAAGATTTTTATTTTTATCTCTTCATTTAAAGTGCTTCTAACTTCTTTTATTGCACATGAATTATTAGCACCACAAATTCTTTGATGAAGAGTCACCTTTAGTCCGTCTGCTCTTATTTCATTGCTTAAAAATCTGACTGTAATTTTAATAGATTGATTATTTTCACTTTCTGAATACCAATCTGTTATTATTAATCCACCTGAATAGTCAACGTTCGAAAATGACATAAAATCTAAAGTGTCTAAGCTCGCTCTCCAGAGTTCATTTGATGAAGCAAATTCAAAACTTCCTCCTTTACTTTTATTACCACTTCCGAATAGTCCGCCAGGTCCTGTTATACCTTTTCCCTCTTTAACATTTTTTCTAGCTCGTTTTTTTCCATCTGGCTCGAAATCGCCTTCCCAATCAAATTTTTTACATCCGCTTATAGTTGAGAAAACAAACGTTATTATTAATAGAAATTTTAGAAATTTTATAAAAATCATCATAATTGATGGTTTAGCTTAATAAATGGCTAATTCAAAAGACTAATTAGTGTGATATTTTTGCAACAAATAAAGAAAAAATAGCATTTTTCTTACTAAAATTCAATTTTACTTGAGTAAAAGTGCTAAAAAATCGCCATTCATATGAATAACAATAATAAAGGAGAAATTATGAATAAATTAACAAAAGTTGGTTTATCAGCACTAGCTGGTTCTCTTGCTGTTGTTTCTGCTAATGCATCTGAGTACTCAGTAACTGGAGATACTCAAGTTGTGTTCTCATCTGCTGAAGGTAACGAAGCAGGTGCTACAGGATCAAACGGTAAAGGATACGGTGTTGACACTGACTTATATTTCACAGCAAGTGGTGAGACAGATAACGGTTGGACTGTTTCTGTATTTACTGCTATGGACATGGAACAAGCTAACACTGCAACATCTGGTGGATTAAACTCATCTGCGCAAATGACTATCGGAATGGGATCACTAGGTACAGTTCAGTTTAACGACGTTTCTGGTTCAGCTGCAAATGCAATCGACGACGTTCTTCCAAAAGCTTACGAAGAAGTATGGGATGGTACATCACACGGTGCTGCTAACCACTCGTTCGGTTCATCAACTCAATCAGGTTCAGTAGATTACAGAACTCCTGCGTTTTCATTAATGGGATTCGATTTATCTGCAACTTATACTTATGACCCTAATGCTGGAGCAGGTCCTGCGTCAGCTGGTGGTGTAGGTGGTAACTCTCAATCAGGTGAGGCGTTCACTGCTAAAGTTTCAGGAATGGGCTTTACAGTAGGTGCTGGTACTGAAGAGATGAACCAAGCTTCAACAGCAACAGGTGCACAAAAAACAAAACGTGCTACTGGTTATGCGTTATACTCTAACGGTCCAGTATCAATAGGTTATCAAGAGTTCTACAATGATAACGGTTTTGCTTCTGCAGGAACTGCAGCGCCAGACACAGAAGGTGATGGTTTTGGTATAGCTATTTCTCAGGATAACTACTCATTATCTTATTCTGAAGTAAATGAGCAAACAAAAGCTGACGGTAATACTGCTGCATTAGAAGAAGTTGAAATGTCTGCAATTCAAGGTACTTACACAATGGGTGCAATGACTTTAGGAGTATCTATGTACGAAACAGATAATCCAGAAGGTGCAACTGGTAAATACGAAGAAACAGAACTTTCTGTATCTTTCGCATTCTAATTTAGAATACTAAATTATTTAAAACCGGCCTAATTATTTAGGCCGGTTTTTTTTTATCCACGATATAGAGGCAAAACCCTTAGAATTAGTTAAATTTATCTTTTTTATATTTGAGCTGTTTATACCACCTAAAGCTATAATGTCTTTTTTAGTACTCCTGGTTAAAAAGTTGAATTTTACAACTTCTAAAAAATAGTTTGTTTTTTTTGTTTTAAACAATGGAGCTATAAAAATACTTGAACATCCTTGTATTTCTTTATTTTTAATTTCAGGCAAATTATGAGCAGAACCTATAATTTTAAAATTTTTCTTAGAATTAAGGTTTTTATAGTTACATAATTTATTAAAAGCTGGAATATAAACGCCATTTAAATCTAGTCTAAGTGCAAGTCTTAAATTATTTGATATATATAGCTCTCTTTTATTTTTTTTACAAAATTTTTTAATTTTTTTAATTAATTTAAAATCGTATTTTTCTTTATAATTTCTATATATTAGAGCAATATTCTTATTTAAATTTTTAATTTCTTGCCTATTAAATTGATCAATAAAGTAGTAAATTTTTAAAAAATTATGCATGATATTGTTGACAGATTAGTATCAATCAAAAAAGAAATACAGTCAAATAATAGCCAAGCTGAAATAGTGGCAATTTCAAAAACTTTCCCTTTAAATAAAATATTACCTTTAATCAATTTTGGACATTTAAATTTTGGTGAAAATAAAGTTCAAGAAGCAGTCAGTAAATGGACTGATATCAAAAAAGACTTTAATAATATTAAATTACATTTTGTTGGAAAACTTCAAACAAACAAAGTTAAATATGCATTACCACTTTTTGACTATATTCACTCCTTAGATACTATAAAATTAGCAGAGAAAATCGCTAATGAACAACAAAAGAAAAATTTTAAACCTAAAATTTTTATTCAGGTAAATATAGGAAAAGAAACCCAAAAAAATGGCGTTGAAATTGACAAGCTTGAACAATTCTATTCAGAATGTAAAAAAAATTATGATTTAAACATAGTTGGTCTCATGTGTTTGCCACCAAATGAAAAAAATCCAAATGAATATTTTTCACAAATGAAAATTTTAAAAAATAAGTTGAATTTAAATGATTTGAGCATGGGTATGACAAATGATTATATTGAAGCCTTAAATTATGAGGCAACTTTTATAAGAATAGGATCAAAGATTTTTGGCGAAAGAGGCTAATATATTTTTATTTTAGTTTTCTTGCTTATCAATCTGATTAAAATTAAAAAATCTTTTTCTTTTAAGGTAATACAACCAACTGTTGGATCATAATTTTTAGTTAAGTGTAAAAAAATTGCACTACCCTTATAAGGAATTTGTTTTTCATTATAATTTATAACTAATATGTAATTATATTTATAATCATTTCTAAATAATTTTTCATGTCTGCAAATTTTGTTTATTCTTGTTTCAGAGTTATAATATTTACTTTTTGGATTATTACACCAAATCATGTTCTTTTTAATTGGAACTAATTTTAATCTTGTTTTCGGTTTCTTGACTCTATCTGATCTGTAGTAAATTTTACCTAAAGAAAAAAGACCTTTAGGAGTTGATTTATCACCTTCAATTTTATTCTTTTTAATGCCATTTTTACCAATAGAGCATTTAAATTTAAAGTCATCAATTACTAATGTATCTTTATTTTTTAATTTTATTAGCATAAAGTTTTATTTATGAGCAAACATGTTGTTAATTTTGTACAGCTTACAGTATTACATAATATTTTAAATGAAATTAAAAATTTATTATCATTTGATATACAAAATTATCCTACAGAGGAAGAATTTTTAAAAGATCTAAATAAAAATAATAGTTTAAGTAAATCTACTATTATAACCAATTCAAATGTAAGATTTAAATCTGCATCTGTAAATATTGATAAAAGAAATATTTTAGTTTTTGATAACTTTCCAATTCAATTAAATAAATTAATTGATAAAATAAATATTCAGTTAATTAAACAAAAATATGATCATCAATCAAAAATAAGAATTAAAGATTATAATTTAAATTTTAACTCAAGGATAATTTCAAAAAATAGTAATGAGTTAAAGCTAACAGAAAGAGAAATAGACATAATACTTTTCCTGAAGAATCAAACTGAACCGAGGACAATTGATATTTTGCAGAAAGAAATATGGCATTATTCCTCAGATCTTGAAACCCATACTGTTGAAACTCATATTTATAGATTAAGAAAAAAAATTAAAGATCAATTTAATGATCAAAATTTTATTTTGAGTTATAAAGATGGTTATTCAATTAAATGAAAAAGAAAAATTTTGTTGCAAGGGAATTAAGATCCCAAAAATATAGGACAAGAGTTGTTAAACCAAAAAAAGGAAAAGGTAGCTTCAAAAGAAAGAAGAAGTAGCCTTACAGCCTTGCCCCAATTTGTTGGATAACTTTAGATGACATCTCCGTACCTTTTTGAAGACATTCGCTCAATCCACTCTTATTTGTATGTCCATGTAAAAATCCAGCAGCAAATAAATCCCCTGCACCTGTTAGATCAACAACTTTAAGACCTTCTTTTATTCCACATTCTGCAACATCATTACCGTTTATTGCAATTGCACCCTTTTCGCCTCTAGTTATAACTAAAATTTTTCCAAGTTTCTTAGCAAAACTTACCACTTCATCAAAATTTTTTGCATCAATAAGTGACATTATTTCTTGCTCGTTTGCAAAGGTAATATCTAATTTATTTTTAACTAATTCTAAAAAATGTGGTTTATGTCGATCAACGCAAAACTGATCAGATAATGACATAGCTACTTTATTTGCATTATTTATTGCTTTTTCAAAAGCCTTTTTTGGATCACCTTCATCCCATAAATATCCCTCTAGAAGAATTATTTCACTTTTTTTAATAACATCTGCATTCACGTCATTTTGATTAATTTTTCCAGCCGTTCCTAAAAAGGTACACATGGTTCTTTCAGAATCTGGAGTTACTAATATTAAACAAGTACCAGTTGGCAGTTCTTCCTTCTTTTTAGTATAGAAATACTCTACATTTTCGTTTTTTAAACCCTCTTCATATTTACTTCCTAAATCATCATCACATATCTTTCCAATAAATCCTACTTTATTTCCAAGCTGTGATAGACCAACTATAGAGTTTGCAACAGATCCTCCTGATACAGTTTTTTCTATTTTAAGATTAGATAATAATTTTTTAAACTCATTTTCATCAAAAATTAATTTCATTGTACTTTTTGTAAGTTCATTATCCGCTATAAATTTGTCTTCAACTTTACAAATTACATCAACAATTGCATTTCCTATTCCTAAAATTTTCATATTAAGCTTTTTTAGTTTTAAATGGTTTTTTTCTATTAGGATAACAACTAGTACAAATTTTACAAGTAATTCCGTAACATTCTCGAGCTTTACAATATTCTCTTCCATAATAAATTATTTGAAGATGTAGTTTATTCCAATATTTTTTTGGAAATAATCGTTTTAAATCCTTTTCTGTTTGAACGACATTTTTTCCATTGGTTAAACCCCATCTTTGAGCAAGTCTGTGTATATGCGTATCTACTGGAAAAGCTGGGAGACCAAAACCTTGAGACATAACTACGCTCGCTGTCTTATGACCAACCCCTGGTAACTCTTCTAACTCCTCAAATGTTTTTGGAACTTTGCCTTTATATTTTTCAACAAGAGTTTTTGATAAGTTATAAACACTTTTTGCTTTAATCCTAAATATTCCAATACTTCTTATTAATCTTTCTATTTTTTTTCTGCCCAATTTTACGAAATGTGCAGGTTTATAATATTTTGGATAAATATTTTTTGTAACATTATTTACATTTAAGTCCGTACATTGCGCTGATAGGAGAACTGATATTAATAGTGTAAATATGTTTTTATGTTTTAGAGGAATTGGAGTTCTGGGATATGTTTTATTAAGAATTTTTAGAACAATCTTTGCTCTTTGAATTTCGTCCATTAATAAATCATTTAAAATTTAAAACATCTCTCATAGAATAAAGTCCTGGTTTTTTTTTCATTAACCATTTAGCGGCTGTAAAAGCACCTTCAGAATAAAGAGCTCTATCAAAAGCTTCATGATTAAGTGTAATTATTTCCTTTCCACTTGAGAAAGTTACTTCATGTTCGCCTATAACTTCACCTTTTCTTAATGAATTAAAATTAATTTTTTTGCCATAAGGAAATGATTTTTTATTTAAAAATTTTTTACCAATTAATTTGTAAAAATTTTTATTTTTACCAACAGCAATTCCCTTGCCAAGCATCAATGCAGTTCCTGAAGGATGATCTTTTTTATGTTTATGATGAATTTCAAACACCTTGCTTAAAAAACTATTCCCTAATGATTTTGAGGTAATTTCAGTCAAATACATTAATAAGTTAATACCTAAGCTCATATTACCTGCTTTAAGAATTGGTATTTTTCTAGAAAATGTTTTGATCAAATTTTCTTGTTTTTTTGTAAATCCAGTTGTCCCAATAACTACTCTTTTTTTAAGCTTAGATGCAATTTTAAGAACTTCAAAAGTGCATTTTGGAACTGTAAAATCAATTATTAAATCTACATTTTTAAAAGCTTTTTCAGTATTAAGACTTGGTTTAATACCATTAATTTTTTTACTTATTTTTCTATTTTCTGTAAGGGTTACTAATTTAAAATCTTTATCTGATCTTATAGATTTTATAATCTGTTGACCCATCCTTCCCATGCATCCTGTAATAGCTAAACTAATCTTTTTCATTTTTACTGATTAAATCATAAAATTAATATAAGTTAAAAAATATTATAATGATTGATAAAAAACAAATTATTTCAGTTTTTATTTTATCATTATTTGTTTCATTTTGTTATTATTTTTTAATTTCAAATTTCTTAGTTTATCCCACAGTTGCGCCAATGATTTATAATGGCAATATATATCAATTTGCTGATTGGAAGGTGATAGTAGGAGCTAATTTATGTGAAGAATTAGGTTATGATGTATACTTAAATAATCCTTGTGATATTTGGGGAAGAAAACATGTATATGGAGAAATTTTTTTACGTTTACCTTTTGTAGAAAAATTTAAATTCTTTTATTTTGAAATTTTTCCAATAATGATCAATTATATTTTTATTGTTTGTATTCTTTCCATTTTTCGCTTTAAAAACTCAACAGCTTATATCTCTACTATATTAATATTATTTAGTTTTCCTGTTATGTTAGCAATAGAAAGAGCAAATAATGATATTTTAATTTTTATATTTGTTGTTTTGCTTGCTTACTATAAAAATCAAGCTTTAAGTCTAGTAATATTAATTGTTACTACGATTTCTAAATTCTATCCGATAGTTTTGGTAATAAAACTTTTTTTTGAAAAAAATCTAAAAAAAATAATTATAAATCTATCAATTTTTATTAGTTTGATATTATTAATTTTTTTTTATGAAAGTGAGCAAATTTCAAAAATTTTTTCAAACCGAGCTCAATATACATCAGGAGGTATTTATGATTTTTCATTAATAGGAACAATGAAATTTTATAAAGCTACTTACTTTTTTATTAACAACAAATTCTTAAGTATTCTAATTTTTTTATTATTTTTAGGAGGCCCAATTATTTATCTTTTTATAAAAATAAAATTTTTCTTAAAGGAAAAAAATTATAGTTTGGATTATAATTTTTTTGAAGATAGAATTTTCATTCTCTCATCAATTTTAATTTTAATTTGCTATTTTTCTTTTCAAAATTATGCATATAGAGAAATTTTTTTTATAGGATTGATGCCTTGGGTTTTAAAAATGAAAATGTCATATACAAAATATGACTTTTGTTCGTTGTTTTTTTACCTATTAATTTTTAAATTTTTGGTTTCTATACCCATTACATACATCTATATGAGTCAAAAATTTAAAGATATAAATCATATATTTATTTTTTTTAAATATTCATTGGATCTATTTTTGATTATTATAATAACAACTATTTTTTTAAACTTTCTAATAAAACATCTAAATTTCTTAAAACAAAATATATGAAATTGCAGTAATTATTAAAATAATGACCAACCAAACAGAAAAATTTTTTAAAAATATTTTTAATTTAGAGTTAGTATTTAAGAAAGCTGGCAGAACTAAAATTAAAATAGCTATGAGAGATATCGCAGGGACTATTTCTTCCATAGATATTCCTAACTTTTCCAAAAACTTTTAGCTTTTTGAAAAAATTTTTTAATACTTGGATTTGATTTTTCATTCTCAATTTTTCTGAATTTTTCGAGCAATTCTTTCTGTTCTCTATTAAGGGAAACTGGAACTTCAGTGCTAACTTGTATATATAAATCTCCATTTCCACTACCTCTCATATAAGGCATACCTTTAGCTTTTAATCTAAACTGTTTACCACTTTGGGTGCCAGCTGGAATTTTAATTTTTGCTTTTCCACCATCAATTGTTGGGATTTCTATTGAAGTTCCTAAAGCTGCGTCTGCAATTGATATTGGACATTCAAAAAATAAATTTTCATCTGACCTTTTAAATAGTTCGTGAGAATAAACGTTTATGAACAAGTAAAGGTCGCCGTTACTACCACCTCTTGATCCAGCTTCACCTTTTCCTGTTAATCTAATTCTAGTGCCATCGTCGACACCTTTTGGTATTGTGACAGATAATCTTTTGGAAGTTTGTTTTTTTCCTTGACCACTGCAACTGGAACATGGATTTGTAATTTCTTCACCACTACCTGAACATTGAGGACAAGTTTGTTGAACAGTAAAAAAACCTTGATTTGATCTGACTTGTCCATGTCCTCCACACATTGAACAGGATCCAACCTCGTGCCCAGGTTTTGAACCACTCCCTTTACAAGTTTCACATTTTTCTGAGGTAGAAAATTTTATATCTTGTTTTTTTCCGGTATAAGCTTCCTCTAAGGTTATTGAAAGATCATACCTAAGATCTGAACCTCTATTATTTGATCTCCTACTCCTTCTTCCTCCACCAAAACCATCACCAAAGAAATCTTCAAAAATATCTGAAAAATGACTGGAAAAATCAAAATTACCAAATCCTCCTCTGCCAGCGCCACCATTATCAAAAGCTGCATGACCAAAATTATCGTAGTTTTGTTTTCTTTCGGTATTAGATAGGACATGGTAAGCCTCGGAGGCTTCTTTAAACTTTTCTTCAGCTGCCTTGTCTCCTTTATTTTTATCGGGGTGATATTTTACAGCTAATTTTCTATAAGCTGACTTAATTTGATCTGCTGAAGAGCTTTTTTCTACACCTAAGACGTCATAGTAATCTCTTTTTGCCATAACTAATTATAGACAAGTAGTTGATAGTCTAGGCGCTTTTTTCTTTATTCTCGTCTTTTACTTCTTCAAAGTCTGCATCAACAACGTTATCGTCTTTTTTTCCTTCTTGGTTTGTGTCTTTTGGTGCATCACTTGGCTTAGCACTTTGTTGAGATTTATAAATTGCTTCACCCAATTTCATTGAAGCTTGAACTAAATCTTGAGTTTTCTTTTTAATATCCTCAATATCAGTTCCTTTAAGAGAGTTTCTCAAATTTGCTGATGCTGTTTCAATAGTTTTTTTGTCAGCTTCTGAAACTTTAGCCCCATGCTCCTTTAAATTTTTCTCAGTTGAGTGTAAGAGAGTATCGGCCTGGTTTCTTGCATCGACAGCCTCTCTTTTTTTCTTATCTGCTTCCTTATTAGACTCAGCCTCTTTTACCATTTTATTAATTTCTTCTTCACTTAATCCACCAGAGGCTTGAATTTGAATTTTTTGTTCTTTGCCAGTTCCTTTATCTTTAGCAGAAACATTAACAATACCATTTGCATCAATATCAAAAGTTACTTCGATTTGAGGAACGCCTCTTGGTGCTGGAGCTATTCCTACAAGCTCAAAATTTCCTAAAATTTTATTATCTGCTGCCATCTCTCTTTCACCCTGCAATACTCTTATAGATACTGCTGGCTGGTTATCCTCAGCCGTTGAGAAAACTTGACTTTTTTTAGTTGGAATTGTCGTGTTTTTATCGATTAATTTTGTAGATACACCACCTAAAGTTTCAATACCTAAAGAAAGAGGAGTAACATCAAGAAGAAGAACATCTTTTACATCTCCCTGCAAAACTCCGGCCTGTATAGCTGCACCCATTGCAACTACTTCATCTGGATTAACACTTTTATTAGGGTCTTTACCAAAAAAGTTTTTTACAGTTTCAACGACTTTTGGCATCCTTGTCATTCCACCAACCATTACAATTTCATTTATATCATTTGCAGTTAAACCAGCATCTTTTAATGCAGTTTTACATGGTTGAAGAGTTTTGTTAATTAAATCTTCTACTAGAGCCTCTAATTTTGCTCTTGTCATCTTTAAATTTATATGTTTTGGACCAGTTTTGTCAGCTGTTATAAATGGTAAATTTACATCTGTTTGCTCTGCAGAAGATAGTTCAATTTTAGCTTTTTCAGCCGCTTCTTTTAATCTTTGAAGAGCTAATTTATCTGATTTTAAATCTATACCATTATCTTTTTTAAACTCTGCAACTAAATAATCAACAATGGTATTGTCAAAATCTTCACCACCTAAAAAGGTATCACCATTTGTAGATTTTACTTCAAATACACCATCTCCTAGCTCAAGTATAGAAACATCAAAAGTACCTCCACCCAAGTCATATACTGCTATTTTTTTGTTTGCTTTTTTATCTAAACCATAAGCCAAAGAGGCTGCAGTTGGCTCATTTATAATTCTTAATACTTCTAATCCTGCAATTTTGCCTGCATCTTTTGTGGCTTGTCTTTGCGCATCGTTAAAATATGCAGGTACAGTAATTACCGCCTTTATAACTTCTTGACCTAAATATTTTTCAGCTGTTTCTTTCATTTTTTGTAAAATAAAAGCTGATATTTGTGATGGTGAATATTTTTGGCCTTTAGCTTCAATCCATGCATCACCTTTATCAGAATTAACTATTTTGAAAGGAGCAGAATCCACATCTTTTTTTACTGACGGATCTTCAAAATTTCTTCCAATTAATCTTTTTACTGCAAAAATTGTATTTTGAGGATTGGTTACTGCTTGTCTTTTTGCAGGCTGTCCAATTAATTTTTCATCATTCTCTGTGAAAGCAACTACCGAAGGAGTTGTTCTAGCACCCTCTGCATTTTCCAAGACCTTAGCTTGTGTCCCTTCCATTATAGCGACACAAGAATTCGTAGTTCCTAAATCTATTCCTATTACTTTGCTCATATTTATTAAATAACAGGGTTCATATAAGTGTTAATTTTTAATCTACAAGCTAATTTACTGGTCATTTTTGTTGCTTTTTTCCATGTTTTTCTCATCTTTTTTGTCTTCTTCATTCTTATTTTCTTTTTTCTCGTCTTTTTTTGAAACTCCAACTAAAGCAGGCCTTAGCAATCTATCTTTCATTGTAAAACCTTTTTGAATTTCTTGTATTATTGTACCTGGTTCTTTTTCATTATCTTCTATTTCAATCATTGCTTGGTGGTAGTTTGGGTCAAGCTTTCTATTTATTGAAGCAATAGGTTCAATGTTATTTTTTTTAAAAATAGATAATAAATCTTTGTTTAGTATTTCTAAATGCTCAAGAGTTTTATCTAGATTTTTAGTATTACTTAAACTTTCATCATTCTTTAGAGATTGTTTAGCCCTTTCAAGATTATCTACAAGATTTAACGTTTCTCTTGCAAATGAAAAACCTCCATAATCAAAAGCCTCATCCTTTTCTTTTTCATATCTTCTTCTTTGATTTTCCATTTCGGCAAAAGTTCTAGTAAGTTTGTCTTCCAACTCTTTTACTTTTTCTTCAGAAGACAATTCTTTATCTGGTTTTTGTTGAATATCATCTGAGGCTTTAGTTTGATTATCTTCTTTATTAATTTTATTCTCAGTTTCAGTGTTTTGATCTTTTTCCATTAAGACTTATATGGTAAGAAATTTAATAATTGCTAGATGTATAATAAAAAAATAAATAAACTACTAATTGGCACTAATAATAGTGGAAAACTTAGAGAAATTAAGGATTTATTACCCAAAAGAACAAAAATTTTTTCAACTAAATACTTTAAGTTAAAAAGTCCTAGAGAAAATGGAAAAACTTTTTTACAAAATTCACTCATTAAGGCTAAATTTTTTTCAAAAAAAACTAATATGATTTGTTTGGCAGATGATTCTGGCCTTGAAATTGATCTATTAAAAAAAAAACCTGGAATTTTTTCTTCAAGATGGGGTGGAAAAAATCAAAACTTCAATAAAGCCATATTAAGAGTTTTTAGAGAACTTTATAAAAAAGATAAAAAATGGAAAGTTAAAAAAATTAAAGCCAGGTTTGTATGTGCATTAACAATTTATTGGCCTGGAGGAAAAAAAGTAAAATCATTAGGAAAAGTTGAGGGCTTTATATCAAAGGAAAAAAAAGGAAATAATGGATTTGGGTATGACCCTATTTTTATACCAAAAAAGAGTAAGATTACTTTTGGTCAAATGAAACCAAGTAAAAAGTATAAGATTGATCATAGATATAATGCCTATAAAAAAATTAAAAAATTTTTTTAATAGTATTATTTTCAATTTTATAAAAGTTCAAAACATGGTTAATTTTTTTATCTTTAATTTCAAAAATTCCCACTTTTCCTTTAAATTTATTTTTTTTTAAAAAAATTTTTTCATCTATGTTCCAGTTATTTTGTAAAATTAAATAATAAACTAGTCCGACTAAATCATAACTGAGAAATGATAATTGATTTGGGTAATGATGAAATTTATTAAAATATAATTCTACAAATTCATCGTAGTTTTTTTTATTAACAGATGGATAATATATTGGTTGGTAGCTCGTTTCTTTCAACAATGATTCATCGAACCATTGATTTAAAGTTATAAAATAAGTATCTACAGGCTTAACATCCGTATAAATTAATGACGTTGTTATACTTTTTAAACTTTCATCAAAATCAGCAATTATCACAGAGTCAAATCCAATTTTTCCTAAAGTATCTCTTTTCTCCAAAATCTTAATTTTTTTTTCTTTATTTGGATCATCAGAAATCTCGAGCCTGTTGATTTCATCTTTTATATTCTGTTTTCTTTGAGAATATTTGGTAATTTTTTCAATTTGTTTAGTAAGTTTAGTTGGATCAGAATCATAATAATGAACTTTAAAAGTTTTTATTTTTGAACTTTTGATCGCTTTTTGAATTTCAACTTTATAGCTTTTATTTGGTACTAAAAATATTGTTTTTGTGAGATTGCTATCTTCTTGAAATTTTAAAATAGTGTTTAGTTGAGATCCAGCATTAATTCCAGTACTTATAATATTTTTTGGATTATCGATAATTTTATTTGTTAATGATAAAAAAATCATATCATCTAAATCTTCTAATTTATTTAAATTTTTATTAAAAACTGGACCAATTACAATATTAACTCCTAACTCCTTAAGTTCTTTAGCTTTTCTGTAAGTAACTTCCGGGTCTGACTCTGTATCCTTTGGAATTATTTCGATTAACGGACTATCAATTTTATTGATAGCTAATAAAGTTGATTTAATTATTGACTGTCCTATTTCACTAAATTCGCCAGTTATTGGTACTAGCAACCCTAATTTGATTTTATTTTGAGCAAACAAACAAGTAGAAAATGAATAAAAAAATATCACTGAGATAAAGATAAATCTTACAAACATTTTCATTTTAATATTTTTATTATATTGTTTAATTTTTAATGATTCCTCAAAAAGAGATAAACCTAAAAAATTTAAAAAGCGGTTTATACTTAGTTTCAACGCCTATCGGAAATCTAACAGATATTACTTTTAGAGCAATAGAAGTACTTAAAAATTCTGACTATATTCTTTGTGAGGATACCAGGATTTCAAAAAAATTGCTAAATAAGTATAAAATTAGATCAAATTTGATTCCAAATCATAAGTTTAATGAAACAAAAAATTTAAAAAAAATAATTGAAATTTTGAAACTAAACAAAAAAGTTTCATTAATTTCAGATGCTGGAACCCCCGCCATCTCTGATCCAGGAAGAATTTTAATAAAAGAGTGTATTAAAAATAATTTAGAAATATATCCAATACCAGGCCCCTCCGCAGTTACGTCTGCAGTATCGATAAGTGGTTTTTCTGATAAATATTATTTTTTTGGTTTTTTTCCAGAAAAAAGGAAAGAAATTCTTAATCAACTTGAAACAATTTCTAAGCTAGGTTGCTCAATTGTATTTTTTATATCATCAAAAAAGTTTAATAAAATAATTGAAACTTTAAAAAATTTTCTAGATGATAGAGAAATTCTTATTGCTAGAGAAATTTCCAAGATTTATGAAGAATTTATTAGATGTAAAATTGAGGAACTAAAACCATTTGAAAAGGAACTAAAAGGAGAGCTAACAATTGTTATTTCAGAAAAATATAATAATAAAAACATTTCGAATAAATTAAGCGAATCAGATAAAAAATATATTAAAAAAATGATAAAAAATTCGACAATTAAAGATATTACAAAATCTTTCAGCTTAAATACCAATATTTCAAAAAAAGAAATTTATAATTACTGTTTAAAATTAAAGAATGAAAAATAATTTAATATTAATATTTCTTATGTTTTTAATTTTAACCTCATGCGCAGGCACTGGCTCTAGAGGAGTTTTTGGTACAGGTGTCAGTGTTGCTTTGGATCCAAGATCTTTAGGCACACAAATAGACGACTCTATAATGCAAAAAAATGTAGCTGCTAGATTGATCATGATGAACAAGAATTATATTTTATCAATAAATACCAAAGTTTTAGATGGGAGAATTTTTTTAACAGGGAAAGTTAACGATCCTGAGGAAAAACTTCAAATCACTAAAATTGCATGGGAAACTGAAGGAGTAAGATCTGTAAGAAATGATATTAAGATCAAAGATGAATTTAATTTTAAACAATCAGCTAAAGATTTATTAATAACTTCACAACTAAGAACTGCTATGATTTTAAGTAAAAGTATAAAAGCAACAAATTATAATATTGATACATACAAAAAAAAAATCTTTATTTATGGGATCGCATTAAATGATGAGGAAAGGCAAGAAGTTATAGATGAAGCAAAAAGCATATTAGACGTTGAAAAAGTTATAGCTAGTATTTTTTTAGTAGAAGATTTAAGAATTCAGAAGGATTAATTTTTTTTCCCATAATTAATAACCCCAGCAGAATACGCGGCGACCGATGCTAAATTTAGTATATCTGATGTAGAGGATCTTAATGGTGCAATTTCTATTGGTTGTCCTAATCCAATTAAAAGTGGCCCTATAACTTTAGCACCTCCTAATTCTTTCATCATTTTGTAAGATATTGCTGCACTGTGTTGTCCAGGCATAATTAATATATTTGCATTTCCTACAATTCCTGAAAAAGAATAAAGTTCTTTATATTCTTCATTCAAAGCCACATCGGGCTGCATATCCCCATCAAATTGAAAATCAACTTTTCTCTCTTGTAAAATTTCCACTGCATCTCTTATATGTTTTGTTCTACTTGTTGCGGGTTGTCCAAATGTAGAATGAGAAACAAATGCAACTTTAGGGTCAAATCCGAACAATCTTACAACTCTTGCAGAAGAAATAGCTATTTCTGCAAGCTGAACGGAGGTAGGATATTCATTAACACTTGTATCTCCAACAAATACTGTTTTTCCTCTATTTACAATCATATTTAAACCAAACATTATTTCACCTGGCCTTGCATCAATTACTTTGTTGATCTTTTCTAATGAAGTAGCATATTTTCGTGTATTTCCTGTTACCGCTCCATCGGCGTCACCACATGAAACCATACAGGAAGTCCAAATAACTCTATCGTTCCTTATCATTCTATCGCAGTCTCGTTCTAGTAAACCTTCTTTTCGTTGCAGTTTTTTAAATAAATAATTTGCGTATTTTTCTCTTTTTTGTTTGTCAGTTGAATTAACTATTTCGATATCTAAATTTTCGCTATATCCAATATTTTTAAGTTGTTCTTTTATTTTTTCTTTTTTACCAACAAGTATAGGTATACCAAACTTACTATTTTTAAAAGCTATTGCAGCTTTTAAAGTATTTTCATCTTCACCATCTGCAAAAACAATTTTTTTTTGATTTTTTTTAATTTGATTATTTATACCCTGCATGATTGTTACTGATGGATCGAGCCTTTGTTTTAGTTGTTCTTTATAAATCTCAAAATCATTTATTTTCTTTCTTGCAACACCACTTTTAATAGCAGCTTTTGCAACTGCTGTAGGTATTTCACAAATTAATCTTGGATCAAAAGTTGATGGAATAATATATTCTCTTCCATACTTCGGTCGTTCGCCTCCCATCGCAGCCACCACTTCATCTGGCACATCTTCTCTTGCAAGTTCTGCAATAGCTTTAGCTGCTGCTATTTTCATATCTTCATTAATTGTTTTAGCTCTTACATCTAAAGCTCCTCTAAAAATATATGGAAATCCAATTAAATTATTTACTTGATTTGGATAATCTGATCTTCCAGTTGCCACTATTGCATCATTACGAACCTCTTCAACTTCCTCAGGTGTAATTTCAGGATCTGGATTTGCACAAGCAAATATAATTGGATTTTTTGCCATCTTTTTTACCATTTTTTTTGACAAAATACTTTTTGAGGATAATCCTAAAAAAACATCGGCATTTTTTATTGCATCATCTAGGGTTCTATCTTTTGTTTCAATCGCATGTTCAGATTTCCATTGATTTAAATTATCTCTACCTTTGTACAGTACACCTTTACTATCAAGCATTGTTATATTTTTGTTAGGTATACCTGTTTTTTTTAAAAGATTTGTACATGCTATAGCAGATGCTCCAGCCCCATTTACGACTACTTTAATTTTTTTTATAGTTTTTTTTGATATATCGAGAGCATTAATCAATGCTGCTGTTGTTATTATCGCTGTTCCATGTTGATCGTCGTGAAATACTGGTATATCCAAAATTTCTTTTAACTTTTTCTCAATTATGAAACAATCTGGTGCAGCAATATCCTCTAGGTTGATTCCACCAAAACTATTTGCAATACTTTTGATGCTTTTAATTATATCGTCTGTATTAGACGAGTCGATTTCAATATCGATTGAGTTAATATCAGCAAATCTTTTAAATAATACAGCTTTTCCCTCCATAACAGGTTTCGAGGCTAGTGCACCTAAATTTCCCATTCCAAGTACAGCAGAACCATTACTTATTACTGCTACCAAATTTCCTTTAGTTGTATAGTCATAAGCTGCATCAGGATTTTTCGAAATTTCCCTTACTGGAGCAGCAACACCTGGAGAGTACGCTAAAGCCAAGTCCCTCTTTGTTGTCATAGGTTTAGAGGAAACAATCTCAATCTTGCCTGATTTATTGCTATTATGAAAGTCTAAAGCTTCTTTATCTGTGTAATGGTCAATTTTTGTTTTTTTCATTTACAATAATTAGATATACAAATAGAGCAATTTTAAGACTAATATGATTTATGAACCTTATTAAGTCAACAGGCACATTTAGTTTTTTTACTATAGTTAGTAGAATACTTGGATATTTAAGAGATATTTTGATAGCGATATTTCTTGGTGCTGGTCCTTTGGCTGATGCATTTTTTGTTGCTTTTAGAATTCCAAATACATTTCGAAGATTATTTTCAGAAGGAACTTTTAACGCAGCATTTGTACCAAGTTACACATCAGAGTTATCAAATGGAAAAGATTTTGCTGAAAAATTTACAACAAATGTTTTTAGCTTACTTATTTTAGGTTTATTTTTTCTTGTTTTAATTATTGAAATTTTCATGCCATATTTTGTTTTTCTAATTGCACCAGGATTTAGTGGAAGCCAAGAAAAAATGAATTTAGCGGTAGATTTAACTAGGTTTACTTTTCCATTCTTATTTTTTATATGTTTGGCATCATTTTTTTCAGCAATAATGAACTCACATAATAGATTTGCAGCTGCTGCTGCAGCTCCGATAATTCTTAATTTTTTTTTAATATCTGTATTATTTTATGGAAATTTTCTAGGCGATAAACTTGTTTACTATTTATCATACGCTGTAACTTTAGCCGGCATTGCTCAATTTATTTACTTATACATTTATGTTAAAAATTTTTATGTACCAAAAATAAATTTCAAATTTTCAATTGACGGAAAAATTAAAAGTTTTTTTTCTAAATTACTACCGAGTATTTTTTCATCTGGTGTAACCCAAATAAATATTTTAGTTGGAACAATTATAGCTTCTTTTCAAGCTGGAGCTGTTTCTTATTTATATTACGCAGATAGGATATACCAAATTAATCTTGCTATTGCTGGGATCGCGATAGGTACGGTAATTCTTCCTCAACTTTCTAGGCATGTTAATGTTAATGATAATGAAAAAATAACATTGTTACAAAATAAGGCTCTAGAATTTAGTTTATTTTTAAGTCTACCAGCATCTATTGCTTTGTTGATTGCTTCAGAAGAAATTATATCCGCTCTATTTGGCTATGGGACATTTGATGAGTCATCGGTTAAAAATTCATCAAAAGCACTTTTTTGTTTTGCATTTGGCCTTCCAGCCTTTTCATTAATAAAAGTTTTTTCAAGCTTTTATTTTGCAAGACAAAATACTAAATTACCATTTTATATTTCATTAGTTTCAGTTTTTTTAAATATTTTAATAAGTGTTATTTTTTTCAATAAGCTCGGATTTATAATTATACCTATAGCAACAAGTATTTCGTCGTGGTTAAATTGTATATTGCTTTTTATTTTTTTAAAAAAAGATAATTTTTTTACCTTTAATTTAGTCTTTATTTCTAATTTTTTAAAAATATTATTTTCATCAGTTATTATGAGTATTATAGTTTATTATTTACTCTTTTATTTTAAAACGAATCTTTCCTACAATGAAAGTCTTAAATCAATATTCCTTGTAGGAATTGTGATAGCTGGACTTATTTCTTATTTATTAATTGCTTATTTTATCAAGGCTTTCAAAATTAGTGATATTAATTTAAAGTATTAAGCTGATGTCAAAAAAAATTTTTTCTGGTGTTCAGCCCTCTGGTAATTTACATCTAGGTAATTATTTAGGTGCTATAAAAAACTTTGTTGAACTGCAAAATGAAAAAAATACTGATTGTATTTACTGTATTGTTGATCTACATGCGATAACAGTTAAACAAGATCCCAAGGAGCTTAGAAAAAGTATAAGAGAAACTTTGGCAGTCTTTATTGCGAGCGGATTGGACTCAAAAAAAAGTATTATTTTTAATCAATCATCTGTTTCAGCTCATTCTGAAGGCGCATGGATTTTAAGCTGTATTGCAAGAATGGGTTGGCTAAATAGAATGACACAATTTAAGGAAAAAGCAGGTAAGGACAAAGAAAAAGCAAGTATTGGTCTTTATGCTTACCCAGTTTTAATGGCTGCTGACATATTACTTTATGACACTACTCATGTGCCAGTTGGAGATGATCAAAAGCAGCATCTCGAATTATGTAGAGATATTGCTCAGAGGTTTAATAATGATTTTGGGATTTCTAATTTTTTTAAAGTTCCTGAACCATTAATTCAAAAAAATTTTTCTAGAATTATGAGCCTTAAGGATGGTACAAAAAAAATGAGCAAATCAGACCCATCAGATTTTAGTAGAATAAATCTTATGGATGATAAAGATAAAATAATAAATAAAATCAAAAAAGCTAAAACAGATATATTACCGATGCCAAATGAAAATGAAGAATTAAAAAATAGACCTGAGGTATTGAATTTATTAGGTATTTTTTCAAGCTTATCAAGTCAAACTATTGAAAAGTCTATAAATGAATTTAGTGGAAAAAATTTTTCTATTTTTAAGGAAAAACTTACTAATTTATTGATTGAAAAAATTGAACCAATCTCAAAAGAAATCAATAAATTGTTAAACGATCAAAAGCATTTAGATGGTATTTTGTATGAGGGTTCTGAAAAAGCCAATGAATTTGCATCAAAAAAAATTAAAGAAATGAAAAAAATTATGGGATTTTGAAAATAAATTATTATATTAAAAAAATGTTTGTACAAACTGAAACAACGCCAAATCCAAACTCATTAAAATTTATTCCTGGAAAAATAGTATCTAATAGTGGACAAATTGAAATTACAAAAAAAAATCAGATTAATAACGATTTAGTTAAAAATTTATTATCAATAAATGGTGTAACAGGAGTTTTTTTAGGAAAAGATTTTTTATCAATTAACAAAGAGCAAAGCACTGATTGGGAAGATATAAAACATATAGCTAAATCTTTGATAGGAGAATTTTACTCTGAGGGAAAAGATTTTATTTATGATGAAAATATTGAAAGCAAAGATAAAAAAGAATTTAAAGAAATAGAAAAACAGATAATTAAAGTATTAGATTCAAAGATCAGACCCGCGGTTGCAAGAGACGGAGGAGATATCAAATTTAAAGAATTTAAAGACGGGGTAGTCACTGTAGAGTTGCAAGGAAGCTGTTCTGGATGTCCTAGTTCTACTATGACTTTAAAACAAGGTGTAGAAAACTTGTTGAAACATTACATTCCAGAGGTAAAAGTAGTTGAGGCAGTTTAGAAATGAATAAAAAAAAAATTATTTTTAAAGAAATTATAAGCAAGGTTTTAAATAGAAGAGCTTCAATTAACTTAAAAAAAAATCAAATAAAATTTTTAAATAAAAATTTTAAAAGCTTGTACTATACATCATTTGCAAGTTCTCTTATTATTTTATTTTTCTACTTTCTTCCATCAATTATTGAATTTCAAAAAAATACAATGTTAACTTCTGTAGAAATAGAAAATAAATCTAAAACTAATCTAGAAAAAGTTTTAAAAGGACAACCTTTAGATGTAAACCCTGATGAAGGTGAAGTTTTAAATTTAAAAAACTTATATGAAGATGTATTTAAATTTGATCATTTACCAACTGATACTATAAGACTAAATGCATCAACAATAGAGCAACTCTTTAAGGATACAGATTATAATCTTAAAGATGTTAGAAAAACAAAATTAGTCAAACCTATAACTTTGTCATTACTACCAGAAGAAATGAAAATGATTGAAAGTTCAAAAAGAAAGAAGAACTTATTTATAAAAATAATATTACCTCTTATTTTGGAGGAAAATAATAGAATAAAGTTAGATAGAAGAAAACTATTTGCAATTTTAAATAAAAATAAAAATACAACCTCAGAAAAAAATTGGTTAAATTTAAAATTTAAACAATATGGTGTATCTAACAAAGATTTATCAACTTTAAAAATAAGAATGGATGAGATACCAGTATCTTTAGCCATTGCACAAGCTGCCAAAGAAACAGGATGGGGAACATCAAGATTTGCGCTAGAAGGAAATGCACTATTCGGCCAATGGACTTGGTCTGGTGAAGGCATAAAACCAGCAGGTGCCGATGACGATACAACACATAAAGTTATGAAATTTAAAATATTAAAATCTTCAGTAAGAGCTTACCAAAGAAACTTGAATACCCATTCAAGCTATAAAGATTTTAGGCTAGCTAGAGCAGAATTGAGAGACAATAAAATGAAGTTGGATAGTTTGATTCTTTCAAATTACCTTCATAAATACGCAGAAACTGGAAAAGAGTATGTAAAAATTTTAAAACAGATAATAAAGCAAAACAACCTAATAGAATTTGATGACGCAAAGTTACTACCATCTAGTAAAAAACTTAAAAGCTTAATTTAAATTAACAGAAAATTGCAAACCAAACCATCTCCAACCATCTGTATCATTTAAGGAGCAATTTATTCTTCCTCTCCTAAAAAGAAATTTATCTCTAAAAGTTACAATTAATTTATTTTTTACTAATTTAATGTCAGATTTTTCCCACTTATTTCCTTCATCAGAAAAACAATTTATATTTTTAAGATTTTTCTGGTTTTCAAAAAAATCTATAACTAGTTTCGGAGGATTATTTTTATGAATATATTTATCTTCTGGACTTATATTTTTAAATTGCAAAGGCAAAAGGTCTATCAAAAAGTTAAATCGCTCTAAATCTCCATATTTTTCATTAATAGGAAATCTTGGAAGTTCAAAAAAATCTTTATTAAAGTCTATTACTCCAGAGTGTTGACCAAAACCATATTTAAATTTTTTCTTTAGATAATTTTTTTGATCTAGGCTGTATTCTCCAAACGGATATGAAAAAAAGATAGGATTATATCCTAACTTTTCATTAAAAATTTTTATTGATAAATCAATATCTTTTTTAAAATCATCAAAATCAAGATCTAACAAATATTCGTGAGAGTGAGAGTGATTTCCAATAAAAGCAAAACTTTCTTTTTCAACTTCTTTTATTTGTTCCCAGGTCATATACCCTCTTTTACCTACCGGCTCGGTTGATACAAATAGTAAAAATGGGATTTCATTTTTTTTTAAAAAAGGCCAGGCATTTTCATAAAAAGAGGCAAAAGCATCATCAATTGTTATTAATATTTTTTTCTTTACTTTTGGTTTCTTAAAATTTAAATCAAAATTTTTTGGATTTTCGAATTCATAATTTTTACTTTTAATAAGATCAATATGCTCCTTAAAAATATTCATTTTAATATTTGTTGATGGATATTTATTTTCATTAAATCTATGATACATCAAAGATAGTATTCCTGAATCCTCAGAATAGTATTTGATATTATTTTCATCTGCCTTAGAATTGGTTATAAATAAAAATAAAATTATGAATGATTTGATAATTGATGCTACAACAAGTAAAATTTTCCTAACTCTCATAAAAAATAATAAAAATATTTATACTAGTAAGCATGAAAATAGTAAAAATAATTTTGATAAACTAGTAATCTTAATTCAGGATTTATTAGATAAAAGTAAAATGTTAACAAAAAATTTAAACAGAATTTATGTAAATAGGGGTCCAGGAAGTTTTGCTGGAGTAAGAGGCTCTATTTCGGTTGCTAAAGGCTTTCATGTCTCAGAAAATATTGATTTATATTGTTTCAGTTTTCTAGATTTTATACACATTACAAAGGCTGCAAAAAATCAAATTATTAAAAATTCTTCCTTAATTTCACAATTTCACAATATAAAATACGATAAAATCCCTGAATTGTGTAAAAAACATAAAATTAAAAAAAATTTGATTAAACCACTTTATTTGAGTTAAAATAAAAAAATGTCATCAACAATTGAAACTAAATGTAAAAAAAAAGGGGTTAAACTTACAGATCAAAGAAAGATCATAGCTAAAGTAATGTCAGACTCAAACGATCATCCCAATGTTGATGAGCTTTACAATAGAGTTTCGAAAATTGATCCAAAAATAAGTATTGCTACAGTATATAGAACAGTTAAACTTTTTGAAGAAAGTGGAATTTTAGCAAAACATGATTTTAAAGGTGGAAAAGCAAGATATGAAGAATTAAACGAAGGTCATCATGATCATCTTATAGATATTAAATCCGGAGAAATTATTGAATTTGTTGACAATGAAATTGAAGAGTTACAAAAAAAAGTTGCAGAAAAGTATGGTTACGAGTTAGTCGATCATAAATTAGAATTATACGGTATAAAAAAAAAATCCTAATATAAATGGAGAAAAAAATTTTTATTAAAACTTTTGGTTGTCAAATGAATGAATATGACTCCAATCGTATTTATGACTCAGTAAAAAAAATAGGTTTTAAAAAAACAGATAAACACGAGGAAGCAAATTGTTATATTTTAAATACTTGCCACATCAGAGATAAAGCTAAAGAGAAAGTTTATCATGAAGTAGGCAGAGTTAAAAAATTGTATAGAAAAAAAAACAAACCAATAATGATTGTTGCAGGATGTGTTGCTCAAGCTGAAAATGAAGAGATGCTTAGAAGAGAACCATATATTGATGTTGTTATTGGTCCACAGTCCTATCATAAAATAAATGAAATATTGGTGGATTTTAAAGAAAAAAAAAGGAGGGAAGAAATTGATTTTGATACCATACAAAAATTCGAGTATTTTGATAAAATAAAAAATACGAGTAACAAGGTATCTTCATTTTTAACTATACAAGAGGGATGTGATAAATTTTGTCATTTTTGCGTTGTACCTTTTACAAGAGGGCCCGAATATTCACGACCTTTCAGTAAAATTATTAACGAAGCAGAGCATCTAATAAAAAATGGAGTAAAAGAAATTACGTTAATAGGTCAAAACGTAAATGCTTATCATCATGAGGAAAATTCAAAAATATATAAAATATCAAACTTAATTAATGAATTAGAAAAATTTTCTGAATTAGAAAGAATAAGATATACAACATCACATCCAAGAGATATGACAGATGATTTGATCGATTGTTATTCAACAAGTAAAAAATTAATGCCATTTTTACATCTGCCTATTCAAAGTGGATCTAATAAAATTTTAAAATTAATGAATAGGAAACATACAGTTGAGCAGTATTTAGATGTTTATGATAAGTTAAAGAAAATTAATTCATCAATAGAACTCTCAAGCGATTTCATAATTGCATATCCAGGTGAAACAGAAGAGGACTATAATGATACGATCCGATTAATTAAAAAAATTAAATTTATTAACTCTTACTCATTTATTTTTAGCCCTAGGCCTGGAACAAGAGCTTCTGAATTACAGTTAATTGATAATGAAATATCAAAGGATAGACTTAAAAATTTACAACAGATTTTATTTTCTCAACAAATGGAAATGAATAAATCTTTCCAAAATAAATCTGTAGATGTTCTTGTAGAAAATGAAATTAAGCAACAAAATAAATTATTTGGTAGAAATAAGTACTTAAATTCCGTTATTTTTAAAGGTGATAAAAAAAACATTGGAAAAATAATTAAAGTTAAAATTGATAGTTGTAATCAAAATAGTTTATTTGGTATAATCGATCAAAATAATATGAGAGCTGCATAGTTTGAACAATACTGCTTATAAAAAATTAAATTCCGAGCTTAAATTTGTATATTCAGAAAATGATACACTAAGTATAATTTTCCAAAGTAATGAGATGTTACTAGGAGTAGTTGGCGAGTTTAATAATAATATAAAAGAGCTTGAGAAAATCACAGATACTAAAATTTATTCTAGGGGTAATTCAATATTGGTAAAAGGCAATTTAAAAAAGAATGAACTAATAAAAAATGCTATTAAATTTTTAACGGAGCAGTTTAAAATTAATAGAACTATAGAAAAAAAGGATATACTTTCGTCTGTAAATAAATTTATGATTGATGAAAAAATCAATTCAGAGAGAAATATTGAATATATAATAAAAACACCTAAAAAGTCAGTAATTCCAAGATCAGAAAAGCAAAAAAATTACGTTAGATCTTTAAAACAAAGTGAAGTTATTATATCAGCAGGACCCGCTGGTACAGGAAAAACTTTTCTTGCTGTAGCAGTAGCTCTTACGATGTTATTGGAAAAAAAGATTGAAAAAATTATACTTTCAAGGCCAGCTGTTGAAGCAGGTGAAAGATTAGGTTTTTTACCTGGCGATATGAGAGAAAAAGTAGATCCATATCTAAGACCACTATACGATTCATTATATGATTTACTTGACTATGAAAAGATTCAAAAAAAAATAGAGGTTGGCGATATAGAAATAGCACCATTAGCATTTATGAGAGGAAGGACATTAAAAAACTCATTCGCTATTTTAGATGAAGCTCAGAACGCAACAGATACCCAAATTAAAATGTTTTTAACAAGAATTGGTGAAAATTCTAAAATTGTAATTAATGGTGATCCAACTCAGATCGACTTACCAAATAAATCATTGTCTGGATTAAATAGATCTAAAAAATTACTTGGACATTTAAAAGAAATTTCAATAGTTGACTTCGATCATAAAGATGTAGTTAGACACCCGTTAGTGTCAAAAATTGTGAAAGCATATTCAGATAATAATAGAGATGAATGATAAGGGGTAATGTATTTGTTGATTTTCCAAAATGGAAAAATAAAATTAAAAATCCAGAAAAATATCTACTTCGAAAAATAAAAAAATTACAAAAGATTTCTTACTTTAAAAGTAAAAATCAAGAATTTTCTATTTTGTTGACAAATAGCCAAAAAATGAAAAAGTTAAATTTTAAATTTAGAAAAAAAAATAAAATTACCGATGTACTCTCGTTTCCTTTAAATCATAAAACAAAAAAAAATATTTATATTGGAGATATTGCAATAGGATTTGAAATTATTAATAAAAGGTCTAAAGTTTCAGATTTTAGTTATGAATTTGATAAAATGTGGATACATGGATATCTACATCTAATTGGTTATGACCACAAAAAAAATAAAGAATATGCAAAGATGTCAAAGAAGGAAAAGTTAATATTAAATTATTTACATTGTTAAAGAAAATAAATAGTAAATTTTTGTTTTGTTTAATACCTTTTTTATTAGGTATTTTGTCATCATTTAGTTTGCCTCCATACAATTTATTTATTTTAAACTTTATAACATTTCCTACTTTTTTTATTTTTTTTATAAAAAATTACAAAAAAAAAAAATTATTATCTTTTTTAATTGGTTGGTTGTTTGGATTAGGTTATTTTATCTCAAATTTATATTGGATAACAAATTCTCTGACATTCGAGGAAATTTTTAGACCATTAATTCCTTTTGCATTTTTATTAGTCCCAGCTTTTCTTGGAATTTTTTACGGTTTTGCAACATTATCATGCTCATTTTTTGAACCAAATAAAAATTATAGTTCATTATTAATTTTTTCATTAATTTTATCAGTTGTTGAATTTATTAGAGGATCTATTTTAAGTGGTTTTCCTTGGAATCTAGTTGCTTATAGCTGGGTAAATTATAATGATTTTTTACAAATTTTAGCATTTATTGGAACCTACGCCTTTAATCTTCTATCCATTACTCTTTTTTTGGTTCCATCAATAATATTTTTAAATAGTAGTTTAAAATCAAAATCGATTATTATCTTTTCATCGATCCTTTTAATGATTGTTAATTTTTATTATGGTCAATCTGTAAAAAATAAATATGATAAACTTGAAAGTGTAGAATTAAATACAACAATTAAAGTTATTTCTCCTAAAATAAAAATAGATAGATTTTTTGAAAACGAAGACCCATTAATAATAATTGAAGAATTAATTGAGTTGAGTAATCCTAGTGATGAAAACGCAATTTTTGTTTTCCCTGAGGGAATTCTAAGCAATGTTTTTTTAGAAGATATTCAAATTTATAAAAAAATTTTTAATAATAATTTTTCAAAAAACCATAAAATTTTATTAGGAATAAATAGTAATCAAAATTCAAAAATTTATAATTCCATGGCTACTTTAGATAATAATTTAAGAGTTTTAAGCAAATATAATAAAAATAAACTTGTCCCTTTTGGAGAATTTCTACCTTTAGAAAAATTTTTTAAAAAAATTGGACTTAAAAAAATTACACAAGGTTATATTTCATTCAGTGCCGCTGATGAAAGAAAAATTTTACTTATAGAAAATATAAGATTTCTACCACTTATCTGCTATGAAATAATTTATTCTGGAAAAATAAATAAAAATGATGAGGAATTTGATTTTATCGTAAATATATCTGAAGATGGATGGTTTGGAAATTCAATAGGTCCTTATCAACATTTTTCACATTCAATATTTAGATCTATTGAAGAAGGCAAAAATTTAATTCGGTCTACTAACGGAGGTATTTCAGCACACGTAGATGCCGTTGGCAATGTAATTGATCAGGTTAAATCAACTGACAAGGGAGTTATTGAAGTAAAATCATATAAAAAAACTTCAAAAACTTTCTTTAGTAGATATGGAAATAAGATTTTCTTTTATTTTTTAATTTTTTATATTACGTTAATTTTTTTTACAAAAAAAAGGGAGAGATAAGATGAAAAAAAACTTTTTGTTCACTAGCGAGTCAGTTTCCGAAGGCCATCCAGATAAAGTTTGTGATAGAATTTCAGATATGGTTGTAGATACCTTTTTAGGTGCAGAACCACAATCTAGAGTGGCTTGTGAGACATTAACCACAACAAATAAGGTTGTATTAGCCGGAGAGGTAAGAGGTCCAGAAATTAAAAAAGATGAATTAATCCAAAAAGTTAGAAATTGTATAAAAGATATTGGTTATGATCAGAAGGGTTTCACTTGGAAAGATGCAACCAAGATCGAGAGCCATCTTCATTCTCAATCAGCAGATATCGCAATGGGAGTAGACTCATCAGGGAACAAGGATGAAGGAGCTGGAGATCAAGGAATAATGTTCGGTTACGCGTGTAATGAAACAGATGTTTTGATGCCAGCGCCGATTCATTATTCACATAAAATTTTAAGATTAATGGCTGAGGATAGAAAATCTGGAAAATTAAAAAATATTGAGCCAGATTCAAAAAGCCAAATTACTATAGAGTACAAAGATGGAAAACCTGCACATGTAAAATCAGTTGTAATTTCAACTCAACATTCTGCAGATGTAAATCAATCTCAAGTGAGAGAGTTAGTTAAACCCTATATAGAAAAATCTATCCCAAAGAATCTTTTGAACGGATTAGATGAAAGTGAAATTTACGTAAATCCAACAGGAAATTTTGTAATTGGTGGACCAGATGGAGACAGTGGATTAACCGGAAGAAAAATTATTGTTGATACCTATGGTGGAGCCGCACCTCACGGTGGAGGAGCTTTTTCAGGAAAAGATCCTACTAAAGTTGATAGATCGGCTGCATATGCTTCAAGATATCTTGCGAAAAATGTTGTGGCATCAAAAATTGCTGACAAATGTTTAATTCAACTTGCATATGCAATCGGAGTATCAAAACCTTTATCTATCTATGTAGATCTTTTTGATAATGATGAAGATAAAAATAGACATGTTGAAAAGTTGATTAACGAAAATTTTGATTTAAGCCCAAGAGGAATAAGAGAGATGTTAGGTTTAAATAAAGCAATATATGAAAAAACTGCTGCATATGGACATTTTGGAAGAGAACCAGAGTCTAATGGGGCATTTTCATGGGAAAAAACAGACAAAGCCGATGTTTTTAAGAAGTAATTAAAGTTGAATATTTAATAAAAATACATATATTCACACTACATTGTTGAAATTTCAAAAATGGGCCTAGGCCCATTTTTTTTTGGTAGCAATAAAATTATGTTAAATAAAAGAGCAGATAAATTAGAGTTATTAAGAATTGCTGAAGCTGTAGCATTAGAAAAATCTATAGACAAAGAACTTATTATAGACTCTATGGAAAATGGTATAGCAAAAGCAGCAAAATCAAAGTTTGGCCAAGATAATGAAATCAAAGTTTTAATTGATAGAGATAATGGCAATATTGGAATTTACAGAAAATTAGTAATAGTTGAAAATCCTCAAAATATAAATACGGAAATAAGTTTGGAAAATGCAAAAAATATGGGGGATGAAAATAAAGATAAAAAGATAGGTGACGAGGTTCTTCAAGTGTTGCCTTCATTTGATTTTGGTAGAATCGCCGCTCAAACTGCGAAACAGGTCATTAACTTTAATGTTAGAGAAGCTGAAAGACAAAGACAATTTAATGATTTTATTGATAAAAAAGACACAATTTTAAGCGGTATAGTAAAACGTTTAGAATTTGGAAATGTAATTGTGGACCTTGGAAAAGCTGAGGGAATTATTCAAAAAAATGAAATGATACCTAGAGAGAATATTAAAGCTGGTGATAGAGTTAAAGCTTTTTGTTATGATGTTAGAAGAGAAACTAGAGGACAACAAATTTTTTTATCAAGAGCTCACCCAAAATTTATGGAAAAATTATTTATTCAAGAGGTTCCAGAGATTTATGATGGACTAATCGAAATCAAATCTTCTGCAAGAGATCCTGGAAGTAGAGCCAAGATATGTGTTAAGGCCATAGATACATCTTTGGATCCGGTAGGAGCCTGTGTTGGAATGAGAGGATCTAGAGTTCAAGCAGTAGTTAATGAATTACAAGGAGAAAAAATTGATATTGTTAACTGGTCAGAAGATCCAGCAATTGTGGTCTCAAATGCTTTATCTCCTGCAGAAGTACAAAGAGTAAATGTAGATGCAAACTTAAAGAAACTTGATGTAATTTTAACAGAAGATAATTTAAGTAAAGCAATCGGAAGAAGAGGTCAAAATGTTAGATTGGCAACTAAGTTACTTAACTATGAAATTAATATAATGACGGATCAAGAAGACTCTGAAAGAAGACAAATTGAATTCAAAGAAAAAACTGACAATTTTGTAAAAAATTTGGAGCTAGATGAAACTTTAGGACAATTACTTGTAGCTGAGGGATTTTCATCAATTGATGATATCAAAGATAGCTCCGTTGAATCTTTAATAAAAATCGAGGGAATTGAGGAGGAAACAGCAAAAGCTTTAATTGATAGAGCACAAGAGTTTTACCAAAAAGATCAAGAGGAAATTTCAAATAAAATTAAAGACTTAGGTTTAGAAAATGAACTGATAAGTCATAAGGGCTTAACTCCTGGAATGCTAGTAACCTTAGGTGAGCAAAAAATATTAAAGCTATCAGATTTTGCTGATTTAGCTTCAGATGAACTTACAGGAGGTTATGACATAGTAAAAGGAGAAAGAATAAAAATAAAAGGTTATCTTGAGGATTTTGCTTTGTCAAAAAATGAAGCTGATGAACTGATTATGTCAGCAAGAAATAAGATTTATAAAGATTGAGAAATGAAATATGGAAAAAAAAACAAAATTAACGATTTCGGGAAGTACAAAAAAATCAATAGAAAATATTGAAATAGCAAAGACTCAAAGTAAAAATTCAGTAGTTATTCAAAAAAGAACGAATAAAAATTTTAGCAAAAGTCCCTTTAAAAAAGGATCATCTCCACAGAGACCCAAAAATAATTCATCTTTTTTTCAAAAATCCACAAATGTAAAGAAAAGTTTTCCTTCATTTTCAAATGATTTTGAAAAACGTAAGCTTGCAGAACAAAGAGCAACAAGAAGAATAAAAGGAGATAAAAATTACAAAGAAACAAAAGAAAAAAATATTTCAAAAAAAAGAGAACAAAAATTGACAGTTTCTGCAGCGTTAAGTGATAAGCTTGAAACCAGAGCAAGAAGCTTAGCATCATTAAAGAGAGCAAAACAAAAAGAAAATAGGGATCTTAGAAAAGATGAAAAACAAGAAAATTTTAAACCAATCAAAAGAAATGTAAATATACCTGAAGCAATTACTGTAAGAGAACTTGCTAATAGAATGGCAGAACAATCAAGTAGTGTTATAAAATATTTATTAGGAATGGGTGTTACAGTGACTATAAATCAAACTTTAGCAGCAGATACTGCGGAATTTTTAGTCAGAGAACTCGGACATAACCCAATTAGAGAAACCAAAGCAGAAGAAATAGTCCAAAAAATTAAAGATAACAGGTCTGAAAATTTACGAAATAGACCTCCGATAGTTACAGTTATGGGTCATGTAGATCACGGTAAAACTTCTGTTTTAGATGTACTAAGAAGCGCAAATGTAGTTTCGGGAGAGTTTGGTGGAATTACTCAGCATATAGGAGCTTATCAAATTGAAAATGAAAAAAGTAAGATCACATTTATAGATACTCCAGGTCATGCAGCATTTACTGAAATGAGAGCAAGGGGATCAAAACTTACAGATATTGTTGTTTTAGTTATTGCAGCAGACGATGGAGTAAAACCTCAAACAATAGAATCAATTAAACATGCAAAAGCTGCCAAGGTTCCAATTGTTGTAGCTATAAACAAATGTGATTTACCAGATGCAGATCCACAAAAAATTAAGAATCAATTATTAGAGTATGAGTTAATAGCAGAGGAGCTTTCAGGTGATACTTTGATGGTTGAAATATCAACTAAAACTAAAAAAAACTTAGACAAATTAGTTGAGTCAATTATTTTACAGTCTGAAATTTTAGATTTAAAAACTGATTTTGAATCAAAAGCTACTGGGGTAGTTTTAGAGTCAAAAATCGATGTAGGAAGAGGCCCAGTCGCGACTGTAATAGTTACATCGGGAACACTAAAAAAAGGTGATTATTTTGTAAGTGGGTTAAAATGGGGAAAAGCTAGAGCCTTAATAGACGATAAAGGTAAGAATTTAGAAGATGCTTTACCTTCCACGCCAATTGAAATTTTGGGAATAAATGGTGCAGCAAAATCAGGTGATGATTTTTTAGTTTTAAATAACGAAAAAGAGGCAAAAACTTTATGGGAGACAAGAATTGACGAATCTAAAGAGGGTAAAAATCCTATAAATTTTGCTACACAAGAGTCTGCATTTAAAGATAAAGTTTCAGAGGAATTAAATATTATTGTTAAAGCCGATGTTCATGGATCATCTGAGGCGATTAAGGGAGCGATAAGTCAAATAACTCATGATGAAGTAAAACCAAAAATTATTTTATCTGATATTGGAATGGTTACCGAAACAGATGTTACACTTGCTAAGGCCTCTAGTGCAGTACTTATTGCATTCAACGTAAAACCCAGCAAAGAAGCAAAAAAGTTAGCCGAAAGAGAAAAGGTTTCTATTTCATCTTATAATATAATATACGAGGTTCTGGACTATATTAAAAAGAGAATGTCAGGTTTATTAACTCCAGATATTAAGGAAGAGATTATTGGTTCTGCTGAAATTTTGGAGATTTTCAAAGTATCTAGTGTAGGAAAAGTTGCAGGCTCAAAAGTTGTAGATGGACAAATTTTAAGTACGTCAAATGCAAGACTAATTAGAGATGGTGCCGTGGTATACACTGGTAAAATAAATACTATTTTCAGAGAAAAAAACCAGGCAAAGCAAGTAAGCTCAGGGCAAGAATGTGGTATAACCTTAAAAGATTTTAATGATTATAAAAAAAAAGATATAATTGAGGTATTCAATTCTACTTCAACAGAGAGGGCAATATAAGATGAATAATAAATCAGGAAAACCAATTACACAAAGACAATTGCGTGTTGGAGAAATGATCAAACAGTCCCTAGGCATGATATTTGTAAGAAATGAAGCTAAAGTGCCTGAATTAGAGACAAATAATATAACTGTAACTGAAGTAAAAATGAGTCCTGATTTGAAAGTTGCCAAGGCATATGTCATTCCACTTGGAGGAAAAAATGCAGAGGAAACGGTAGAAAAATTGAAAAAATACTCCTTTTTGATAAGAAAAACTTTATCAAAAAAAATTATAACTAAATTTCTACCAAAAATACTTTTTGCCAAAGATGATTCATTTGATTATGCAGAAAAAATTGAAAATTTAATTAAACAAACAAATAAATAGGAAATAAAATGATAAAGAAAGTAAAAGATATAGCATTACATGATAAAGATACTGGGTCATCAGAGGTACAAATTGCATTGCTCACAGAAAAGATAGACTCTCTATCAAAACATGTAAAACAGTTTAAAAAAGATAAGCACTCATCTGTTGGTTTATTAAAAGCTGTAAATAGAAGAAAGAAGTTATTGGACTACTTAAAAAAGTACAAAATAGATTCATATAAAAACGTATTAACGAAACTAAATATAAGGAAGTAAATGTTTAAAGTATTTAAAAAAGAAATAGAAATAGGTGGAAAAAAAATTACCTTAGAAACAGGAAAGATCGCGAGACAAGCTGACGGAGCGATCATAGCTAAATGTGGTGAAACAGTAGTAATGGCAACTGTAGTGGGTGCTAAAAAAGTAAATCCAGAAGTAGATTACTTTCCGTTATCTGTCAATTATCAAGAGAAATATTATGCAGCTGGGAAAATTCCAGGCGGATATTTTAAAAGAGAGGCAAGACCTACAGAAAGTGAAACTTTAATTTCAAGATTAATAGACAGACCCATAAGACCACTTTTTCCAGACGAATTTAAAAATGAAGTACAATTACTTCCAACTGTAATTTCCTATGATAAAGAAAATGAAGCAGACATATTATCAATTATTGCTTCATCAGCAGCATTGTCAATATCAGGAATGCCTTTTATGGGACCAGTTGGAGCCTCAAGAGTAGGATTTATTGATGGCAAATATGTTCTTAATCCATCAAAAAAAGAACTTGAAAAATCAAAATTAGATTTAGTAGTTGCAGGAACAAAAGATGCAGTTCTTATGGTTGAATCTGAGGCTAAAGGTTTAACTGAGGAAGAAATGCTTAATGCAGTTAAGTTTGGCCATGAAAATTTTATTCCAATAATAAAAATGATCGAGGAATTAGCAAAAGAATGTAAAAAAACCGACTGGGTTGTTGAGAAAAAAGATCTTTCAGAGGTAAAGAAAAAATTATCAGATGAATTTACAGACGATCTAAAGAAGGCATTTTCTACAAGAGATAAACAAGAAAGATCAAATATGATTTCTGAAATTACAGATAAGGCTAAAAAACTTTATGAGGAAAATGAAACTATTACAGATTTAGATGTAAACTCTGAGCTTAAAAATTTAGAAAAAAGCATAGTCAGAACAGATATTTTAAAAAATAAAAATAGAATTGATGGTAGAGGACTATCAGATGTAAGGCCTATAATGTGTGAGGTCGGGATTTTGCCAAGAGTGCATGGTTCTGCTCTGTTTACACGAGGAGAAACACAGGCAATTGTCACGACTACATTAGGAACCTCAGATGATGAGCAAAGAATCGAGAGTTTAGAGGGTCTTCAAAGAGAGAGATTTATGCTTCATTATAACTTTCCACCGTTCTCTGTTGGGGAAACTGGTAGAATAGGAACAGGAAGAAGAGAAATTGGACATGGTAAACTTGCATGGAGAGCAATTAACTCTTCATTACCTTCAAAAGAAAGTTTTCCGTATACTTTTAGAATAGTTTCAGAAATTACAGAGTCCAATGGATCTTCCTCAATGGCAACAGTTTGTGGAACATCTTTAGCGTTAATGGATGCAGGGGTTCCAATAAAAGAACCAGTAGCAGGTATTGCCATGGGTTTAATTAAGGAGGGTAATGAGTTTAGTGTATTATCAGATATTCTTGGAGATGAAGATCATCTTGGTGACATGGATTTTAAAGTTGCTGGAACTAAAGACGGAATTACATCTCTTCAAATGGATATAAAAATTACTGGCATTACTTTCGAAATTATGGAACAGGCATTAAAACAAGCTAAAGATGGCAGAGTGCATATATTAGGTGAAATGAATAAGGCATTAGGTAAGTCGAGAGATGAGGTTGGAAAACATACTCCAAAAATGGAAAAAATTACTGTAGATAAAAAAGATATTGCTACTGTTATAGGAAAAGGTGGAGCAACCATCAGAGAGATAGTTGAAAAATCAGGTGCCAAAGTTGATGTAAATGACGAAGGAGTTGTTACAGTTGCAGCACCAGACGATGAGTCTAGAAATAAAGCAATGCAGTTCATTAAGGATCTTACTGCTAAAGCTGAAATGAATAAGATTTATAATGGCAAAGTAATAAAAATAATGGAATTTGGGGCTTTCGTTAATTTTTTAGGAAAACAAGATGGACTTGTACATATTTCAGAACTTGCAAATAAAAGAGTTGCAAAAGTAACAGATGTTTTAAAGGAAGGCGATGCAGTTAAGGTGAAAGTTATTGGATTTGACAGGGGTAAAGTTAAATTATCAATTAAGCAAGCTGCGGTCTGATTTAAGACTATGGAAAATCAAGAGATAATTCAAATAATAAAAAACCTTAAAGGCCGGAGAGCTTATGAAGAAAAAAAAGCCTCAAAATTAGACTTTACTTCGCTGTACGCATATTTTGAGGATAAAATCTTAAAAAAGAAAAAAGCTGAGGAAGATATTAAAAAAGAATTAGAGGAAACAAAAATCGAAAATAATATAAAAAGTAAACAAAAGAAAAGTTGTGGTTGTTGTTAATTACTTGATTTTGTATTTAATTTTACTTATTAGAAAAATAGCAACTGCACTTAAAACAGCAAATACCTCTAGCGCGTGACCTGAATTTCCAAGAAGTAATTGTACAAAATAAAATATAATACAAACTACAAACCAAATTAATATTAACATTATTTATTTTTTTTTCTCTCTTTTTTAATTTTTCTCTTTTCTTTAAGAGAAAATTTAGCTTTTTTCATTACGCTTGAATCTTTGAAAGATTTACCAGAATATCTTTTAGACATAAAATTAAGTTATATTTTTAGGATCAGGCATACCAACTTTGTTGTAACCAGCATCTACATAATGAATTTCTCCAGTCACACCACCTGCAAGATCACTTAATAAGTATAAAGCAGAATTTCCAACATCGTGTATATCTACATTTCTTTTCAAAAAAGAATGATCTTCATTCCATTTATACAGAAATTTTGCATCACCAATTGCAGAAGCAGCTAAAGTTTTAATAGGTCCTGCGCTTATTGCGTTCACTCTAATTCCCTTAGTCCCCAGATCCCTTGCTAGGTATTTAACACTTGCTTCAAGGGCAGATTTACAAACGCCCATTACATTATAGTTTGGAATGGCTTTATTAGACTCGTAAGTTAAAGTAAGCATACTACCACCCTTATCCATTATTTTTGAAGCCTCTTTTGCAATCTCAGTAAATGAAAAGCATGAAATTAGCATGCTCCTTAAAAAGTTTTCTCTAGAAGTATTTAAGTATTCTCCAGATAATTCTGATTTATCTGAAAAGGCTACTGCATGAACCACAAAATCAATTTTACCCCACTTTTTTTTGATATCTTCAAAAAGCTTTAAAACTTCATCTTTTTTTTCAACATCACAACTAAATGTTATATTTGAGTTTAATTTTTCTGCTAAAGGAATAACTCTTTTTTTAAGTGCATCTCCTAAATATGTGAACGCTAATTCTGCGCCTTCCTCAGCTAATTTTTGAGAAATACCCCACGCTATAGATCTCTCATTTGCAACGCCCATGATTAAGCCTTTTTTTCCCTTCATTAAACTCATTGACTAAACTTTCTCAAATACCAGTGTTGCATTTGTTCCACCAAATCCAAAACTATTAGACATTATAGAATTTAAATTAACATTTTTTTCTACTTTAGTAATAATAGGAAATTTTTTAGCTTCATCATCCATATCATTAATATTTATTGATGCTGATATAAAATTATTTTTCATCATGATTAAACTATAAACTGCTTCATGAACAGAGGTTGCTCCTAAAGAGTGTCCAGCTAATGATTTAGTTGAACTGATTTTTGGAACATTATCTTTAAACACTTCACCTACTGCTTTAAGCTCAGTTATATCTCCAACAGGAGTAGATGTTCCGTGTGTATTTATATAATCAATTTTATTTTTACTTGTGCTCAAGGCCATTTTCATGCATCTAACCGCACCCTCGCCAGACGGTGCAACCATATCATATCCATCAGAAGTTGCTCCATATCCAGTAATTTCCGCATAAATTTTTGCTCCTCTAGATTTTGCATGTTCATATTCCTCTAAGACCAAAACACCACCACCACCCGATATTACAAACCCATCTCTTGTTCTGTCATATGGTCGCGAAGCTTTTTCTGGAGTATCATTATATTTTGATGAAAGTGCAGTCATAGCATCAAACATAGCTGTCATTGCAAAATGAACTTCGTCGCTACCACCAGCAAATATTATTTTTTGTTTTCCTAATTGAATTAATTCCATTGCATTTCCAATACAATGCCCACTCGTAGCACAAGCTGAACTGATAGTATAATTTACACCTTTAATTTTAAATGGAACTGCGAGTGTTGCTGAAGCTGTACTAGACATTGTTCGTGGAACAACAAATGGGCCCATTCTTTTTGGACTTTTTTCCCTCGTTTTATCTGCAGCTAATATCACATTTTCAATTGAAGGACCCCCTGATCCCATAATCATACCTGTAGAAATATTACTTACATCTTTTTCCTCTAATCCAGAGTCTTTAACTGCTTCAGCCATTGAGATATAATTATAAGCCGAACCTGGTCCCATGAATCTTATAAACTTTCTATCAACATGGTCTTCAAGTTTTATATTCGGCTTGCCATGAACATGGCTTTTTAAATTATATTCTTTGTATTCCTCACTAAATGTAATTCCAGATTTTGAATTAATTAATGACTCACAAACTTCTTGCTGGTTATTCCCTAAGCAAGACACCACTCCAATTCCTGTGACCACTACCCTTTTCATTTATTTAAATAATCCAACTTTTAAGTTTTCTGTAGAGTAAATTTTTTTACCATCTGCTAATAAAACTCCGTTAGCCAACCCAACTGTAGTCCCTTCTTTAATTAAAATTCTTTTCATATCAATTATATACTCAGCAATTTTGACATTTTTCAGAACTTCACCTGTGAACTTCACCGTACCAACACCTAAAGCTCTTCCCTTTCCTGGGTTACCAAGCCAACCAAGATAAAATCCAACTAACTGCCACATTGCATCTAACCCTAAGCATCCTGGCATTACTGGATCCTCTTTAAAGTGGCAATTAAAAAACCAAAGATCATCTTTGATATCTAGTTCTGCTTTAATTAAACCCTTTTTAAAAGCTCCATCATTATCTTTAATTTCTGTTATTCTGTCAAACATAAGCATTGGTGGTAAAGGCAACTTGGCATTTCCAGGACCGAAAAGCTCACCATTTCCACAACTAATTAGGTCATCGTAACTGTATGATTTTTTTTTCTCCATAGTTTTAACCTTAATACTTTATTTGTGATAATTATAATATATAAATTCCTTATAATTATACAAATAAAGTAAAAAATGAATAATAAAGAGAATTTTATTAAAAAATTAAGATCCTCAGGATTAAGACCGACTAAACAGAGAATTGAAATTTGCAAAGCTCTATATGAACGAAAAAAAACTTTTCATTTTACAATAGACGACCTAAACAAAATTCTAAGAAAAAAATCAAAAGAGAAGATTTCATTAGCAACTATTTATAACACCGTTTATGCGTTCAAAAATAAAAATTATTTAAAAGAGATCTCTTTAAATACAAATAAGACTTATTTTGATACAAATGTTTCAAATCATCATCATTTTTTAGATGAGAACTCAAATCGTCTTATAGATTTAAAAAATAGCGATGTTGGAAAAGTTAAAATAAAGAGAAAAATTCCTGGAAAGAAAATAAAATCTATTGAAATTTTAGTAAGAATAAGTGACTAAAATTGTATAATAAAGTTATAAAAAATATTATAAATAATTAAATTTCTGAGACATTTTTGCATCGTTGACAGTACTTTAGAATCATTATAAAGTACTTAAATGCGAAATTTTTCTACAGAAGAACAATCAAAATGTCCGTTTACTGGAGCTGGAACTCCACCTAAACATGGAACCGGAAAGGGCACGACAAATCGTGATTGGTGGCCCAATGGCTTAAATCTAAAAATATTAAGTCAGCATTCTTCATTAGTTGATCCCATGGATAAAAAATTTAATTACGCAAAAGAATTTAAAAAATTAAACTTTAAGGCTTTAAAAAAAGATTTGCATAAACTAATGACACAGTCCCAAAGTTGGTGGCCAGCTGACTATGGTCACTATGGTCCGTTATTTATTAGATTAGCATGGCATGCTGCTGGAACATACAGGACAGGAGATGGTAGAGGCGGTGCAGGAACTGGAAATCAAAGATTCGCACCTTTAAATAGCTGGCCGGATAATGTTAATTTGGACAAAGCGAGATTACTATTATGGCCAATAAAAAAGAAGTACGGAAAAAGAATTTCATGGGCTGATTTATTTATTTTAGTTGGTAATATTTCTCTTGAGTCTATGGGCTTTAAAACTTTTGGTTTTGGTGCTGGTAGAGAAGATATTTGGGAACCCGAGGAAGATATTTATTGGGGTTCTGAGAAGGAATGGTTGGGAGTAAATCGCTATAGTGGGAAGAGAGATTTAGAACAGCCTTTAGGTGCTTCACATATGGGATTAATATACGTAAATCCACAAGGTCCTGATGCAAATCCAGATCCTTTATTAGCCGCTCACGATATTAGAGAAACTTTTGGAAGAATGGCTATGAATGACTATGAAACAGTTGCACTAGTCGCTGGTGGACATACTTTTGGAAAGTCTCATGGAGCTGCGCCAGAATCTCATAAAGGACCTGAACCAGAAGGATCAAAAATTCAAGATCAAGCAACTGGTTGGAATAGTAATTTTAAAAGTGGAAAGGGTGTGGATACAATAAGTAGCGGAATTGAAGGGGCGTGGACCTCTAACCCAATTAAATGGGATATGGGTTATTTTGATAATTTGTTTGGCTATGACTGGGAACTTACAAAAAGTCCTGCTGGAGCTCATCAATGGAAACCTAAAAGAAATGGTCATGATATAGAGATGACGCCTGATGCTCATGAGAAAAATAAAAAAAATCTTCCCATGATGCAAACAACTGACTTATCACTAAAAATGGATCCAAAATATGGTCCAATATCAAAGAATTTTCATAATAATCCAAAGGAATTCGCAGATGCTTTCGCTAGAGCCTGGTTTAAACTTACTCATAGAGATATGGGTCCTAAGTCTTGCTATTTAGGTCCCGATGTTCCAAAAGAAAATCTAATTTGGCAGGATCCAATACCTAAACAAAAGTATAAGTTAAAAAATAAAGATATTAAATTCCTAAAGTCTAAAATTTTAAAATCTGGTCTTTCAGTTTCCGAACTCGTTTCTACTGCATGGGCTTCGGCATCAACTTTTAGAGGTTCTGATAAAAGAGGTGGAGCAAACGGCGCTAGAATAAGACTGGAACCACAAAGAAACTGGGAAGTTAACAATCCAAAAAAACTATCAAAAGTTCTTCATAAACTTGAAAAAATAAAAAAAAATTTTGACAAAAAGAATAAAACTGTATCGCTAGCTGATATAATAGTATTAGGTGGAAGTGTAGGAATAGAAAAGGCTGCAAAGAAAGCTGGTTATAAAGTAAATGTACCTTTTACACAAGGAAGAGGTGATGCTTTGCAAAACGAAACTGATGAATTCTCTTTTGGTTTATTAGAGCCTAAAGCTGACGGATTTAGAAATTACGTAACAAGAAAAACTAACGGTCATGGTAAAAGTTCAATTTCGGCAGAAGAAATGCTTATTGATAAAGCCCAATTAATGAAGCTAACTGCTCCTGAAATGACTGTTCTTGTTGGCGGAATGAGGGTTCTTAATACAAATTTTGATGGATCTGATTATGGTGTATTTACAAAGAAAACAGAAGCTTTAACGAATGATTTTTTTATAAATCTTTTAGACATGAATACATCATGGAAAGAAATTGATAAAGATGAGACTTTATTTGAAGGAAGAGACAGAAAAACAAATAAAATTAAATGGAAAGGAACTCGTGCAGATCTTATTTTTGGCTCAAACTCTCAGTTAAGAGCATTATCAGAGGTGTATGCATGTGAAGATTCAGCTCCAAAATTTGTTGATGATTTTATTTCTGCTTGGACTAAAGTGATGAACTTAGACCGTTTTGATCTAAGATAAAAAAGCTAATTACTGAGAATAGTTATCATTAAAAGTAATTTTCTATAAATTTTTAAAATTTTTTTGCAAACGATTATCATTAACACTGAATTTAATTGAAAAAATAAAAACAATTCTTATTTTACTTTTATGACAACAGAAACTTATAATTGTAAAAAATGTGGTTTATCTATTTCATCTACTTGTTCAAAGTGCGATAGAGTAGTTGATGTTAAAGTTCTTGATGATGGTTGTATTGTTCAGACTACAAAATGCTCTGATTGTGCAAATGTACCAGTTATCAAGGATATTTGTTCTACAAGATAAACTTACTTAATTTAATTTGTAAAACGTTTTATTGGGTTTTGCCCCACAAGCTGTCTGTTTTGACCCAGCCATTAAAACCTGCTGATTTAACATTACACCAATTTTTTTTGCAATCTTTATATTGAAGCAACCTTCCCTTTTGAATTCTTGCAATTGGTTTTGAAAAAACAGTTGGTTTTCTGAAAAGTATTTTATTTCTTGTGACTATGAAGGATTTAGATTTTTTTAATTGAGAAATATGTATCCAGCCACTATTCTTTTTTAAGTCTATAATTTTTCTAAAATTTTCTTTTTTATCAATTACTTTTACTGGCAAGTTAACTTTTCTATAAATATATTTAATTTCATAATCAAATCCAGGACCATACCTCACGTTAACTTTATTTTTTTTCAAAGAAAGAAAGTAATCATCTGAAATGGAGAAAGAAGGGAAAATAGTGAGTATAAAAAATAAAATTAAAATTTTTTTCATTAATTATAGTTTGATCTTTATTTTTTTTTAAAATTAACTTTTCTAAAGTTTAGATTTAACAAGTCAATTATTAATAATTGATTTTTTAAGTTTTGACCAATTTCTATTATCATTTTTAAAGCCTCGTTTGCTTGCGTAGCTCCTACAACTGACGCAGTTGTTCCAAGAACGCCTTCAAATTCACAATTTAAAATATCATCTGAAATGTCATCTTCCTGATAAAAATTTTTTAAAGATGCAGTTTTTTTATCTTTGAAATCAAATGTAAAAACATGTCCGTCAAATTTACTTATCGCGCCTGTAACTAGTTTTTTTTTAAACTTTAAACAATAATCGTTAATGAGGAATTTTGTTTTAAAATTATCTGACCCATCAATAATAAGATCATAATTTTTAATTATCTTCTTTATATTTTTTTCATTTAATCTTGTATTGTATGTTTTGATTATTGTATCAGGATTAATATCTTTAAGTTTCTTAGCAGCTACGCTTACTTTTGTTTTTTTTATATCCTTAGAACTAAACAAACTCTGTCTATGAATATTCGAAATATTGACAGTATCATTATCTACAAGACCTATCGTTCCAACACCAGCTCTTGTTAAATTTTCTGCAGCAGGGCATCCCAAGCCACCTACGCCAACAATTAAAATTTTTGCGGATAGTATTTTCTTCTGTCCTATTGCTCCTATATTTTTCAGGACTAGTTGTCTTGAAAATCTTTCAATTTGTGACTTACCTAATACGCTGCTCATTTACCAGTTGAACCAAAACCTCCCTCACCTCTTATTGTTTCTGGAAGCTCATTTATTTCTTCTATTTCCATTTTAACAATTGGTGTTAAAACCATTTGAGCGATTCTATCATTATTATTAATAATAAAATTTTCTTTTCCATGGTTAAATAAAATAATTTTTATTTCTCCTCTATAATCACTATCAATTGTTCCCGGTGTATTTAGAACAGTAATATTATTTTTCGCAGCAAGTCCTGATCTTGGTCTAATTTGAATTTCATATTCTTTAGAAAAAGCTACAGATAATCCAGTTGGTACAAGGCATGATTTACCAGGTTTTAGTTCAATCGGTTCATCTATAAATGCCATTAAATCCATACCAGATGCACCATTTGTTTTATAAGAAGGCATCTGAACCGAAGGATTTAACTTTTTAATAAAAATTTTAACCATTAGTTTAAATGATTAATAATTTTTTCTACTATTTCATCTGATATTTCAGATTTAGATTTAAATGAAATTTTTTCGTTTTTATGGTTTTTATAAAAAATTGAAACTTCGTTAAAATCTGAATTAAAGCCAATTTTTTTATTAGATACATCATTTGCAATTATCCAATCGCAATTCTTTTCATTAAGCTTTTTATTTGAATAGTTTTCTAAGTTATTTGTTTCTGCAGCAAAACCAATAACAAGCTTTGGTCTTAAAGAATTATGATTAGAAATATAGTTGAGGATATCTACATTTTTTTCTAGTTCTAGGTTAAATTTGCTTTCTTTCTTTATTTTTTCTTTAGAAATTTCTCTTACCTTGTAATCACCTACAGCAGCTGAAAATATAGCAACATCGGTAGGTAGGCTATTTTGTGTTGCATGAAACATCTCTTCCGCAGTTTCAACTCTGATTAAATTTATATCATTTTCTACTTTTAAACTGGTTGGTCCAGAAATTAAGGTAGTTTCAAAACCTTTTTTTGATAACGACTTTGCTAATGCGTATCCTTGTTTCCCACTTGATTTATTTGAAATAAATCTAACCGGATCTATATATTCATGTGTGGGGCCTGCAGTAACAAGAGCTTTAAATTTCTTATTTTTCGAAAAATTTTTAAAATACATTTCAATTTTTTCCTCAATTTTTCTTGGTTCGGACATTTTACCTTCTCCAAATTCTCCACATGCCATATCTCCTATCTCGGGTCCAATAAAATTGAAGCCATATTTTTTCAATTTAATCACATTCTCCTTAGTTGATGGATGTTCCCACATTCTTACATTCATTGCTGGAACTAAAAATATGTCCTTGTTAGAGGCAAGTATAACGGTAGATGCTAAATCATCTGAGGAACCTGAGCTTAATTTTGCGATCGTATTAGCAGTTATTGGAGCTACAATTATAACATCGGACCACCTAGATAAAGATATATGATCCATTTCAGTTTCATTTTCTAAGCTAAATAAGTCATCATATACTTTTTCTTGTGATAGAGAGCTTATCGATAATGGGGTTACAAATTCTTTTGCACTTTTAGTTAAGATAGTTTTTATCAGTGCTCCTTTCTTTTTGAGAGACCTTATTAACTCCAAACTTTTGTAAGCAGAAATACCACCACAAATTATCAAAAGTATTTTTTTATTTAAAAAACTATTCATCAGTCAAATTAAAATACTAATAAACCTATAATTACAAGTAATAATAAACCAATAGCTGTTTGGTTTCTGAAAGCAATCATTTCTGTCTTTGCTTCATTTAAAGCATTGTATGAATTAGAATTTTGTGGAATTTGTCCACTAGCTAAAAAACTTAATGCTTGATTTGCTTTATCCATAATTTCTGGAAATTCAGGGAGTCTTTTTAATACCTCTGTTGTATTTTTTAAAGTATCATTTAATGAGTTTATGGGATCTTTTGTTTCTTGAAGCCAATTTTCTAAAACTGGTTTTGAGGTTTCCCAAATATTTGTGTTAGGATTAAGTTTTCTAGCTACACCTTCTACTACTACCATAGTTTTTTGAAGTAGTAAAAGTTGCGGCTGAGTTTGCATATTAAATTTTTCAGTTACATCAAATAGTTGTTTTAATAGTTTTCCTCCAGAAATATCTTTAACTGTTTGTCCAAAAATTGGTTCACCAATGGATCTAAGAGCTTGTGCTAACTCATCTACTGGCACATTTTTTGGAACTAGTCCTGCAAGTAGATGTACCTCAGCAACTTTTTTATAATCCCTCTGAACAAAGCCATATAAAATTTCAGCTAAAAATCTTTTGTTCAATTTATCTAGTCTACCCATTATTCCAAAATCTATAGGTACGATTTGACCACTTTTATCGACAAAAATATTACCTTGATGCATATCAGCATGAAAAAAACCATCTCTCACTGCGTGTCGTAAAAAATGTTGAATTATATCTTTTGCAATTTGCTTTGTATCAATATTTTGTTTTTGTAAAATGTCGGTTTCTCGTATTGAATTGCCCTCTACCCAATCTAGTGTCATTACATTTTCGCTTGTGAAATTCCAATATATATTTGGAACTTTAAAACCCACGTCATTTTTAGTATTCTCCGCATATTCATTCGCAGCTGCAGCTTCAAATCTTAAATCCATTTCATGATTTGTAATTTCTTTTAAAAGAAAAGTCACTTCAACCAATCTAAGTCTTTTGGTTTTTTTAATAACAGACTCAATTAGATAGGCAAAGAGCATAAGCGCATCTATTTCTTCATTAAAGATTTTTTTAATTTCAGGACGTAAAATTTTTATTGCAACATCTTTAATTACTCCATCATCATTTATTTGAGCCTTGTGAACTTGCGCGATAGATGCAGCCGCAACTGGTTCACTCATATTAATTATTGAATTAAACATTTGATCTCCCAAATCTTTTCTAATTATATTTTTTGCCTCGGATAGAGAGAAAGGAGGAAGTTTATCTTGTAGGGTTTCTAATTGTTTTGATAAATCTTCACCTATGATATCTGGTCGAGTCGCTAAAAACTGTCCAAGTTTGATAAAAGTCGTACCCATTGATTGTAAGGAATTTGACAATCTTTCTTTTTCCTCAATATTAAAATTTACCTCATTTCTTTTTTTTATCGAAAAAGATAAAAAATAAAATAAAACTTTAATAGACTTAGGAATTTTATGAAATTTAGAGAAAATATCTAAAATTTCGGATTGCGCTAACTTTCTTCCAATTTTAAAAAGTATAATCAATCTTTTTATCATTTTATTTTCCATCCTGAGTGTATTGCAACTATACCACCAGATAAATTTCTATAACTACAATTTTCAAAACCATTTTTTTTCATAAGATCGACTAACTGTTCTTGATTTACAAATTTTTGTATACTTTCTATAAGATATTTATAAGGTTCATCATCGCCAACTATAATTTTTCCTATTCCCGGAATGATTTTTGAATAATTTTTGTAGAAGAAATTTAAATTTTCATTTTCAATTTTTGCAAATTCCAAACACAAGAAACGTCCTCCTGGTTTTAAAACACGATATGCTTCTGAGAGCGATTTATTTAAATCTTTTGTATTACGTAATCCAAAACTTATTGAATAATAATCAAAAAACTCGTTTTTAACTGGTAAATTTTCAGCTGAACCTAACAACCATTTAATATTTTTATAATTAATTAATTTTTTTTTTCCATTTTCAATCATTCCTTTATTTGGATCAACACAAAAAATTTCTTCATCTGTATTTAAAATATCTAGATAGAGTTTGCCAATATCTCCAGTCCCGCAGGCAACATCTATCATTCTTTTACCTTTTGAGGGATTCATCGATAAAATTAAATCTTTTTTCCAAATTCTATGAACACCTAGAGACATTAAGTCATTCATCAAATCATATTTATCAAAGACTTTTTCAAATACTTTATTGACTAGTCCCTTTTTATTTTGAAGATACTGTTGCATATAAATCAAATTTTTATGTTAATAATATAGTGTGAAATGCCAGAATTACCAGAAGTAGAAATTGTAAGACAATCGCTAAATAAAAAGATCAAATATAAAAAAATTCAAAAAATAATAATAAGAAATAGAAATTTAAGGTTCAAAATAAGTCCTGAATTTGAAAAGAGTCTAATTAATAAAGAAATTAAAAAAATTAGTAGATTATCGAAATATATTATTTTGTATTTAGAAGATAATAATTACTGTATAATACACTTAGGAATGTCCGGAACTATCCATTTGGTTGAACGAAATAAAAATAATTTTAAAACAAATACAAGTTTTTATAGTTCTCAAAAATTACCAAAAAAACATAACCATGTTGAAATTCATTTTGGCAATTTAATCATGATTTACAATGATCCGAGAAGATTTGGCTTTTTTAAATTTATAAAATCTCAAAATGAATTATCAAGCTTCTTTAAAAATTTAGGTCCCGAACCATTTAGTAAATCCTTTAATTGTAATTATGTTTTTAATTATTTTAAGAATAAAAATAAAAATATTAAAAATTTTTTGCTAGATCAAAATTTTGTTTCAGGAATAGGCAATATCTACTCTAGTGAAATATTATATCTTTGCAAAATAAAACCTTTAAAAAAAGCAAAAAATTTATCATTGCAAAAATGTAAAAAAATAATTTACTTCTCTAAATATGTGCTTAATAAAGCTATAAAAAAAGGTGGCTCAACTATTAGGGATTTTAAAAATACTTTGGGCAATGAGGGTAAATTTCAAGATGAGTTCAGAGTTTATCAAAGAGAAAATTCAAATTGTCGTCGAAAAACTTGTAATGGAATTATAAAAAAAAAATTTATTACCAATAGATCAACTTATTTCTGTAATGTTTGCCAAAAATAAACAATTATTTTATTGACCATATATAATTCTTTGGATATACCACAGCGCGTATGGCTAATACTAAATCCGCTATTAAAAGAATTAGAAGAATTTCACGTCAAACTGCAGTAAATAAAGCACGTAAAAGCAAATTTAGGAATGCAATAAAGAAAATGAACCTTTTGATTGATTCTAAAAAAAAAAGTGACGCTTTAAAATTCTTACCCAAGTTGAATTCTGAATTAATGAAGGTAGCCAAGACAGGCATTATTAAGAGACAAACCGCTTCTAGAAACGTTTCTAGAATAACAAAAAAGATCTCAGCTCTTTAAATCTAACTACTTACAGTTGTTAAATTAAATTAAAGTATTCAACTTAAGGTAATTATACTAAATATAAATTTTTTTTTTTGAAATATTACAACATGTTGATGTCAAGTTTTTTAAGTTTGATTTTAAAAAAATTTTTTTTATTTTCCACTCCAGATTTTATTTTAAATTTTTTTTATTTACATCAATAGGTTGAGACAAATTTATATTCACTTCTAGATTTTATTTTATTTTTATATTTTCAAATATTTTATTGCATATTCTTTCTTTTACCCTTAACTCAGACTATTCATAAAAAAAATTCATGAAAAATAATTTATCGAAAAATCCTACAAGTATTTCACAGCAAAAGATTAATTGGGATGAAGTTCAATCTCGTATGAAGACAAGTTTTGGAAACGATATTTATGAGAGCTGGCTAAGAAAACTAAATTTTGTTGAAGAATTCAAAAATTATGTCTTGTTATCGGTATCAACAAGGTTCATTAGAGATTGGATCACATCTAGATACTTAGATCAAATATTAAAAATAATACGAGAATTAAATAAAAATATAACTAGGATTGAGTTGAAAATTCATGAAATAAGTGATGACAATAGTGATGATTCAAATGACTCATCAAAAAAAAAAGAAAATATATCATTTATAAAAGACAGTTTTTTACAGTACAACAGAATTGATCAAAATAAAACTTTTGAGAACTTTGTGATTGGTCAAAGTAATAAATTAGCTTTTGAGGCATCAAAGAAAGTTACTCAGAGTTTGGCCCATTATAATCCACTTTACGTTTATGGAGGCGTAGGAATGGGTAAAACTCATTTATTAAATGCAATTGGTTTAGATTTAAAAAAAAATAATAAAATAATGTTTATTTCTGCTGAGCGATTTATGTATCAGTTTGTTAAATCTATAAAATCAAATGAAATGGTTAAATTTAAAGATTATTTTAGAAATACTGATGTTTTGATTATAGATGATATTCAATTCATGAATGGCAAAGAGTCTATGCAAGAGGAATTCTTTCATACATTTAATGCGCTTATTGAAAAAGGCTCCCAAGTCATTGTCTCTGCTGATAGGGCCCCAAATAAATTATCAAGAATTCAAGAAAGGATAAAATCAAGATTTTCTGGTGGTCTAGTTATTGATATTCAAAAACCTGATTTTGATTTGAGATACAAGATCGTAGAAAATAAGATACAAGAATTAGCTTTATTAAATTTAAATGGAATTAAAATATCAGAAGAGGTAAAAAACTTTATAAGTTCTGAAATAAAAACTAGTATAAGAGAAATTGTTGGAGCTATTAATAGAGTTGTTTCATTTTCAAGAATCTATAATAAAGAACCTAGTTTGTCAGAGGTAAAAATCATATTAAAAGACTTATTAAATTTATCTGAAAATAATGTAACAATAGATTTGATACAGTCGTTAGTATGTAAGTTTTTTAAGATAAGCAAAAATGAGATGCTATCTTCAAGAAGATCAAGGTATCTTGTTAGGCCAAGACAAACTGCAATTTATTTAACAAAAATTCTTACTTCGAAATCATTACCTGAAATAGGAAGAGAGTTTTCAAATAGAGATCACACAACAATAATACATTCAGTTAAAACTATTGAAAAATTAAAAAAAAATGATTTAGAACTTAGTGCGAATATTGATACTCTTAAAAACAAAATTCTATACAATAAAAATAATGAAATTTAATGTTAATCAGCAGGACTTACAAAAATCTTTAAATTATTGTCAGGGAGTAATAGAAAAAAGAAGCACATTACCAATTTTATCCAATATTTTAATTGAAACCGGCGATTCTAAGCTTAAAATTACAGCTACCGATTTAGATTTAATATTTATTCATCAAATCGATAATGTTGAAATTATTGAAGATGGCAAAACAACAACTACAGCATCAATAATGTATGACATTGTCAGAAAGTTCTCTTCTGGAAAAAAGATTAATTTATCATTAAGTAATGAGAATAGATTACATTTAGAATCAGAAAAATCTATTTTTAATCTTAATTGTATTGGACCTTCAGAGTTTCCAGTAACCGATGAAAATTTTAACCAAAACGAGTTTAGTATTAAATCTAAGCAGCTTCTAAAATTATTAAACAAGTGTAAATTTTCAGTATCTAATGATGAAACTAGACATTATTTGAGTGGAATTTTTATACATCAAACACAAATAGAGGACAAAGTTTTTTTGACTGCTGCTGCAACTGACAGTCACAGGATGTCAATATCAAAGTTTAGACTTCCAGAAAAAGTGAATTTTGAACCAATTATTCTTCCAAAAAAAACTATTTTTCAGCTGTGTTCATTGCTAGAGGATTATGAAGGAGAAGTTAAGATTTCCAATATTAAATCTAAAATAAAATTTGAACTTAATAACAGTATATTAATTTCAAAGTTAATTGACGGAAAATTTCCAAATTATGTTCAAGTGATACCAAAAAATAACCAAAAAAAACTTGAAGTTGATTTGAAAATATTTTTGGACTCAGTAGATAGAGTTGCATCTGTCTCTTTAGATAAAAAAGATGGAGTTAAATTTAATTTGGTCAAAGATACTCTTAATTTATCTGTTAATAATACTACTAGTGGAGATGGCAAAGAAAGTTTAAATGTTAAGTTTGATCATGATTTAGATATAAGTTTTAATTCAAGATACTTAATTGATGTTGCTTCACAACTAGACGGAGAAAAAATAGAGATTTTTTTCAACGATACTGGTTCACCTGCTCTAATTAAAGATCCATCAGATTTTGATAGTATTTACGTAGTTATGCCAATGAAAGGTTAATTCAAATTATCTAGTTCATTATAAATTTCGATCTGTAATTTTTGTAAAAATTCTTCTTTTTTAAATCCAGGTTCAATTGGTTTTAAAATAGAAATTGTTAAAGATTTATTGGGTTCAAGCATCCCTCTTTTTGGCCATGTATAACCTGAATTTATTGCAACAGGTTGACACTTTATTTTAAGCTCATCGTATATACGACTGGCTCCTTTTTTGAAATCAGATCTATCTTTTGGATTTAATCTTGTACCTTGTGGAAAAATTATAATTGGTCTGTCCGATTTATTTACTGATTCAGAAATTTTATCAAAAAAATTTAGATTTTCTTTTGTAGTTTTTCCACGATCAATTGATATTGATCCAATTTTTATCAAATACCAACCAAATATAGGAATTTTCAATAGTTCTTTTTTTAAAATAAAAATAGGAGAATTAAAAATTGTTTGTAAAAAAAAAGTTTCAAACATTGATTGATGTGAGGAGGCTATAAGAAATTTTTCATTACAAATTATATTCTCTTTTCCTTTTATTACTATTTTGGTAGATAAAAAAGTTTTTAAACATAGCCCAGCCCAAAAGCCCATTAATTTACCACCAACTAAAACAACTTTTTGAGGAAGAAAAAAGGAAGGTAAAAATATTATCGAAATCAATATAATTCCAAAATAAAAAAAAATTGAAAATAAAAAATTTCTTATCATTACACTCAAAAGTTAAATTAGATCTTTTAACTTCTGTCTTTTTTTAATTATATTTGTTTTATATCCTTTAACTAAGATTTCTGGAGGCTTTAATCTTATATTGTAATTAGAACTTAAAGACATTCCATAGGCCCCAACGTCAGAAATAATTACTAAATCTTTTTCACTCAATTTTTGAAATTTTTTAGATGTCATAAATTTATCTGTACTTTCACAAATTGGTCCGACAAATTCGTAGGTTTTACCTGCAAATTGATTAGTTTTCTTTTCTGGAATAATCTCATGTTCAGCGCCATATAATGCTGGACGCATTAAATCATTCATTGCTGCATCTAAAATTATAAAACTTTTTTTAGAACTTGATTTTACATATATAACTTTTGAAATAAGAACTCCCGTATTTCCAATTATTGATCTTCCTGGTTCAAAAATAATTTTTGATTTATAATTCTTTAAAATTTTTTTAATTGCAAAAACATATTTTTTATAATTTAGAGTTTTTGATTTTTTATAATAAGGAATTCCCATTCCTCCACCTAAATCTATAAAATCAAATTTATAATTTGATTTTTTAATTATCCTATCGACTACCTTTAGCATTTTTTCGTAGGGTCGATGATTTAGAATCTGGCTACCAATGTGAACGCTAAGACATTTAAGATTTATATATTTTGACTTTTCTGCATATTTTACTAATTCCAAAAAAACTTTCTCTGATACACCAAACTTATCCTCTTTTTTGCCTGTTGATATTTTACTAAGTGTTTTTGCATCGGTATTTGGGTTTAATCTTATTCCAAAGTTAACAAT
>CACNCD010000005.1 GCA_902618855.1 uncultured Pelagibacteraceae bacterium | reverse complement strand
CAAAAATTTCTAAATTAACAGTTATTTTTTTGACTCTAGCCGGTATATTCAATCTTGGATCTTTTGCTTTAGATCAGCAAGTAGTTCAGCAGGAAGATAAGCTTAGAGAAATAAATAGAAAAGTTAATACTTATGAGTCCCAAATTGAAACTTTAATATTTGGAATAAATACGTTAGAAAATTTGGGTTTTGAAGTATACGATTCTGCATCTACATACTTAGATGATCTTGATTTTCAAACCAAAACTGTACAAATATTTAATAGGAAATATTCAAATTCAACTCTTGAAGACACAACAGGCAATCTTGTAAGAAAAAAATTTACAGAAAAGCAAAATGAATACTTAAACAGTGTATATAAATCTCAGCTTTTTAAACTAAAAGATTATGCAAACCAAAAAATAGAAGATGTAAATCAGTTATTTAAAAACACTTTTTCATCTGGATTAATTTATGAATATTTAAAAGAAAGTAATGAATTTAAAAATCTAGAAGATTTAAACAAAATTAAAATACCTGAAAGCATATTTGATGATTATAATTTTAATGAAGTGCCAACAAAAGAAAAAGAAGACAAGAACTATGAAATTTATTCTAAATTTTATAATTTAGTTGAAACTTTTTCTAATTTAAATAAAGATATAATGACTTTAAATGATCAGCTTAGATCTAAATATGTAACAAAGTATAAAGACTATATATTTTATTTAGAATATTTTACTCAAAAGAAAAATAAAAAAAACTACTTTATTTTATTTAGTATTTTATCTCAAATATTGGGGCTAACTTTTCTTTTGTTTCTATTCAGAATCATTATTAAGGAAAATTATTAAAATGAAAAAATTTCTTATTAAAATATTATTTATATTAAGCTTTCTTACTAATTTCGAAACTAGTGCAGAAGAATTTAAATATACAAATGAACAATTGAATTTGTATGATGTGATGGATACATGCAATATTAATAAAACATACTTAAAATGTTTAGAAGCTTATGAAAAATTATATGACACATTTCCTTCCGAAAGTCAGAGTATTGACAATTGGATGTATCACGAAATTAGATATTGGTTAGCAGATTTATATTTTTCTTCAAAAGATACAAAAAATTTACCTAATGAAGAAATAAATAAATATAAAGAAAAAGCTATTATAATGTGGAATATAATTTTTAATGATCCACAATATAAGAAAGATAATTGGTATAAATTAGCCTCTGCTGTAGCGCTTGGATGGAATTATTATGTTCAACCAGATTTTAGAGATTTCGATAAAGCATTTAAATTTATGAAATATGCTGCTGATAATGACTTTCATTGGGCGATTAATAATTTAGGAGTATTTTACGACCAAGGAAGAGCAGTTAAACAAGATTATAAAAAAGCTTATGAGCTGTATAATAAGGCTGCTGATTTAGGAAATAATTGGTCCCATGGAAATATAGCAGTACTTTATACTTTTGGTCTGGGTGTAAAAAAAAATTATGAAAGGGCAATAATTCATTTAAAATTAGCAAGAATAGAGTGGGCTTATACAAGTGATGAATTTTCAGAGCTTATGGTGTTGTTTGAAAAAAAAAGGCTTCCAGTTAGTGCAAAAGAATATATGTCTTGGATAGAAAGTTACATTATAAAAAATCAATCAAAGGATGATTTTCAGACTTTAGCATGGTTGAGTGATATTGATGATAGTGTAGAGGATCCATTAGTGACTGAATACAAGTGGCAATATGTGGTCACAAAAATATCAAAAGAAACTGATCATATAATAAGAGCAGATCAAGAAATTAAATTTTTAGAAGAATTTAAAATGTCAGAAAAAGAAGTTGTTTTAGCAAAAAAGTTAGCGGAAGACTGGATTATAAAAAATTGGAAAAATTAAATTCAAGTCAGAATTCTCTTTTAAAAACTTTGCTATATTTATTTCATGGTTTATAAAATTTTTATTGATTAATAATATTTAATTGATTACCATAAAATTATGACATTTAGTGAATCTGTATCTACATGTATAAAGAAATACTTTGTCTTTGAGGGCAGGGCCAGTAGATCTGAATATTGGTGGTTTCAATTAATTGTTTCACCTTCATACTTAATTTCATCAATTCTAGAAAATGAAATTGCTTATTTTTTTCTAGGTATAACGTTATTTACCTTAATTCCAGCAATCTCTGCAGGTGTGAGAAGATTACATGACACAAATAGATCAGGATTTTTTTTATTAATAAGTTTTATCCCGTTCATTGGTGGATTAGTTCTTTTGTTCTTTTTAATACCAGAGGGCACAAAAGGTAAAAATAGATTTGGTCCGGATCCACTAAAAAGAGTTACTAGAAAAAGAACTAAAAAAAGTTGAGTTTATAACTCTCTTTTTTTTTGACTTTTATAGTCTGTTTTTTCACCTAAATTTAATTTGAGTTTAAGTTCTGCAATTTTTTTTTCTAATTCTATAACCTCTATTGCAATTTGTTCTTTTTCTTTTTCATCTACTTTATCATCATCAAGAGCTTTTCTAGTTTCCTCCATTACATCTCCAATAGACTCACCTAATCTTAGTAAATTATTGATTATTTCATCACTAGTATCGTGATCTTTTCTGTTTTCAATTTCTTTTCTGAGTAAAGTTTCATAAGCGGTCAGAAAAGGGGTTCCTTTTCCAATTTTTTTACAATGGATATCTAATTCTAGTCCATCTTGTATATGAAGCTGTCGATCTTTAAAATTTGGATTACTAATATGCTCTATAGCTTTTCTCTTCTTTTCAATAACTGTTTCAATATTTTCATAACCAATATCATCAGCTAAATCTTTTAAAACTCTTTCAAAAGAATAGGGCTTTCTTGGGTAACCTTTTTTCTTATTCATATATTAAGATTATTAGAAATTCATCCGTAGGCAAAGTTTAAAGTTAACCTACGGGTAAACAATTTTTAAATGATTATAAGTAGGGTGAGTTTGATTTTATTAAACTCATTAAAGATTAAGAGGAAATGAGCAAATTGATCTTTCTAGGTTTTCATAGCCTTACTTTCTACAATTTGTGAATTCCTCTTAATCGTAAACACTAACGAGGAGGAGAAAATGAAGAAAATAAAAGTAGAGCAAAAAAATAGTAATGATGAAATGATGATTGATTTACCTAGCGGAGTATTTAGCTATTTAGGAATAATCTTCATAGGATTTGCAGTTTTAGATTATGGTGCTTCTAGGATGGGTACAAATTTAACTGCATTCTTAGGTCCTTTATCGCAGTTCACACCAATTGCAGCAGGTATAATTGGAGGAATATTTTTAAGCTTTGGGAATAAAAGTGAATAAATCATCTATAATATCCCCTGATATTTTTGCAGGGGATATTAATTAAACAAAGGAGATATAATGGATCAAATTAAAATAACTTGCCCTAAGTGCAAAAAATTATTTTCAGCAAATGAAGAACTTAAAAAGATTTTAAGAGAAAAACAACAAAAATATCTAGAAGAATTAAAAGTCAAAGAAAAATTATTAGAAGAAAAATTTAAACTTAATTTCAAGTTGAAAGAAAAGAGGATATAAAATGAATAAGATAATAAAAATGGATAAAAAACTTAAAAAGAATAAACAAATAAAAAAATCAAATATCATTGATATAGCAAGTTCATTGGCTAATATTAAAAGTAAAAATTTAAATGAAATATTAGTCTTAGCCCCTTCAGAGTTAGATTATAAACCTAAGAAATGTAAAAGATGTTTTTATTTAGAAAAAAATCATAAAATTGGACCTAAAGATTTTCCTCCACCAGTTTTTTCAAGATTTGATGTAGTTCAACAAGCTTATTATAAAGATAAAAATACTTCTGATCTTACAAAAGAATTACCCTCTGGAAGAATTATGAACAAAGATGAACTTCCGGGAAGAGTAGTTTCAGAAACATTAAAAGATAATAAGGGCAGAGAATTCATTTTAGGTGGAAGACCAGATATCGTAATTAAATTTGATAAAGGTGGTTATGGTATAATAGATTTTAAAACTACAAAAATTTCTGATGACAAATCAGAGAATTATAAACACCAATTAGAAGCTTACGCTCAAATATTTTCAAAACCTGGATCTACTAAAAGTAAAAAAACCCCTTTATTAAACCCAATTACTCATATGGGGATATTACAATTTGATCCAAGTGATATTCAAAGTCACAATAATAATAGTTGCGATATGAGAATGAACATATCTTATTCATCATTAAAGAGAGATGAAAAAGATTTCTTTGAAAATATAACAAAAATAATAGACATTCTAAATAATCCCTCTATTCCAAACTTCACAGAAGATTGTAATTTTTGTACATTTGTAAAACAGCAGTCAAATCAAAATTAACTAAAAGATATGGAGTCATTTGAAGTTAAAGGTAGTAAAGGAAATGTTTACAAAATTGTTAAAGAAGGAGATAATTACAAGTGTGAGTGTAAAAGTTTTTATTACAGAAACACTTGTAAACATATTGAAAATGTTAGAAAAAAAATAGATTATAATGGCAAAAATAAAATGAATGAAAAATCTGATGATGCTAAAATTAAATTTGCTAAAAATAGCATTAAAAAACTCCGTGAAAAAATTTTAGTTGGCTCAACTACAAATCAAAATAAACTAATTAATTTTAAGCATAGTGATAAAGGTAGAGGCTACACAAGAATAGTAGATGAATTACCTGATAGAGTTTTTGAAGATTTAACATCAGGAAAAACTTACATATTTAAATCTCTTCCCGAACCAGATTTTGAACCTAAAGACGAAAGAACAAGAGAATTTAAAATGGAATTTCAGAGAGCACAAAAAGAAGATGATGCTTATCTAAAAAAAGTTGAAAAAATGGGAGATGATTACGATGGTGTTAGTAAAGAGTCCTTAGAATTAGATAGAGAACTTAAAGATAGAGTTAGAGTTAAACTTAAAATGAAAAAAAGATCTACACCTGAAGTAATTGGTTTGACAGAATATGCAAAAAAATGTGGTATTAACCCAAGTTTTATATTACCGAAATCTAAACAGGAAATATCTGAAAAACATAAAGATAATTATTTACAAACTATATTATTACCTGAACAACTTGATAGAAAATTATCTTTTATAAGGAGAACAGCCAATAAAGCAATTAATGAGAAGGGTATTGATACTTTATTTTTAGCTTTAGGATTTGTTGAATGGTATGAAAAAAAGTCAAGTGATGTAAAATTACTTTCACCTTTACTCCTACTCTCTGTTGAGCTTAATGAAATAAAGAAAGCTAAAGGTTCTGAATTTCATTTGAATACAACAAACGGTGAATTACAAATAAATGTTGCTCTTAAAGCAAAATTTGAAAAAGATTTTGGAATAGTTCTTGATGATGTTGAAGAAGAAGATACTCCAGAAAAATATTTTGAAAAATTTGAAAATTCAATAAAAAGTAGAAAACAATGGAGTCTTAAAAGATTTATGACTTTAGGTCATTTTCAATTTCAAAGAATGGCCATGTATCATGATCTTGACCCAAACAATTGGATAGATCTTGGTTCACAACAAAGTTTACAAGATATATTTTCTGGATCTGAGGACTCTGATGGTAGTGGATCAGAAGAGTATGAGGTTGATGACAAAGAAATTAGTGGAAAAGTGCCCCTGTTGTTAAACCAAGCTGATGCATCACAATTTAGTGCAATAGTTGATGTGATGAATAAAAAAAATTTAGCACTTCAAGGTCCTCCAGGAACTGGTAAATCACAAACAATTACCAATATGATTGGAGCCGCATTATCAGAAAATAAAAAAGTTTTATTTATTGCTGATAAAACAGCAGCTAGAAATGTTGTTTATAAAAAATTACAAGATGCTGGTTTAAGTGATTTTTGTTTACATATCACCAGCACTGGAATGAATAAGGCCAATTTTTTTGACGATATAAAACAAAGAATTAATTTGAAATCTAACAAAGTATCTAAGAAAGAATTAGAATTCGATATCTCAAAAGAAAAAAAGATTAAAGAAGAATTAATAGAATATAGAAAATTAATTACTTCTGAGGTAGGTGCCTCTGAAAAAAATTTGTATGAACTTTACGGACTTAGGGCAAAATATAAGGAATTTGAAAAAAAAATTTTCGATGAAATTTTTGAAGATAATAATAGTAAACTTTTTGAAACTGTTAAAGTTGAGGATATAACACCAAATCGAATAAAGGTTATTGCTGAAAACTTGGATAAAATTGAGGAACAATCTTTAAAATTTAAATCTAAATACAAAAATATCAATAATCATCCTTGGTATGGTTTTTTAGGTGAAAATTTAAATCCGTATGAAAAAAAGGAATTAATAAAAAAGCTTTCTAAAGTTTGTTCTAATTTAGATAAATTAAAATCTGAAGTTTCAATATTACAAAAAAATAAAAAAATTAAAGAATTTAAAAATTTAAATACTTTTCAGGAAATTAAAATTTTTTTAGATTTATTTAACGATTTTGATAATGACAATAAGTTTTCTGTTGTATTAAAAAATATTAATTCTTTAAAAGACATAGAAAAACTTACTTTGTTTTCAAAAAAGATACAGAATTTAGGTCCAAAACTTGAGATTGAAAAAAGGGTTAATGAAATATTCAAATTTAAACATTCACATTTCAAAAATTTAGAAAAAATTAAGAAAAATATAAATAATTCAAATATTTTGTCATTTGCATCATCTGATTTTAGAAATGCCAAAAAAGAATACTTAAGTATGGTAAAATCCAACTCCTATAGAAAAAATAGTGCAATAAAAGATTTAGATTTATTGTCCTCATACAAAAAGGTTTACCGTGACTTACAGTCTCAAAAAAAAGATATTGATGATGATAACGTTGTATCAAACCTATTAAAAAAAGATTTTAATGGTTTTAAAACAAACTTAAAAGTTATCGAATATCTTTTGACCTATTTATCATCATTAGATAAATATTTTGAAAAAGATACAATAAATTTATTATTAAGTAATAAACAAATATTAAAGGATATTAAGGGTTGTACAAATAATATTTCCAAAACTTATAAAGAAATCATTAATTTTTACGATGAAATTAAAGATGATATTAATGATGAAGATTTTTTTGGAGAAGATTTTTACAATTGTGACACAGAAGTTGTTTTAAATAAACTTAATAAACTTGAGCTAAAAACCCTTGATGATTGGACTGAATTTATTGGTGCTAGAAAAAATAACTCAAGTTGTGAAAATGTTTTATTGAATACTTTTGATAAAAATCAATCTAAATATGAAAATTTAAAAAATATTTTTTATGCTCTTTATTATAATTATTTATTGAAATTTTTTTATAAAGAAAATCCAAATCTTTCAAAATATAATGGTCAAAAACTTGATTCTTTACGAGCTGAGTATGAAGAGGTAGATAAAGTAATTACTATTAAGAAAAAAGATCATCTTAGAAATAAATTGATTAACAAAAGAATAACCCAAGGTATTAGCAGGGGTCCAACTAAAAAATTAACAGAATTAGGATTGATAGAGAGAATTATTGGTCAAAAGAAACCAAGAATTTCTTTGAGAAAATTTATAAAACAGTCTTCCGAGGCTCTTTCTGAACTAAAACCATGTTTTATGATGTCACCTCTTACACTTGCTGAATTGGTAAGATCACAAGAAGATTTATTTGATTTGCTAATCATTGATGAGGCATCTCAAATGAGAATGCAAGATGCTATTGGTGGTTTAGCACGATCATCACAATGTGTTATTGTTGGTGATCCTCAACAATTAGCTCCATCAGATTTTTTTGCTGTTACAGAACAAGAAGATACAGAAGAGGATCTTGTTGAAGAATCTATCTTAGATTTAGCTTTGACAAGGTTTAAACCAATGAGAATGTTACGTTGGCACTATAGATCTAGAAATGAAAAATTGATTAATTTTTCAAATCATCATTTTTATGAAAATCAATTAATTATTCCTCCTTCACCAAGTATTAATAAAGCCATTCATCATAATTTTGCTAAAGCTTTGTACAAAGGTAAAATTAATAACCAAGAAAAAGATGCTTTAGTAAGTGGACTTCTTGATTTTATGAAAAAAAATATTAGGAAAAATGATAATGATAAAAAATCTAAGAGCTGCTTAGTAGTGACTATGAATATATTTCAGCAAGAACTCATTGAAGAAGAACTTCGTTTAAGAGAAACAAAAGAAGGCTACATATCAGATTATATAAAATCTTGGGATAATACACTTGAAAAATTTGAGGTTAAAAATTTGGAAAGTGTACAAGGAGATGAGAGAGATGCTATTTTTATTTCAACTTTGTTCGGTCCTAATGAACATGGTAAAGTTTTACAAACATTTGGACCTATAAATAATCCTGATAGAGGTCACAGAAGATTAAATGTATTATTTACTAGAGCTAAAAAAGAGATTCATCTTTATACATCAATGCATCCAAATGATGTCCAGCTCAAAGAAGGAACTGCTCAGGGAAGAATGATTTTAAAAAATTATATTGAATATGCAAAAACTGGCAAATTAGAAATAGGTGATATTTCAGAAGGAAAAGAACCTATGAGTGAATTTGAGGTATTTGTTATGAATGGTTTAAAAAATATGGGATATGAAGTTGTTCCACAGGTAGGGGTTTCAGGTTTTTATATAGATCTTGGAATAAAACATAAAAGCTTTCCTGATGGCTTTATAGCAGGCATAGAGTGTGATGGACGAGCTTATCATTCCTCTAAATCTCAAAGAGACAGCGATATTCTAAGACAAAATATTTTAGAGGACCTAGGATGGAATATTTATAGAATATGGTCAACAGATTGGTGGCTTGATCCAAAAAAAGAATTGAGAAAAGTTGATAGATATATCCAAAAATTAATATAGGATTTTCTAGGATAACCAGAGCAAGACCAGAGCATGAAGAGATAAAATAAAAAAATTTTACTTATTCATCTTGTTCAATTATAAATATTAGCATAAACACTCATGAAATTCACAAATGCCCTCGTGGTGAAATTGGTAGACACAAAGGACTTAAAATCCTTGCCCTTTTGGGAGTGCCAGTTCGAGTCTGGCCGAGGGCACCACTAATGATTAAAGCATCGATTGTTTTTGATAAGAACTTATCGTCTATAAATATTAAAAAATTAATTGAAAAAAAAATTAAAAACTATCCTATTAGAAAATCAAATCTTATAATCGTAATTGGTGGGGATGGTTTTATGCTCCAAACCTTAAAAAAAATGCATAATTTAAAAAAAAATTTTTATGGAATTAATTCGGGAAATTATGGATTTCTAATGAATAAGTTTTATTTAAAAAAAATTAATAATAATTTACAAAGAGCAAATAAAATTTCCATATCACCTTTGGAAATGAAAGTTACAAGCAAACACGGATCAACCAAGAAAGCTATAGCAATAAATGAAGTATCTATTCTAAGACAAAGTAGACAAGCTGCATCGATAACTATAAAAAATGGAAAAAAACAAATTATAAAAAAACTAATATCGGATGGTGTTCTTGTATCTACTCCAGCTGGTAGCACTGCTTACAACCTTTCAGTCCACGGACCAATATTAAGTTTAAATTCAAAAAAACTTTCTATTGCTCCAATAAGCGCATTTAGACCAAGAAGATGGAGAGGAAAAATTATTAGTGATAAATCAAAAATAACTATACAAAATTTAAATCCAGATAAAAGACCAATCAGTGCGGTAGCAGATAATATTGAAGTTAGAAATGCAAAAAAAATTCAAATTAGAATTAATAAAAAAATAAAATTTAATCTTTTATATGATAAGAATCGAAGTCTACAAAAAAAAATTAAAATTGAACAAATAAGAAGAGAAACATAAATAAATATTATTTAAATTTAAGTTATTATGAAAAAAAGAGTTTTGGAAATTAGACATAATAAAATTCTATATGCCATAATTATAAAAAAAAAAAATAAATTTATAAAAAAGGGTGTAGATTTTGTAACCAAAAGTAGCGATTTAATACAATTAGGTTTTTTAAACCACAAAAAAAATCATAAAATTACCTCTCATATTCATGTTAAAAAACCTAGAGTTATAAATTATTGTACAGAAGTTCTCTTGATTGAAAAAGGTAAAGTTAAAATTAAATTTTTTGATTTAAAAAACTCTGATATTAAAAAAGATACAATATTGAATTCTGGAGATATTATAATACTCTTTAAAGGTGGACATGGTTTTACAATTCTAAAAAAAACTAAAATTATCGAAGTTAAACAAGGACCTTATGTAAATAATAAGGATAAAAAAATTATTAAAGATTAATGTGACAAAATATAAAAAGTTTATTCCTGTAAATACGCCATTACTTAATAATAGTGATGCTCTAGCCGTTTTTAAAGCTATTAAATCCGGATGGGTGTCTTCTGAAGGACCAGATGTAAAAGAATTTGAGATTAAATTGGCAAAATTTCTTAATCGTAAATTTGGATGTGCAGTCAGTAGTGGTACCGCTGCTCTTGAGGTAGCGATTAAAGCTCTAGGTTTAAAAAAAAATGATGAAGTAATAATGCCCTCATTCACAATTATATCCAATGTAAATGCAATCATTAAAAATTCAGCTAAACCTGTACTAATAGATGTTGATATTAAAACATGGAATATAAAAATTGAAGATATAGAAAAAAAAATTACAAATAAAACTAAATGTATAATGCTACCCCACATTTACGGTTTATCAAACGATATGGATAAAATTTTAAAGATTGTTAAAAAATATAATTTATATTTGATTGAAGATGCCGCTGAAGTATTAGGTTTAAAATATAAAAAAAAATATTGTGGAAGTTTTGGAGATATAAGCGTTCTCAGTTTTTATGCAAATAAACATATTACTACTGGTGAAGGAGGGATGTTATTAACTGATAATCGTTTGATTAATAAAAAAATAAGAGATTATAGAAATTTATGTTTTGGATTAAAAAACAATAGATTTAATCATTATGATATAGGATGGAATTACCGTTATACAAATATACAAGCAGCTTTAGGGCTAAATCAATTAAAAAGAATTAAACAAATTATCAAGAGAAAATATGAGATTGGGAATTATTATTACCAAAATTTTAAAAATATTAAAGACATAATTATACAACCTCCTAAACTTTCATACTGTAAAAATATATATTGGGTCTTTGGGATAGTTATTAAGAAAAGTAGCAAGATCTCAGCAAAAAAAATTACTCAAAAACTTTTAAAGAAAAATATAGGAACGCGCCCTTTTTTTTGGCCAATTCATAAGCAGGATGCACTTAAAAAATATAGTTATTTTAAAAACTTAAAACTTAAAAACTCTGAGTTTATATCAAAAAATGGATTTTATTTACCATCTGGTTTAGGTTTAACTTTAAAGGAATTAAAATTTATTAAAAATACTTTAATAAATATTTTAAAATAATATTTAAAAATTGAATAATGAAAATTGGCATTTATCTTGAAGGTTCATACAAAATGGGTGGAGGATTTTTTCAATCACTTAAATCTTCATTGTTATTGTTTGATATTAAAAAGTATAATTCATCAATAGAATTAATAATCACGGATAAAGAAACTGAAAATTATTTAAAAAATAAAAGTATTAAAAGTAAATTATATAAAAATAATATTTTTTTTAGATATCTTATTCAATTTTTTGAGATAGATTTAATTAGAGACTTATTTAATAAAATAAAAATAAATCACCCCTTTACAAATTTTATAAGAAAAAATAATTATGATTTAATAATTTTTTTAGGACCTTCTACAATGTGTAGGTATTGTAAAGAGGTAACTTTTATATCGAATATATGGGATCTTGATCATAAAAAAAATAGCCAATTTCCAGAGCACAATTTAAATTTTACTTTTGAATATAAAGAAAAATTGTTTAAAGAAATCGTATTTAGAGCCTTTAAAATTATTGTTGCTCATAAATCTAATAAAAAAGATTTAATAGATTTTTATAACGCATCTGAAGATAAAGTAGTAGTTCAAAATTTTATTCCAATGCTACCAACACTTTATAAAGAAAAAAAATTTAATAAAATTCAATATGATGAATTTTTTAATAATTTTAAATTACCTAATGATAAAAAAATTATTTTTTATCCTGCGCAATTTTGGCCGCATAAAAATCATAAATATATTATAGATGTAGCCGAAATTTTAAAAAATAATAATGATGAAAGATTTTTTTTTGTATTTTGTGGTGGAAACAAGGGAAATTATAAATATATAAAAGAATTAATTTTAAATAAAAAATTAACCGACTATATTAAGATACTTCAGTTTATAAGTGATGATGAAGTTATATCATTATATTTAAATTCAGATGCAGTTGTAATGCCAACTTATGGGGGTCCAACAAATCTACCAATTTATGAATCATTTTATTTTAAAAAAATAATTTTTTATACAAAAGATTTAATTCCCAACGATAAAATAAATGATCATTTAATTAGCATTGATATTTCTTCGCCAATAGACCTAGTTAAAAAACTGGAAATTTGTTTCGATCAAAATAAAGTTAATGAATTTACTGCTAAGAATTATGAATATTTTAAAAATATTTGTAGTGAGGATATATTTAAAGAAAACTATGAAAAAATATTAGATGAATTTTCATATTTATTAAATAGATGGAAGTAATTTAAACTATTAAATAATTTTGGTGCCCCCGCACGGATTCGAACCGCGGACCTATTGATTACAAATCAATTGCTCTACCAACTGAGCTACAAGGGCATATCCAACTTGTATAAATTATTTCTACACTAATCAAGATTTTTTTTTAAACAGCTTAAATGATGAAATACAATAGCAGCACTATTCGATATATTTAAACTTTCAATATTTTTATTAATATTTATTTTTACGAAAAAATCAGCATATTTTGAAGTATGATGCCTCATACCAAATCCTTCTGATCCGAACAAAAGAATATTATTACCCTCCCAAGTTATCTCTGTAAAATTTTTTTTAGCAGCAGAGTCAAAACCATAAATCCAGAAATTTTTATCTCTTAAATTTTTTAAAGTAGAATTTATATTTGAAACTTGAAATATATTCATATGCTCAATACATCCACTTGCTGATTTATACATAAGTTTGCTTGTTTTTGGATAATGTCTATCTTTTACTATTAATCCATCTATCTTAAATGAAGCTGCGCTTCTTATTAAGGATCCAATATTTCTAGGGTCAGTTACTTCATCAAGACAGACTAAAGTTAAATTTTTTTTTTGTTTTATAAAATCTTTTAATTTTATATGATCTAATTCTTCAATCTCTGCTACATAACCTTGGTGAGATATCTGATCTTTAGTTGTATATTTATCTAATTCTTTTTTTGTTTTAAAATAAACCTTTACATTTTCCAGGATATTTTTCTTTGGATTTTTTCTGTGAATATTTTTTTTGCTTTCCTCTGTCAAAAAAACTCTCAAAACCTTTCTTTCTGGATTTCTAAGAGCTTCTATTACAGCATGCTGACCTACTATAAAAAAAGGCGATTTATTCATGATTAATATGAATTTTATACGTATTTTCTCATATTTTCCCAGTAAATCTCGTATTGCAATTGCATAATAAAAATATATAAAACGCTTGTTGTTTGAAGCTTTATTGAACTAGGGGACGCTTCCCCAAAAGGAGGGGTTCCAGAGCGGTCAAATGGGGCGGGCTGTAAACCCGTTGACTTCGGTCTTCGAAAGTTCGAATCTTTCCCCCTCCACCATTCAGTAAATTTTTGATAACAATGGAGTGAAATTCTTGGGTGTTGCGGGTGTAGTTCAATGGTAGAACGCTAGCCTTCCAAGCTGGATGTAAGGGTTCGATTCCCTTTACCCGCTCCAGAATATAAATAAAATATAGATGAGGATAAAAAGTAATGTCGAAAGAAAAATTTGTAAGAAATAAACCGCATTGTAATATAGGTACAATCGGACACGTAGACCATGGTAAAACTACTTTAACTGCAGCTATAACAAAAGTTTTAGCTGAAGCAGGTGGGGCAAAGTTTGTTGCTTATGATCAAATTGATAAAGCACCAGAGGAAAAAGAAAGAGGTATAACAATTTCAACTGCGCATGTTGAATATGAAACTGACAAAAGACACTACGCGCACGTAGATTGTCCAGGTCATGCTGACTATGTAAAAAACATGATTACTGGTGCAGCTCAAATGGATGGAGCTATCCTAGTTGTTAACGCAGCTGATGGTCCAATGCCTCAAACAAGAGAGCATATTCTTTTAGCTAGACAAGTTGGTGTGCCAGCAATCGTAGTTTTCCTAAACAAAGTTGATCAAGTGCAAGATAAAGAGCTTATTGATCTTGTAGAAGAAGAAATAAGGGAACTATTAACATCTTATAAATTTCCAGGAGACAAAACACCAATTATAAAAGGATCTGCATTAAATGCTGTTGAGGGTAAAGATGAGGCAACAGGTAAAAATGCAATAATGGAATTAATGAAAGCTGTTGATGAACATATTCCACAACCTGATAGACCTAAAGACAAACCTTTCCTAATGCCGGTTGAGGACGTTTTCTCTATATCTGGCAGAGGTACAGTTGTTACTGGTAGAGTTGAACAAGGCGTAGTAAAAACTGGTGAGGAAATTGAAATAATTGGAATTAGAGATACAAAAAAAACAGTTTGTACTGGAGTTGAAATGTTTAGAAAACTCTTAGACAGTGGTGAAGCAGGTGATAATATTGGAGCATTGTTAAGAGGTGTAGAAAGAACTGACGTTGAAAGAGGTCAAGTCTTAGCTAAACCTGGATCAGTTACTCCACACACAGAGTTTGAAGCTCAAGCATATGTTTTGAAAAAAGAGGAAGGTGGAAGACACACTCCATTTTTTACAAAATACAGACCTCAGTTCTATTTTAGAACTACAGATGTGACTGGTGAAGTAGCTCTTCCATCAGGCACTGAAATGGTTATGCCTGGAGACGATGCCAAATTTACTGTTAAACTAATTACTCCAATTGCGATGAGCGAGAAACTTAATTTTGCAATTCGTGAAGGTGGTAGAACAGTAGGAGCTGGAGTAGTAACTAAGATTATAAAATAAACTTAGGAGTGTAGCTCAATTGGTAGAGCGCCGGTCTCCAAAACCGGAGGCTGAGGGTTCGAGTCCCTCCGCTCCTGCCAAAAGTTACAAAAAATATTATGAGAAACCCTTTAAAATTTATTCAAGAAGTAAAACAAGAAGCTTTTAAGGTTACATGGCCAACAGGCAAAGAAACTTTACAAGGAACATTGATGGTTGTTGTAATGGCTGTTATTGCCTCATTGTTTTTTTTACTTTTAGATCAAGTTTTAAAGTTTTTTTTAGAATTATTATTAAAGGTTAGTTTCTAATGAAAAATTGGTACATAGTGCAATCTCATTCAAGTTTTGAAAATAAAGTTGCTAGTCTTATAAAAGAGGAGGCAGATAAGGCTAAAATATCTGATAAAATAGAGGAAATAATCGTTCCTACTCATGATGTAACAGAGGTAAAAAGAGGAAAAAGGGTACAAAGAAAAAAGAAATATTTTCCAGGATATGTTTTGATTAAAAGTGAAATGGATAATAATATTTATCACATGATAAAAAATATTAAGAGAGTAAGTGGTTTTTTAGGCTCGAAGGGAATTCCAGTGCCAGTTTCCGATAAAGAGATAGAAAAAATATTAGGACAAATTAAAGATGGTGTAGCTCAACCAAAATCAGGTATTGATTACAGCGTTGGTGAAAAAGTACAAGTGATAGATGGTCCGTTTGCATCATTTAGTGGAATGGTTGAGGGAATAGATGAAGAAAAATCTAGATTAAAAGTTTCTGTTTCAATTTTTGGCAGACCAACACCTGTAGATTTAGAATATAATCAAGTGGAGAAAGTAAGCTAATGCCTAAAAAAGAAATATCAGGATACGTAAAATTACAAATTAAAGGTGGGCAAGCTAATCCTGCTCCTCCAGTAGGTCCTGCACTTGGACAAAGAGGAATAAATATTATGGAATTTTGTAAAGCATTTAATGAAAAGACCAAAGATTTCATGGGCAAACCTGTGCCAGTAATAATTACCGTATACAAAGATAAAAAATTTGATTTCATTATTAAATCTCCACCTGCTTCACATTTTATTAAAGAGGCTGCAAAATTAAAAGGTGGCTCACAAGAACCTGGAAGGCAGATTGTTGCATCGATAACAAAAAAGCAAGCTGAGGAGATTGCAAAGAAAAAAATGGCAGATTTAAATGCACATGATTTAGAGGAAGCAGTAAAAATTATTGCAGGGTCAGCAAGATCAATGGGGATAGAGGTAAAAGAATAATGCGATCAAAAAGATTTAAAAAACTTCCAACAAATACTTCAAAGTTAAAGGCTAATGATTTTGAAAATGTATTAAAAGAGATTAAAAAAAATTGTACTACAAAGTTTGATGAGTCAATAGATTTAAATATGCAAATCAATCATAAACAAAAAAAGTCAGAAATTAATTTAAGAACAATTGTAAATTTACCCTCAGGTAGTGGAAAAAAAATCAAAGTAGCTGTTGTTTGTGAAGACGGAAAAGTTCAAGAAGCTAAAAATGCTGGTGCAGATATTGCTGGAGGTGATGATTTTATAGATAAAATTAAAAATGGTGAACTTAGCTTTGACAAATTATTGTGTACACCTTCAATGATGATAAAACTTTCAAAACTTGGTAAAATTTTAGGGCCAAAAGGTTTGATGCCAAACCCAAAATTAGGTTCAGTCACAGAAAATATTAAAAAAGCTATTCAAGATGCTAAATCTGGTCAAGCCGAACTTAAAAATGATAAGGATGGCAACATAGGTTTAAGTATAGGAAAAAAATCATTTGCAGACGATAAACTTTTAAAAAATTATAATGCTGTTCTTGACACATTGGAAAAAGAAAAATCAAATAATACAGTAAAAGGCGACCTTATAAAAAATATTTTTATAACTTCTTCCATGGGAGTTTCCTATAAACTTAAACTACCGAAAAGTATTTAATTATGATGAATAAAGAACAAAAACAAATTTATATTAAAGAGATGACAAGTCAGTTTGAAAATTCTGAAGCCGTATTGGTTACACATTACCAAGGATTAACAGTTAAGCAACTAGATGAATTGAGAAAAAGAATGAGGGAGCATGGTATAATATTTAAAATAACAAAAAATAGAATAACAAAGTTAGCTCTCGAAAAATCTAAGTGCAAGGAACTATCTAATTTATTTAGTGGACCAACCGCTGTAGCATTCTCAGAAGATGCAATCACATCAGCTAAAATATTAACTAAATTTTCTAGAGAAAATGAGAATCTAAAAATTTTGGGTGGAATCATGGGTACTGATGTTTTAGACGTTGATGGAGTTAAAAATGTAGCTACTCTTCCAACACTTGATGAAGCAAGGGCGAAAATTGTAGGAATTTTGAGGTCTCCAGCACAAAAAATCGCAAGTATTTTACTTGCACCTGCTTCAAAAATCGCTATTTTAGCGCTCGAAAAAAGTAAAAAATAAACCCTACAAAAACACAAAATATTATGGCAGATCTAAATAAAATTATAGAAGATTTATCAAGTTTAACTGTTGTAGAAGCAGCTGAACTTTCAAAACAACTTGAGGAAAAATGGGGCGTTACAGCTGCAGCAGCTGTGGCAGCGGCACCAGCAGCAGCTGGAGGAGCAGCACCTGCAGAGGAAAAAAGTGAGTTTACAATTATGCTTGCAGCAGCAGGTGATAAAAAAATAAATGTAATTAAAGAAATAAGAGCTGTAACTTCACTAGGATTAAAAGAAGCTAAAGATTTAGTAGAGGGAGCTCCTAAAGAAGTTAAGTCTGGTGTTAATAAAAAAGAAGCTGAAGAAATAAAAGCTAAATTAGAAGCAGCAGGCGCAAAAGTCGAACTTAAGTAAATATTAAAGAAAGAATTAATTGCTGGTTTTAATTTAATCAGCGAGACACTATAGATGCAATTATCTTTTACTGAAAAAAAGAATATTAGAAAGAATTTTGGAAAACTTAAAGAAGGTTTATCTATTCCAAATTTAATAGAGGTACAAAAAAATTCTTACAAAGAACTTACATCGTTCGATACAACAATTGCAAACCAACTAACCAAGGGTTTCGATAGAGTATTTAAAAGTATTTTTCCAATAGAGGATTTGAATGATAAGGCAACACTAGAATATGTTTCATATAGACTTGAAAAACCTAAATTTGATACTGAAGAATGTATTCAGAGAGGTCTTACTTTTTCCTCGGCTCTTAAATGTACATTAAGATTAGTTGTTTATGATATAAACCAAGAGACAAACACTAAAGATATATTGTCCGCTAAAGAACAAGAAGTCTATATGGGAGAGGTTCCAATGATGACAAATAGTGGAACATTTATCACCAACGGTGTCCAAAGAGTTGTTGTTAACCAAATGCATAGAAGTCCCGGAGTTTTTTTCGACCATGACAAAGGAAAGTCACACGCTAGTGGGAAATTACTATTTAACTGTCGTGTAATTCCAAATAGAGGATCATGGCTAGACTTTGAATATGATGTTAAAGACTTGTTGTACTTCAGAATTGATAGAAAAAAGAAAATATTAGCATCAACTTTATTATTAGCTTTAGGTTATGTTAAAAATGATATTGTAAGTGAATTTTATGAAAAAGAAACTTTTACGTTTGATCATAAATTAAAAAAATGGAAAACAAAATTTAATCCAGAAAATTATAAAACTAAAAATTTCTCTGAAGAAGTTGTTGATGCTAAAACTAGCAAAGTAATTATAAAACTTGGTGATAAAATTAATTACCTAAATGCAAAAAAACTTTCTAATGATGGTTTAAAAGAAATATTTGTTGCTAATGAATCATTATTTGGAAAATTCCTTCACAAAAACGTTATTTTAAATGACGAAACTTTAAAAGTTGGAACAGAACTTAATGAAACTATTTTAAAAAAGATAATTGATACAAATATTTCTTCTATAGATATATCTACTACAAACTCAATAAATAAGGGTCCTTACTTATTACAAACAATTTTTAATGATAAAAATGAAACTAAGAATGACGCGATTACGGAAATTTATAAAGTTTTAAGACCTGGTGAGCCTCCAACTATTGAAATAGCAACACAAATTTTTAATAATCTGTTCTTTAGTTCAGATAGATATGATCTTTCTGATGTAGGCAGAGTAAAAATGAACTCTAGATTAAATTTAGAATGTTCAGATAAAATTACAATTTTAAGAAATGACGACATTATATCTATCATAAAAAAAATGTTAGATTTAAGAGACGGAAAAGACGAAGTTGATGACATTGATCACCTAGGAAACCGAAGAGTAAGATCTGTTGGTGAACTTGTAGAGAATCAGGCTCGAATAGGTGTATATAGAATGGAAAGAGCTATTAAAGAGAAAATGACAACATTAGATGTTGAGTCTTCAATGCCACAAGATTTGATTAACGCTAAACCTTTAACGGTTTCATTAAAAGATTTTTTTGCAACCTCTCAACTTTCTCAATTTATGGATCAAACAAATCCATTATCTGAAATTACTCACAAAAGAAGAGTTTCAGCTCTTGGACCTGGAGGACTTACTAGGGAAAGAGCGGGGTTTGAAGTCAGAGACGTTCACCCTACCCACTATGGAAGAATTTGCCCAATTGAAACACCAGAAGGTCCAAACATCGGTCTTATAAATAGTTTATCTACTTATGCTAAGATTAATAAATATGGTTTTATAGAAAGTCCTTATAAAAGAGTTAACAACGGAATTGTTGAGGATAAAATTGAATATCTATCCGCAATGGAGGAAACAAAATATACCATTGCCCAAGCTAACTCAAAAGTTGATAAAAATGGTAAAATAACAGAGGATTTAGTGTCTTGTCGACAAAATTTAAATTTTGTTTTATCAAAACCAGAAAATATTGACTACATAGACGTTTCTCCAAAACAACTCGTGTCTGTTGCAGCGTCTTTAATTCCTTTTTTAGAAAATGATGATGCTAACAGAGCTTTAATGGGTTCTAATATGATGAGACAGGCGGTACCATTACTAAAACCAGAGTCTCCTTTAGTTGGAACAGGAATAGAGAGTGATGTAGCTCTAGACTCCGGAGTTACCATAGTTGCTAAGAGAGATGGTATTGTTGATAAAATTGATGGAAAAAGAATAGTCATAAAAGCAACTAGTGAAACTGATTTTACTAAATCAGGTGTTGATATATATAATTTACAAAAATTCAAAAGATCAAATCAAAATACATGTATTAACCAAAAACCTTTAGTAAGAGTTGGTGATAAAGTAAACTCTGGTGATATCATAGCTGATGGTCCTTCAACAAAACTTGGAGAATTAGGACTAGGTAAAAATGTGACTGTCGCGTTTATGCCATGGCAAGGATATAATTTTGAAGATTCTATACTAATATCAGAGAGATGTGTTACTGACGACGTGTTCACTTCAGTTCATATAGAGGAATATGAAGTGATGGCAAGAGATACAAAATTAGGTGAAGAAGATATCACAAGAGATATTCCTAATGTCAATGAAGAGTCATTAAAAAATTTAGATGAATCAGGTATAGTATATATAGGTGCAGAAGTTAAAGCCGGAGATATTTTGGTAGGCAAAGTAACGCCAAAAGGAGATTCCGCTTCAGGTCCAGAAGAAAAGTTACTTAGATCTATTTTTGGTGAAAAAGCAATAGATGTTACTGATACTTCCTTGAAAATGCCAAGTGGAAGTGGCGGTGTTGTAGTAGATGTAAGAGTATTCAATAGACATGGTATAGAGAAAGATGAAAGATCAATAACAATTGAAAGATCTGAAATTGATTCCGTACAACAAGATAAAATAGTTGAGGAAGAAATCTTAGAGAGAAGTATTAAGCAAAGTGCAAGCCAAATATTATCAGGTTCAACAATTAATAAAAAATCAAAAACTTTTGAAGTTGGAGAAAAAATAAGTGCTGATAAAATTGAAAGTGCGAGTATTAGCGAAATTTTTAAACTATCTATAAATGACAATAAAAAAGAAGAGGCCTTAAATCAATTAAAAGATCAATTTAATAAAGCAAACCTAGATATACAAGAAAGATTTGAGGATAAAGTATTAAAAATTAGACAAGGTGACGACCTTCTACCAAGTGTAATGAAAATGGTTAAAGTTTTTGTGGCTATAAAAAGAAGATTAAGACCAGGAGATAAAATGTCAGGACGACACGGAAATAAAGGAGTAGTAAGTAAAATCGTCCCAATTGAAGATATGCCTTATTTAGAGAATGGTCAGCCAGTTGATATCGTTTTAAATCCTTTGGGTGTTCCAAGTAGAATGAATGTAGGTCAAATATTAGAAACTCATTTAGGTTGGGCATGTAAAGAATTTGGTGAAAATATAAAGAAATTAATTGATGAAAATCAAAAAAAAATAGAAAAAACCGAAAAAATTTCTAATTTTCTAAAGTCAGTATATGGAAAAGAGGTTTTTGAACAAAGTCTTGATAAACTTAATAAAACAGAGTTCAAAGATTTATGTGAAAATCTTGAAAATGGTATCCCAATTTCAACTCCGGTGTTTGATGGAGCTAAAGAAAAAGATGTTACTGATATGTTAAAACTTGCAAATTTACCAACTACTGGTCAAACTTTTTTATGGGATGGTAGAACAGGAGAAAGATTTGACCGTCCAGTAACTGTGGGTATAATTTATATGCTTAAACTTCACCACTTAGTCGAAGACAAGATTCACGCAAGGTCTACAGGTCCGTACAGTTTAGTAACACAACAACCACTTGGCGGAAAGGCTCAACTTGGTGGTCAAAGATTTGGTGAAATGGAAGTTTGGGCCTTAGAGGCATATGGTGCATCTTATAGTTTGCAAGAAATATTAACTGTAAAATCAGATGATGTTGCTGGCAGAGTAAAAGTTTATGAAACAATTGTTAAAGGAGAGGAAAATTTTGAATCAGGTATACCTGAGTCATTTAACGTTTTAGTTAAGGAAATAAAATCCTTAGGTTTAAATGTTGAACTTAATTAAATATGAAAAAAGAACTTACAGATTTATTTAAAAATACCGAGATATCGGATGCTCAAAATTTTAATAGCATAAAGATAACACTCGCAAGTCCTGAAAAAATTAAGTCGTGGACCTATGGAGAGATAAAAAAACCTGAAACGATAAATTATAGAACTTTCAGACCTGAAAAGGATGGATTGTTCTGTGCGAGAATATTTGGACCGATAAAAGACTATGAGTGCTTATGTGGAAAATATAAAAGAATGAAATTCAGGGGCATAATTTGTGAAAAATGTGGTGTAGAAATTACAAAATCAAATGTCAGAAGAGAACGAATGGGACATATAAATTTAGCCACCCCAGTTGCTCACATTTGGTTTTTAAAATCTTTACCAAGCAGAATTTCTTTAGCAATTGATATGAAATTAAAAGAGGTGGAAAGAGTTTTATACTTTGAGAATTTTATTGTTATAGAACCTGGTTTAACCGGTCTGAAAAAGAACCAATTGCTCAATGAGGAAGAACTAGCAAAATATCAAGATGAATATGGAGAAGAGGCCTTCACAGCTGGTATTGGAGCAGAGGCTATTCTTGAAATATTAAAATCTTTAGATCTAGAAGTAGAAAAAGCTACACTGGTCAAAGCAATTAATGAAACTAAGTCAAAAGTCGCTGAAGAAAGATCGATAAAAAGATTAAAGTTAATTGAGTCATTCATGGAAACTGGCCAAAAGCCAGAGTGGATGATATTAACTGTTATCCCGGTAATTCCTCCAGAACTCAGACCTTTAGTTCCGCTTGATGGAGGAAGATTTGCTACATCAGACCTAAATGATCTTTATAGAAGAGTTATAAATAGAAACAATCGTTTAAAAAGACTAATGGATCTTAAGGCACCAGACATAATAATAAGAAATGAAAAAAGAATGTTACAAGAGTCAGTTGACGCTTTATTCGATAATGGAAGAAGAGGCAGAGTCATAACGGGAACAGGAAAAAGACCGCTAAAATCTTTAGCAGAAATGCTGAAAGGTAAACAAGGTAGATTTAGACAAAATTTGTTAGGAAAGAGAGTTGATTATTCAGGAAGATCAGTAATTGTTGTTGGACCAGATCTTAAACTTCACGAATGTGGTTTACCAAAAAAAATGGCTTTAGAATTATTTAAACCCTTTCTTTACGCTAGACTGAATAAATTGGGCCTTGCATCAACTATCAAACAAGCAAAAAAATTAGTTGAGAAAGAAACTAATGCCGTATGGGATGCGCTAGAACTAATCGTAAGAGAGCACCCTGTAATTCTAAATAGAGCCCCAACACTTCATAGATTAGGAGTTCAAGCATTTGAACCAAAACTTATTGAAGGAAATGCAATTGAATTACATCCACTAACTTGCGCTGCATTTAATGCTGATTTTGATGGAGACCAAATGGCCGTTCATATTCCTTTAAGTTTAGAAGCTCAATTAGAAGCGAGAGTATTAATGATGTCAACTAACAACATTTTAAGTCCTTCTAACGGAAAACCTATAATAGTTCCGAGTCAAGATATGATTTTAGGAATTTATTATTTATCTCAGGAACCTGTTACAAAAGATAAAATAGAAGGTTATTTTGTTGATAATGCAGAAATAGAACATGCTCTTGAAAGCGGTCAATTAAAAGTTCATTCAAGAATTATATCTAGATTTGAAACTGTTGATGAAAATGGAAATAAAAAATTTGAAAAATATACTAGTACTGTAGGAAGATTTTTATTAGCAAATGTTTTACCAAAAAATTATAAGATTAAATTTTCTTTAATAGATAGATTGCTACCAAAAAAAATAGTATCAGAGGTAATAGACATTGTTTTTAGATTTTGTGGACAAAAGCAAACTGTAATTTTTTGTGACAAGTTAAAAGATTTAGGATTTAAGCACGCTTTTAGAGCTGGAATATCTTTTGGAAAAGATGATTTAGTCATACCATCAAATAAAGATCAGCTAATCAATGAAACAAAAAAACTTATTGCTGATTATGAAAATCAGTATTCAGAAGGGCTAATTACAAGAGGTGAAAAATATAATAAAGTTGTTGATGCATGGTCTAAATGTACAGATAAAGTAGCTGGAGAAATGATGAAGGGAATTTCGGCCACAGAAACTACAGATGAAGGGCTAAAAATTAATTCTGTATTTATGATGGCTGATAGCGGAGCAAGAGGATCGGCAGCACAAATGAAACAACTAGCTGGCATGAGAGGTTTGATAGCAAAACCATCTGGGGAGATCATAGAAACACCAATTACATCGAATTTTAAAGAAGGTTTAACTGCTTTAGAATATTTTAATTCTACTCACGGTGCTCGAAAGGGTTTAGCTGATACTGCATTAAAAACTGCAAATTCTGGATATTTAACTAGAAGATTGTGCGACGTAGCTCAAGATTTGACTATTACAAAGAAAGAGTGTGATTGTGGAAAAGCAGGAAGCATTAATTTGTCAGAAATTATTGAAGGTGGAAATGTAATTGTCGGATTATCGGAGAGAGCATTAGGAAGAGTTGCTGCTAATGACGTAAAAAATCCTGTTACAGGTGAAAAAATTATTAAGAAAGGTGAAATGATTGATGAGTCTGGATGTGAAAAAATCGATGCTGCTGGAGTAAAATCTATAAATGTTTATTCAGTTATAACATGTGGATCTAAAGAAGGAGTTTGTGCAATGAGTTATGGAAGAGATCTTTCTAGAGGAAAAATGGTTCATGTTGGTGAAGCAATTGGAATGATATCAGCACAGTCTATTGGAGAGCCTGGAACTCAACTTACAATGAGAACTTTTCACGTCGGAGGAACAGCTTCAATTAAACAAGAGTCTCAAATAGTAACAAAAACTGATGGAATACTAAAAATTATAAATACAAATCTTATTGAAGATTCTAAGAAAAATTTGATTGTTATGGGTAGAAACACTCAAATATCAATTGAGGATGATAAAGGAATGCAAGTGGCAATTTATAAAATACCTTATGGATCTAAACTTTTCTTTCAAAATGGTGAAAAGATAAAAAAGAATTCTAAAATTTGCGAATGGGATCCTTACACAACACCAGTGATTGCTGAAAAGAGTGGTATAGCTGGATATGTTGACTTAATTGACGGAGTGTCTTTACAAGAGATAACAGATGATACAACAGGTATTTCATCCAAATCTGTTATTGATTGGAGGTCACAGTCCAAAAACACTGATTTAAAACCTAGAATAACTTTAAGAGATGAAAAAGGGAATGTTATTAAAAAAGCTGACGATAATGAAGCAAGATACTATTTGGTGCCTGACTCAATATTATCAGTTAAAGATGGACAAAAAATATTTGCTGGAGATGTTATTGCGAGGTTGCCTAAAGAAACTTCAAAAACAAAAGATATAACTGGAGGCCTACCAAGAGTTGCTGAATTATTTGAAGCAAGAAAGGCTAAAGATAGTGCAATAATAGCAGAAAACGATGGTAAAGTTTTGTTTGGGAAAGAAGTTAGAGGAAAGCAAAGAGTATCGATAGTAGCTGAAGGCGGCGAAACTTCAAATTATTTAATTCCAAAGGGCAAACATATTAATTTCAATCAAGGGGAAAAAATTAAAAAGGGTGAGTATTTATTAGATGGTCAACCTTTGCCCCATGATATTTTAAGAATTTTAGGTATTGAAGAATTAACAGAGTATTTTGTAAACCAGGTTCAAGAGGTCTACAGATTACAAGGTGTTGTAATAAATGACAAGCATATAGAAACTATTTTAAGGCAGATGCTTAAAAAAGTTGAAGTAAAAGTATCTGGAGATTCTAATTTATTACCTGGAGAAATAATTGATAGAAATAGATTTGATACTATGAACGAAAAATTAAAAGCAGAGAATAAAAAACCAGCAGTAGGAGAAAGGGTTTTAATGGGTATAACAAAAGCTTCGTTGCAAACTGAATCCTTTATATCAGCAGCTTCATTCCAAGAAACAACAAGAGTTTTAACCGATGCTGCAATTAAAGGAAAAATTGACAAACTCCAAGGATTAAAAGAAAACGTAATTGTTGGAAGATTAGTTCCTGCCGGGACTGGATCAATTAAAAATGATTGGAACAAAAAGGCTCTTGATGATGATCAAAAATTTTTATCAGAGCAGGAAAAAATTGAGCCCGCGGAAACTCAAGTAAATCAATAAAAATAAGGCATTTTAGTTGTCATTTTAAATTGACAAAGTGAAATTCTATAGTATTTTGGCGATGTTTTTGGTTGGAATGTAGTGCATTAGTACTAAACGCTGCCATAAATAACCTGTCAGTTATTTCATCAAAAATAAAATTATTATAAAAATTATGCCAACAATTAACCAATTGTTAAGAAAAAAAAGAACTAAAGTAAAATCCAGGGACAAAGTTCCTGCTTTAGAAAAATCACCTCAAAAAAGAGGTGTGTGTGTAAAAGTTTATACAACAACACCAAAAAAACCAAATTCAGCATTAAGAAAGGTAGCAAGAGTAAGATTGTCTAATGGACACGAGGTAACTTCATACATTCCAGGTGAAGGACATAATTTACAAGAACACTCTGTTGTATTAATTAGAGGAGGTAGAGTAAAAGATTTACCAGGTGTAAGATATCATATTCTGAGAGGTAATTTAGATACACAAGGAGTAACAGCAAGAAAACAGCAACGTTCAAAATATGGAGCAAAAAAAGGTAAATAAATTATGTCTAGAAAAAAAAGAGCTCCAAAAAAAATTCAGGTAATAGACCCAGTTTATAAATCAGCAATAATTCCAAAACTAGTAAATTCTATTATGTATGATGGAAAAAAAACTATAGCAGAAAAAATAGTTTATGATGCAATTGATAAAATTAAATTAAAAGTTAAAGAAGAGCCAATTAACGTTTTTAACGAAGCTATCAATAATATTAAACCAACAGTAGAAGTAAGATCTAGAAGAGTTGGTGGAGCAACTTACCAAGTACCGGTAGAAGTAAAATCAAAAAGGTCACAAGCGCTCGCTTTAAGATGGTTGATAGATGCGTCAAGAAAACGAAAAGATAAGAAGATGTCAGATAAAATATTTAATGAAATTTATGATGCATATCAAAATAAAGGATCAGCAATCAAAAAAAAAGAGGATACCCATAAAATGGCAGAGTCAAATAAAGCCTTTGCTCATTTTAGATGGTAAAAAAATTATGCCTAGAACTCATAAACTAAATAAATATAGAAACATTGGGATCATGGCACACATCGATGCAGGAAAAACTACAACAACAGAAAGAGTTTTATACTACACAGGCAAAAGTCATAAGATTGGAGAAGTTCACGACGGTGCTGCAACAATGGATTGGATGGAACAAGAACAAGAAAGAGGTATCACAATTACTTCCGCTGCAACAACTTGTTTTTGGAGAGATCATAGAATCAATATTATAGATACACCAGGACATGTCGATTTTACAATTGAAGTTGAGAGATCACTAAAAGTTCTTGATGGTGCAGTTGCTGTATTTGATGGTGTAGCTGGAGTAGAACCACAATCAGAAACTGTCTGGAGGCAAGCAGACAAATATAAAGTTCCAAGAATTTGTTTTGTTAATAAATTAGATAGAACAGGAGCAGACTTTTTTAGGTGTGTTGAAATGATTAAAGATAGACTTGGAGCTAAACCATTAGTAATGCAAATTCCTGTCGGTATAGAATCCTCCCTCCAAGGAATAGTAGATTTAATTAAAATGAAAGCAGTTATTTGGAAAGATGAAACTTTAGGTGCTGAATTTGAAACAAAAGATATACCTGATGATTTAAAAGAAATTTCAAACAAATATAGACAAGAACTAGTAGAAACAGCTGTTGAACAAGATGAAAAATTAATGGAAAGTTATCTTAATGGAGAAGAAATTAAGGAAGAAGATCTAATTAAATGTGTAAGAAAAGGTTGTTTAAATTTTGATTTTGTTCCAGTTTTAACTGGTTCTGCTTTTAAAAATAAAGGTGTTCAGCCACTTTTAGATGCAGTTGTTGATTATCTTCCAAGTCCTGAGGATATAGGATCCATTAAAGGAACTAAACCTGGTTCTGAAGAAGAATTAGAAATGAAGTTTGAGGATAATGCCCCTTTTTCTGCATTAGCTTTTAAAGTCGCTAACGACCCATTTGTAGGATCATTAACCTTTATCAGAATTTATTCTGGGACTATTAAAGCAGGAACTGGAATCTATAATACCTCAAAAGATAAAGAGGAAAGAGTTGGTAGAATGCTTTTAATGCATGCAAACTCTAGAGAAGATATAAAAGAAGCAAATACAGGTGATATAGTAGCACTTGCTGGACTCAAGCATACCATAACAGGACATACTCTAGCAGATGAGGATAATCCTGTACTTCTTGAACCAATGGAGTTTCCTGATCCGGTTATAGAGATTGCAGTTGAACCAAAGACAAAGGCAGACCAAGAGAAAATGGGTGAAGCTTTAGGAAGATTAGCAAAAGAAGATCCATCATTCAGAGTAACTTCTGATGAAGAGTCAGGACAAACTATAATAAAAGGAATGGGAGAGTTACATCTAGACATTATTGTGGATAGAATGAAAAGAGAATTTAAAGTAGAGGCAAATGTTGGAGCTCCACAGGTTGCATATAGAGAGACAATTCAAAGTTTAGCTGAATTTGATTATACTCATAAAAAGCAAAGTGGTGGAGCTGGTCAATTTGCTAGAGTTAAATTATCTGTTGAACCATTAGAACCTGGAGCAGGAAGACAAGTAGAAAGCAAAATTAAAGGTGGAGCTATACCTAAAGAATTTATACCTGGCGTGGAAAAAGGTATAGAAACAGTTTCAGATACTGGAATATTAGCAGGTTTTCCAATTATTGATTATAAAGTAACAATTCTTGATGGTTTACATCACGATGTTGACTCAAGCGTTTTAGCTTTTGAATTAGCTTCTAGACAATGTTTTAAAGAAGCGTGTTCAAAGGGAACTTTAAAACTTTTAGAACCAGTGATGAGAGTTGAAGTTGTAACTCCTGAAGATTATATGGGAGATGTTATTGGTGACTTAAACAGTAGAAGAGGACAGATAAACACTCAAGAGCAAAGGGGTAATGCTACAGTTATAACAGCCATGGTCCCTTTGGCAAATATGTTTGGGTATATAAATAATTTAAGATCGATGTCACAAGGTAGAGCTCAATACTCAATGTTTTTCGATCATTACTCAAAAGTTCCTCAAAATGTTCAAGATGAGGTTACAAAAAAAACAGGATAATTATGGAAAAGCAAAATATAAGAATTAAATTAAGAGCATACGATAATAAAATTTTAGATCAGTCTACTGAAGAAATAGTAAATACTGTTAAAAGAACAGGAGCAAATATAAAAGGACCTATTCCTTTACCAACAAGAATTGAGAGATTTACTGTTTTAAGATCCCCACATATAGATAAAAAGAGTAGAGAGCAATTTGAAACAAGAACACATAAAAGATTAATAGATATAATTGAACCAACACCGCAAACAGTAGAGGCTCTTATGAAACTAGATTTAGCTTCAGGTGTAGACGTGGAGATAAAAATATAATTATGTCAGAATTAGCTCTCATTGGAAAAAAAATAGGTATGACAAGAGAATTCTATAAATCAGGTCAATCAATACCTGTAACTGTAGTTAAAATGGAAAAAGCAAGAGTAATACAAGTAATAAATAAAGAAAAACATGGGTACAATGCAGTCCAACTTGGTTATGGAAAAATAAAAAATTCAAAACTTACAAAAGCTATGAAAGGTTTTTATACTAAAAAAAATACAGAGCCAAAAAAGATATTAAAAGAGTTTAGAGTAACAAATACTGAAAAATTTAAAGAAGGCAATGAATTTGGCTTAGAGATTTTTAAGGAAGTAAAGTTTGTAGATATTAGATCAAAAACTATCGGAAAGGGTTTTGGAGGAGCTATGAAAAGACATAATTTTTCAGGTCTAAGAGCAACTCACGGTGTTTCAGTTTCACATAGATCACACGGATCAACGGGTCAAAGACAAGATCCTGGAAAAGTTTTTAAAAATAAAAAAATGGCTGGACACATGGGGGATAAATTAAGAACCATCCAAAATATAGAAATAGTAAAATCTGATTTAGAAAATAACTTATTGTATTTAAAAGGATCAATACCAGGTTCAAAAAATACAGAAGTTTTGGTTAAAAAATCTGCAAAAAATATCAAAAAACTAACAATATTAGAGAAAATTGAAGCTGCAGAGAAAGCAAAAAAAATTCCAGATAAAAAGAAAAAATAAAATGAAAATAGAAAAATTAAATTTAGATGGTAAAAAAACTTCAATTGAAGTTTTAGATAAAATTTTTTCGGGAAATATTAATCGGACTTTAGTTAATAATGTTTTGTATAAAACAAATGCAAATTATAAGGGTAGACGAGCAAAAACTAAACAACAAAACGAAATAAAAGGGTCAACATCAAAAATATATGCTCAAAAAGGAACAGGTAACGCTAGACATGCAAGTAGAAAAGCACCTATATTTGTTGGAGGTGGTGTTGCTCATGGTCCAAAAGGCCAACTATCATACAAGAAGAGAAAATTAACAAAAAATGAAAAAAGATTAAGTATTGCATCCTTAATTACTGAAAAAAATAAATTAAACAATTTAGTTATATTCAGCGACTTTGCTAGTGAGATAAAAAAAACTAAAGAAATGAGCAAAATAATAAATAAATTTGAAATTAATAATTCACTTATTATTTTAGATAAAAAATCAAAAGATAAAATATTTAAGGCAACAAGAAATATACCATCAGTTAAAGTGACTGATGTAAATCATTTTAGTGCTTTTGATATTGTTAAATTTAAAAAAGTTGTTTTTACTGAAAGTTCAGTCAAAGAGCTAGAAAAGAGATATTCATAAAATGCAAAAAATTCATTTATACGATAAAATTTATTCACCTTTTGTTACAGAAAAATCTACTTCTTTATCAGAACAAAATAAAATTGTTTTTAAAGTTCCAAACAAAGCTAACAAAAAATCATTGAAAAGAAATATTGAAAAAATATTCAAAGTTAACGTCGTTAGAGTAAATATAATTAATAAACAAAATAGAACAAAATTGACAAGAGGTAGAAAAGTAAAAATACAAGGTTACAAAAAAGCAATTATAACTCTAAAAAAAGGTCAAAGTATTGATCTAACATCAGGTATTTAATAATGGCATTAAAAACATTTAAACCATATACAAAATCAACTAGAGGAACAATTCTCATCGATAGAACAGGTCTATGGAAAGGAAAGCCCTTCAAGTCATTAGTTTCTCCAAAAAATCCTAGAAAAGGTAGAAATAATTATGGACGTATAACATCAAGAAATAGAGCGGGTGGTCATAAAAAAATGTACAGAGAAGTTGATTTTTATAGAAAAAAGTTTGATATCGAAGCAACAGTTGAAAGAATAGAATATGATCCAAATAGATCTTGTTACATAATGTTAGTAAAATTTGATGATGGAATATTTAAATATTATTTAGCTCCTCAAAAAATTAAAGTAGGTGATAAAATTATTAATGGAAATAAAAAAGAGATAAAAATTGGAAATTGTATGCCATTACAAGATATTCCAGTTGGTATAAATATTCATAACGTTGAACTACAGCCTGGGTCAGGTGGAAAAATAGCAAGATCAGCAGGTACATCTGTCATAATTTCTGGAATTGACGGAAATTATTCTTTAATAAAAATGTCTTCAGGCGAAGTAAGAAAAATTGATTCAAGATCATTAGCTACAATTGGAGTTTTATCCAATCCAGATCAAAAAAATATTAAAATAGGTAAAGCTGGAAGATCAAGATGGCTTGGAAGAAGACCTCATACTCGAGGCGTTGTTATGAATCCAGTTGATCACCCTCTAGGAGGAGGTGAAGGTAAAAGTGCTGGTGGTAGACATCCTGTATCTAGATCAGGACAATCAGCAAAAGGTTTGAAAACTAGAGACAATAAAAGAACAGATAAATATATAATTAGAAGAAGAAAGAAGAAAAAAGATTAAGGAATAATTTATGGCAAGATCAGTTTGGAAGGGACCATTTGTTGAAGAAAGCTTGATAAAAAAAGTTGATATACAAAAAAAAGACTCTAATAAAAAACCAATTAAGACCTGGTCAAGAAAATCAACAATAATACCAGATTTCATAGGCTGTAGTTTTTTGATTTATAATGGAAAAAAATTTATACCACTTACAATTTCGGAAGATATGGTAGGACACAAATTAGGAGAATTTGCTCCTACAAGAACTTTTGCAGGCCACACACCTGCAGATAAAAAAGCCGCTAAAGAGTCAGGCTCTGAAACTAAGGTTGAGAAAAAGTAATGAAAAAAATTAAAAAAAACAAGGATTCTAAAGAAAAAACTGTAAAATCTACAAATAAAAATGTTAGATCCAGCGTTAGGAAATTAAATCCTATATTAAAAGGTATTGTGGGAAAAAAAGTTGAGATAGCGATAAGAGATTTAACATTTTCTGAGAAAAGAATATCTAAAGATATAAAAAAAACAATTTCCTCAGCAGTTGCTAATGCAGAAAATAACTATCAATATGATATTGATAAGCTAATTGTTAAAGAGGCTTACTGTGGAAAGCAAGTTATTATGAAAAGATTTAGAGCTAGAGCAAAAGGTCGTGCGGCTCCAATATTAAAACCTTATTCAAATGTTACGATAATTTTATCAGAATCAAAAAAAATGGAGAGTCATGGGTCAAAAAGTTAATCCAGTTGGTTTAAGATTAGGAATAAACAGAGGTTGGGACTCTGTTTGGTATGCAAAAAAGAAGGATTTTGGAAATTATCTAATCGAGGATTTTAAAATAAGAGATTATATAAAAAAAAACGTAATTAATTCAGGTGTATCAAAAGTCATGATTGAGAGAACTTCAAAAAAATGTTTTGTAACAATTTATACTTCAAGACCTGGATTTGTTATTGGAAAAAAAGGTAGTGATATCGAAAAGATTAAAGGAAAATTATCGAAAATTACATCTAATGAAGTTAATTTAAATATAAAAGAGGTAAAAAAACCCGAAACAAATAGTTTTTTAGTTGCAGAAAATATTGCCCAACAATTAGTAAAAAGAATTTCCTATAGAAGAGCAATGAAAAGATCTATGCAATCTGCATTAAGGTTAGGAGCTAAAGGTATAAAGGTTTCTATAAGTGGACGTTTAGGCGGCAATGAAATAGCAAGGACAGAGTGGTTGAGAGAAGGAAGTATACCATCACATACCTTAAGAGCTGATATCGATTATGCAGAGTCAGAAGCATTAACAACTTATGGAATAATAGGAATAAAAGTTTGGATTTATAAAGGTGAAATTTTTAGCAAGGAGTTTAGTCAAGAAACTAATAAAAAATAATTATGTTACAACCAACAAGATCAAAATTTAGAAAAGCACACAAAGGCAGAATTCATGGTCATGCATCAAGGGCCAATTATATAAATTATGGCGCATTTGCTCTAAAAGCTATGTCGCCTGATAGAGTTATTGGTAAACAAATAGAAGCAGCAAGAGTTGCACTTACAAGACATATGAAGAGACAAGGAAGAGTTTGGACTAGAATATTTCCAAATATTCCTGTTTCAAAAAAACCAGTAGAGGTGAGAATGGGAAAAGGCAAAGGATCTCCAGAATTTTGGGCTTGTAGAGTGAAACCTGGCAGAATTCTTTTTGAAATCGACGGTGTTTCAGAACAAATAGCCCGGGAAGCACTATACAAAGCTTCTGCAAAACTTCCAATTAAAACAAAATTTATTAAAAGAATATCGTAATGAAAAAAAAAGAATTAAACAAACTAACTAAAGCGCAAGCACTTAAAAACTTGGATAAAATGAAAAAGGATTTATTTAATCTTAGATTTCAAAAAGTTAATTCTCAAATAGAAAATCCAGCTAAGATTAATGAAACTAAAAAAACAATCGCAAGACTAAAAACGCTTTTGAGAGGAAAATTAAATGCCTAAAAAAATATTATCAGGAATAGTTGTAAGTGATAAACCGAATAAAACGATAACTGTACTTGTAGAGAGAAAATACCAACATCCAATTCTAAAAAAAATAATAAGAGTTAGAAAAAAATATAATGCCCATGATGAAAATAACAAATTTAAAAATGGCGATAAAGTTTCTATTATTGAGAGCAAACCATTTTCAAAAAATAAAAAATTTCAAGTAATGGAAGAGTCAAAATGATACAGGTACAAACTGAATTATTAGTTGCTGACAATACTGGAGCAAAAAGAATTGAATGTATTAAGGTTTTAGGAGGATCAAAAAGAAGATATGCTGGTATAGGTGACACAATAGTAATAGCAGTGAAAGAGGCTATACCAAAAGGTAAAGTTAAAAAAGGCTCTGTTCATAAAGCAGTTGTAGTAAGGGTGAAAAAAGGAATTCACAGAGAAGATGGTTCCAAGGTTAAGTTCGATAATAACGCTGCTGTATTAGTTGACGAAAAAGGTGAGCCAGTAGGGACGAGAATTTTTGGTCCTGTAACAAGAGAATTAAGAAGCAGAGGTCAAATGAAGATTATTTCACTTGCTCCGGAGGTATTATAAAATGATTAAAAAAGGCAACAAGGTAAAAATTATAGCTGGAAAGGATAAAAGAAAAGAAGGTGAAGTTATTGAAATTGATAGATCTAATAATAGGGCGAAAGTTAAAGGTATTAACATGGTAAAGAAACATGTGAAAACAACTAAGGAAAAAAAAGGGGGAATTGTTTCAAAAGAGAATTTTCTAAATATATCAAATTTAGCAATAATTATGGATACAGCTAAAAGTAAAAAAAAAGAGGTTAAAAAATAAATTTTATGACACCTAGACTAAAAGAACTTTATTTAAAAGAAATACAACCATCATTAAAGGAAAAATTTGGATTTAAAAATTTATATATGACACCATATTTGGAAAAAGTAGTAATTAATATGGGTTTAGGATTAGATGGTAATGACTCTAAAATCATTAAATCCTGTGAAGAAGACTTGGCTAATATTGCTGGTCAAAAACCAGTGCTAACAAAATTTAAAAAATCTATTTCTAATTTTAAGACAAGAAAAGGCACAAATGCTGGTCTAAAAGTTACATTAAGAAAAAATAAGATGTACGAATTTATTGATAGATTAGTTAATATAGCGTTGCCACGTATTAAAGATTTTAGAGGTTTATCATCAAATGGTTTTGATAAGTTTGGGAACTACACATTTGGTGTTAAAGAACATATAATTTTTCCAGAAGTTAATTTTGATAAGGTAGATAAAATAAGAGGTTTAGATATCACTATAGTTATTAATTCAAAGTCTATAGAGCATAGTCGTGAACTATTAACAAAATTGAACTTCCCGTTTAAAAATAAAGGAGAAAACTAAAATGGCAAAATTAAGTGCGATAAATAAAAACAATAGAAGAATAAAACTTGTTAATAAATACTTTAAGAAAAGAAAAGAACTAAAGAAAATAGTTATGAATAAGAAACTTTCTTTAGAAGAAAGATTTAAGGCACAGCAAAAACTTTCAAAGCTACCTAGAAATTCTTCCAAGGTAAGAATTATGAATAGATGTCAAATAACTGGTAGACCACATGGGGTTTATAGAAAATTAAAAATTTCTAGAATTGCTTTGAGACAACTAGGATTACAAGGAAAAATACCAGGGATGGTTAAATCAAGCTGGTAGAAAGGAAAATTATGAGTTTAAGTGACCCAATTGGAGATATGATAGCTAGAATTAAAAACGCACAATTAAGAAATCATAAAATCGTAGAATTACCTTCTTCAAATTTTAAAATAAGCATATCAGAAATTTTAAAAAATGAGGGTTATATTGTGGATTATAAAATTAACGAAGATAAGAAAAAACCAGTTTTATCAATAAACTTGAAATATCATTCTGGAAATCCAGTTATAAGTACAATTGAAAGAATATCAAAACCTGGAAGAAGAATCTTTTCTAGCGCTGAAAGTCTTCCAAAAATTAATAATGGCCTAGGTATTGCAATAATCTCAACTCCCAAGGGCGTTATGACTGATCTTGATGCTAGAAAACAAAAAATTGGCGGAGAAATAATTTGTAAGGTATTTTAATGTCTAAAATTGGAAAAATAAATATATCAATACCAGATAAAGTAAAAGTAGCATTAAATGGATCTATTTTAAATGTAGACGGTCCGATGGGCAAAAAATCACTTAATATTGATTTAAATATATTTGATTTAAAAATTAATGATGGAAAGGAAATATCTTTAAAACCAAAAAAAATTGACCAAGATACAAAAAGACTATGGGGAATGAACAGAAGTTTGGTTAACAACGCCATAATAGGAATAAGTAAAGGTTTTGAAAAAACTTTAGAACTTGTAGGAGTAGGCTATAGGGCGACTTTAAAAGGTAAACAGTTAAATATGCAACTTGGTTTTAGCCATGATATTAATTTTGATATACCAGAAGGAATAAAAGTTACTGTTGAAAAACAAACTACTTTAAAGATTTCGGGTTACGATAAACAGCTTGTTGGTGAAGTAGTCTCAAAGATTAAATCTATAAGACCTCCCGAACCATACAAAGGTAAAGGAATAAGGGAAAAAGATCAATACATACTTAGAAAAGAAGGTAAGAAAAAATAATGAAATTAACTACGTCAAATAGAAAAAGATTCAGAGTTAAAAACAAAATAAAAAAAGTTGCTAAATCAGATAGATTTAGAATTTGTGTTTCGAGATCAACCAAAAATATTTCTGCACAAATTATTGATGATAAAAATTCAAAAACCTTATTTTCCGCTTCATCAATAGAAAAGGATATTAAAAATTTAAATGTGAAAAATAAAAGTGATCTTTCAAAAGCAGTTGCAGAAAGACTTGCAAAAAAAGCTATAGAAAAAAAAATAACAAAAGTTTATTTCGACAGAGGTATTTATAAATATCATGGAAGAGTAAAAATCTTTGCGGAAACTTTAAGAAAAAATGGATTGGATTTTTAATATGGAAAAAAATAAAGATGATATTGTAGAAAAATTGGTTCATATTAATAGAATAACCAAAGTTGTCAAAGGTGGAAGAAGATTTGGATTTTCAGCCTTAGTTGTAGTGGGAAATCAAAATGGAAAAATTGGAATAGCTCATGCAAAAGCTAAACAAGTACCTGATGCAATTAAAAAGGCAAATGAAATGGCGCGAAGAAAACTTATACACATTCCTTTAAGAGAAGGAAGAACAATTCATCATGATATTTATGGAAAAGACGGAGCGGGGAAAATTAAATTAAGAGCAGCACCGAAAGGAACTGGTATAATTGCTGGTGGTCCTGTGAGAGCTGTTTGTGAAGTTTTGGGTATAAGAGATATCGTTGCTAAATCTATGGGAACTGCAAATCCTCATAATGTGATAAGAGCAACGATGAAAGCACTAACAGCTCAAAATTCACCAAAACAAATATCTACTATAAGAAATAAAAAAATTTCAGAAATAATTGAAAAAAGAGGATAATGACAACATTAAATACAACAGGAAAAATTATTAGAAAAAAAATCCGAGTAGGCAGAGGTATTGGGTCTGGAAAGGGCAAAACTTCGGGTCGAGGGGTAAAAGGTCAGAAATCTAGATCAGGTGTTGCAATTAAAAGTTTTGAAGGTGGTCAAATGCCTCTTTATAGAAGACTACCCAAAAGAGGTTTTAATTCTATAAAAGATCTAAAAATTGCAAAAATAAATCTCGATAAAATTCAAATGTTTATTAATAAAAAAAAATTGAACTCTAATCAGACAATAAATGTAGATATTTTAAAGAAACTCAAAATCATCAATAAAAATAGCAGGATATTGAAAATTTTAGGAAAAGGTGAAATTAAAGACAAAGTTAATATTCAAGCAGATTTAATTTCTAAATCAGCAATTGAAAAACTTAAAAAAATTGGTGGATCAATTCAAATTAACAAAAAATAGACCAACTAGTTTATGAGTGCAAGTCTACAATCAGGTGATCTTAAAAATAGAATAATATTTACGATTTTTATTTTATCAATTTACAGATTTGGAACTTTTGTTCCTCTACCGGGTATCGATCCTGACCAATTACAAGTAATGATGGAGGGAAACCAAAAAGGTTTATTAGGAATGTTTAACGTTTTTGCTGGAGGAGCAATTAGTAGAATGGCTATTTTTGCCTTAGGTATTATGCCTTACATATCATCATCTATCATTGTGCAGTTGTTAACTGGTGTTTCCGATTATTTTAAAAATTTGAAAAGTCAAGGTGAAATAGGTAGAAAAAAAATATCACAAATCACTCGATATGGTACAGTTTTATTAGCAATGGTTCAAGGATACGGTTTAGCTGTTGGATTAGAATCATCTGCAAATCTAGTTATAAATCCTGGAATGTTTTTTAAAATATCTACCGTTACAACAATTGTTGCTGGAACAATTTTCTTAATGTGGTTAGGTGAACAAATCACTCAAAGAGGTATAGGTAATGGAATTTCATTAATAATATTCTCAGGTATTGTAGCAGAAATACCTCGAGCACTTGTGACGACATTTGAGCTAGGAAGAACTGGAGCAATTTCAACAGTGATGATAATTTTAATTTTTTTACTTTTGGTTGGAACTATTATGTTTATCGTTTTCATGGAAAGAGCATTAAGGAAAATTTTAATAAACTACCCAAAAAGACAAATGGGAAATAAAATATATGGTGGAGACTCATCATTTCTTCCATTAAAAATTAATCAAGCTGGAGTTATACCAGCAATATTTGCTTCAGCATTGCTTCTGTTGCCAGTTACTTTTTCTAACTTTAATTTTAGTCAAAGTGAAACTTTCTTGAATTTTTCATCTTTTTTTGGTCAGGGTCAACCTCTCTATATGTTATTATATGCATCAGGAATAATTTTTTTCACTTTTTTTTATACATCAATAACCTTTAATCCAAATGAAACTGCAGAAAATTTAAGAAAACATGGTGGTTTTATTCCTGGAATACGACCAGGCGAAAGTACAGCAATGTATATTGATAATATTTTAACTAAACTAACGACTATTGGAGCATTGTATTTGACTTTAGTTTGTTTAATGCCAGAATTTTTAATAGCAAATTACCCAATACCTTTTTATTTGGGTGGAACGTCTATACTTATTGTAGTTGTAGTTGCTATTGATACAGTTACACAAGTTCAAACCAGAATGATGAGCTCTCAATACGAGCAATTAATCAAAAAAACAAAATTTGGAAGGTAAGTGAATATTATTATCTTTGGTCCGCCGGGTGCTGGAAAAGGAACACAGGCTAAATATTTGGTAGAAAAATTAAATAGTTTTCAGGTATCAACAGGCGATATGTTGAGAGAAGAAATTAATAAGGATTCAGAAATTGGAAAAAAAATTGTAAATAATATGAATGATGGAAAATTTGTAGACGATGAAATTGTAAATAAGCTTCTTGAAAAAATAATATTTGATCCTCCAAAAAAAAATAAGCTAATTTTTGATGGTTATCCAAGAACCTTAAACCAAGCAAAAAATCTTGAAATTTTGCTAAATAAATCTAATCAAAAAATAGACTACATTTTTTTTCTTAATGTAAATAAGGATGCAATTATTAAAAGAATTGAAAAAAGAAAAGTTTTAGAAAAAAGATCAGATGATGAAGAAAGTATTATTTTAAAAAGATATGATACCTATATGGAAGTTACAAAACCCGTGTTAGATTATTATACAAATAATCAAAATTTTCACGAAATAGATGGATCTATGGAAATAAACGAAATTTCTCAAAAAATTGAGGAAAAACTTAGGGTTTAACGCATTGACTTTAAACAAACTTCTTATATAAAAGGCTAAATTTTTAATCACTTTTTATGGCTCGTATTGCAGGGGTAAATATTCCACAAAACAAACTTGTTCAAATTGGACTTACTTATATATATGGAATAGGAGATAAATTTTCTCAACAAATTTGTAAGGATTTAGAAATTCCTAAATCAAAAAGAGTTAATGAGTTAACGGATGATCAGATACTTAAAATTAGAGAGTATATTGATAAAAATTTCAAAGTAGAAGGTGATTTAAGAAGAGAGTATTCTTTAAATATAAAAAGATTAATTGACCTTGCTTCATATAGAGGTTCAAGGCATAGAAAAAAATTACCAGTAAGAGGTCAAAGAACTAGATGTAATGCAAGAACACGAAAAGGAAAAGCAATAGCTATAGCTGGTAAAAAATTAACACCACTGAAAAAATAATAATGGCAAAATCAGAAAAGAAAAGTAATCAGGACCAGGAACAGGAAAAAAAAGTTAGTACTGTAAAAAAAAGCACATACTCAAAAAAAAAGAAAGTTAAAAAAAATATACTTAATGGAATTGCATATGTTCAATCAACATTTAATAACACAATTATTTCTATAGCTGATACAAGTGGCAATGTTGTTTCTTGGGCATCAGCGGGACAGAAAGGCTTTAAAGGATCAAGAAAATCAACTCCTTATGCTGCACAAGTTGCTGCTGATGCAGCTGCTTCTAAAGCTCTAGAGTATGGAATGAAAGTTTTATCTGTCGAAGTAAAAGGTCCAGGATCTGGAAGAGAAACAGCTTTGAGAGCTCTTCAAGCTAGAGGTTTTAAAATTATTTCAATTAAAGATACAACGCCAATGCCCCATAATGGATCAAGGCCACCAAAAAAAAGGAGAGTATAAATGGAAACAAGTGATGTAAATATTAAAAATTGGAAATCATTAATAAAACCATCAAAATTAGATGTTCAACTTAGTGATGATAAAACTTATGCTAAAATTACAGCAGAACCTTTAGAAAAAGGATATGGATTAACTCTTGGGAATTCTTTGAGAAGAATATTGCTATCTTCTATAAGAGGCGCAGCAGTAACTTCAATACAGATTGATGGTGTTCTTCATGAATTTACATCTATTAAGGGTATCAGAGAAGATGTTACTGATATTGTGTTAAACGTTAAATCTTTAGCTCTTAAAAGTTCGTTTGAGGGTGTAAAAAAATTAGTTTTAGATGCCAAGGGACCTGGTGAAATAAAAGCTTCAAATATTACAACAGTACCTGATATAGAAATTTTAAATCCTGATTTAGTAATTTGCAATTTAGATGAAAAAACGAATTTTCATATGGAAATGACTGTTGAAACTGGCAAAGGATATGTTCCAGCTTCCATGAACAAACCAGACGAGCCTCCACTTGGTCTTATCCCGATTGATTCATTATACAGCCCAGTAAAAAAAGTAACCTATTCTGTAAGTACAGCTAGAGAAGGTAAAGCTTTAGATTATGATAAACTTACTATGGAAGTAAAAACAAATGGATCGATTTCAGCTGAGGATGCGGTAGCATATTCAGCAAAAATATTTCAGGATCAATTGAACATGTTTGTGAATTTTGATGAGCCTCAGGAAGTTATTGTGCGTGAAAAGCCATCTGAACCAGAATTTAATAAAAATCTTCTTAGAAAAGTTGATGAGTTAGAGTTATCAGTTAGATCTATGAATTGCTTAAAAAACGATAATATTATCTATATAGGCGATTTAGTTCAAAAATCCGAAGGCGAAATGTTAAGAACACCAAACTTTGGTAGAAAATCATTAAATGAAATTAAAGAAGTTTTAAATGGGATGTCTCTATATCTTGGAATGGAAATACCTAATTGGCCTCCAGACAATATCGCTGAGATGTCAAAAAAACTTGAAGAAGCTATCTAAATCTCATGAGACACGGATTTGCAAATAAAAAACTAAATAGAACTTCAGAGCATAGAAAAGCTCTATTAAAAAATATGCTTAATTCCTTAATAAAATATGAACAAATTACTACCACATTACCAAAAGCAAAGTTTTTAAAACCTCAAGCAGATAAAATTATAACATTAGGAAAAAAAGAGACATTACAAACAACAAGGTTATTAATGAAAAAATTACAAAATATTCAATCTACGAATAAAGTTAAAAAAACTTTATCTAAAAGATATGAAAAAAGAAATGGTGGTTATACTAGAATTGTAAAGGCTGGCTTTAGGTATGGAGACAATGCACCTATGGCGGTTATAGAGTTTGTTGATAGAGATAAAGAGGCAAAAAGAATTGATAAAAAGAAAAAAGATACTGCAAAAGAAAAACAAGAAGAAAAAAAATCGGTTCCAGCCTAATTAAACATTTAAAGTCATGAAAAAAATTTATAACGTTGAAGAGACGTTTAATAAAATGCGTATTGATCGCTGGTTAAGAAAAAACTTAGGAGAACTACCACAATCGTTCATAGAAAAAAATTTAAGATATGGAAAAATAAAAGTTAACAATAAAAAAGTTAAAAGTTCTTACAAGATAAATACGAATGAAAAAATTGAATTAAATGATTTTTATTTTAAGCCACAAATAACTAAAAAAAAAATTAAATTTAAACCTACAAAAGATATAATAAAGTCAAACGAAGATTTAATAATTGATAATAATAAGGATTTTGTTGTTATTAATAAAAAATCAGGAATTTCGGTTCAAGGAGGTACAAAATCGAAAAAAAATCTTATTGATATTTTTTCTAAAAGTGAAATATTTATTGATACAAAGCCTTTTACAGTACATAGATTAGACAAAGATACATCTGGAGTTTTTATTATTGCAAAAAATAGGGAGTCAGCTCAACTTCTTACTTCTTTATTCAGATTAAGGAAAGTTCATAAAACTTATTTAGCTATATGCCACGGCGAAATATCTGAAAAATCAGGTGAATGGAACTCTGATTTAATTAGATATGAAAAAAATAAACCAATTTCAGAAAAAGCCAAAACTTATTTTAAAGTTTTAGATAAAAATGTAAACTTTACTCTTATTGAAATGAAACCTATAACTGGACGTAAGCATCAACTAAGAAAACAGTTATTTGAAATTGGCCATCCCATTTATGGTGACCAAAAGTATAATTTTAAAAAAAAATTACAAGGTATAAATAAAAATTTAATGCTTCATTCATATCAAATTAAATTTATGATTAAAGATAAAAAATTTACTTATAGAGCTATGCTTCCTGACTATTTTAAAAATTTTTTAAAAACTAAAAGACTTAACTTTTTAAGTTCTTTATAAAATTTTCTATTAAATCTTTTTTTAAATTTTTGTAAGATTGATTTTTAATTTTGCTGAGATTGATTAAATCTTTATCCTTTATTCCACAAGGAATTATTTTTTTATATTTCTTTAAATCTGTATTAACATTAATTGAAAAACCATGATAAGCAACCCACCTTCTAACTCTTATTCCTATTGCTGCTATTTTTTTTATTTTCTTTTTATGATTAACCCAAATACCAATATTTTTTTTATCCGCAAATGCTTTAATTTTATAATTTTTAAAAGTTTCAATTATTGTATTTTCAATTTTGTTAATTAAATTTCTAATATCTTTTTTTCTATTATTTAGATTTATGGCAAAGTAAAAAATAATTTGACCTGGTCCGTGATACGTTATTTTTCCACCTCGATTTGTTTTATATAAATTTATAGATTTATCTAAAATTTCTCTTTCGTTATAACTACTCCCAGCTGTGTAAATCGATGGATGTTCTAATATCCATATTAACTCTGGTGCTTTATTTTTTAGAATTTTGTCAATTCTACTCTCCAAAAAACTTATTGCTTTAGCGTATTCTACGGGTTTTTTTGATTTTTTGATCTCAATATCCATTAAAGAATTGTATTATATGAATTTTATATTAATAGTGCCTAATAAATTATAGATAAATTTATGACTTTAATAAAAAAAATAAAAGATAAAAAAGTCAACTTTGAGTTTAATAAAGAGTACATTAACGTTGTTACTGATAAAATAGTTAATAATGATGCTTTGTTTATTAACAATTCATTTAAGGAGATGCATCCTGCGGACGCAGCAGATATTATTGAAAATTTAAGTGAAAATAATCGTGAAAAATTAATTAAATTAAATAATTTTAAAATTGATCCAGAAATATTTATTGAATTAAATGAGTCAATTCAAAAAGAAATAATTAACTATTTGTCATCAGAATCAATAGTGACTATTTTGAAAAATCTGGACTCTGATGATTCTATTCAAATTTTGGAAAATATTGACGAAAAAAATAAAAATTCAATTTTAAGTTCATTACCACCTAAAGATCGTTTTGCTTTATTGGAAAGTTTAAGTTATCCAGAGGATACAGCTGCTAGATTAATGCAGAGACAATTTACAGCCATTCCAAGCAACTGGTCAGTGGGTCAAACTATTGATTATCTTCGAGAAAATAAGGATTTACCAGAACAGTTCCTTGAAATATTTATAGTTGATAATGAGTTTAAACCAATAGGCACAGTTCCATCATCAAAAGTTTTAAGAACACCAAGAGATGCAAAAATGATTTCTATAATGAATGAAAGTCAGCTTTCAATTCCAGTTGATATGGATAGAGAAAAAGTGGGACACTTATTTGAAAATTATAATTTAAATTCTGCTTGTGTTGTTGATAAAAATAATAAATTAGTAGGAATGATAACCAGTGATGATGTTCTAACAGTACTTAAAGAAGAAGCAGAGGAAGATGTATTAAGGCTTGCTGGTGTAGGTGATGAAGAAATAACCGACGGTGTTTTGACAAAAACTAAAAGAAGATTTAACTGGTTATTATTAAATTTATTTACAGCATTCTTAGCAACTTGGTGTATTAGTTTATTTGGAGCCACAATAGAACAAATGGTGGTTTTAGCTTTTTTAATGCCCATAGTGGCATCAATGGGTGGAAATGCTGGTATGCAAACTCTTGCTGTCACCGTGAGAACACTTGCAACTAACGATCTAACAAAAAATAATTTTAATCAAAATATATTAAAAGAATTTAATATTGGAGTATTGAATGGAATAATATTTGCTATTATTAGTTCTTTGATAGTTCAATTATGGTTTAATGATACACAATTATCTTTAATAATATCAATTTCAATGGTGCTTACTATGGTCGTTGCAGGTCTTTTTGGAATTTTAGTTCCAGTATCATTAAAAAAAATGAATATTGATCCAGCTATCGCATCAAGTGTTTTTGTTACTACAATTACAGATGTTATAGGTTTTGTTTCTTTTTTAGGAGTTGGTGCTTATTTTTTCTAAAATTAAAAATTATCTATTAATCTTATTTTATTCAAATAATAAGCTATAAAAAGTTTTGATTTTTTAATATTATTTGTTATTTGTAAATTATTAATATTTCGTAATTCAAGATATTCAATACTAGTATTATAAATTTTTTTAATTTCGTTTTTCTTTTTTAAAAGAAATTTCTTTTTGTCTTTTATTTTGTTTAATTTTTTCTTAATGAAATAAATATTCTTAGATAATTGTCTAGCTATAGACAATTCACTTTCATTCAAAAGTATATTTCTTGAAGATAAAGCTAGTTTATTTTTATCACGTATTGTTTTACAGCTTATAATTCTAGATTTATAATTCTTTTCAATAAATTTTTTTACCAGATATAACTGTTGAAAATCTTTTTCACCCATAAATATTTTTTTTGGTTTTATAATTTTTGTTAGACGATCCATTACATCAATTACTCCCTCAAAATGCCCTTTTCTATATTTTGCGCACATAATCTTATGTTTTTCAGGAATCTTAATTTTTTTTATTCTTTTATAATTATAAATTTCGCTTTTCTTAGGGATAAATACGAAATCAACATTAAGATTTCTAAGAATTGACAAATCTCTTTTATAATTTTTAGGGTAATTTTTGTAATCATTTTTATTATTAAATTGTGTTGGATTAATAAATATACTAACTAGAGTTTTTTTACACTGTTTCATCGATTTTTTTATTAATGAAATATGACCTTCGTGGAGGCTACCCATAGTTGGCACAAAACCTAAGTTTGAATGACTATATAGTGCCTCATTTAAATCATTTTTATTTAATAAAATTTTCATTTGTATAAAACTCTTTAATAAGTAAAACATTTAAATGATTAAACAAGCAATTATTCCACTAGCTGGTCTTGGTACAAGATTATTGCCTCTGACTACAGTTTTTGCCAAGGAACTTTTACCTATAAATGGCAAACCCGGTATTGAATATATTTTAGATGAATGTATTGAAGCTGGTATTAAAGAAGTTATTTTTATAATTTCTAAAAAAAAAAAATCTATCAAGGACTATTTCTATAGCGATAGCTTTTATAAAAAAATAATTAAAAAAAAGAAGGATCTCAGAATTATTAATGAATATAAAAAAATACTAAAATATAAAAAAATTATAAAATTTGTTTATCAAAATAAGCCACTTGGTACTGGAGATGCTGTATTGAAGACAAAAAAAATTATAAAAGATAATTTTTTTTTAATGTTGTTACCAGACGATCTTATTATAAAAAAAAATTGTTCGAAATCTATGATTGATATTCACAATCGTCACAAAACATCTGTAATGGCTTGTATGAGTGTAAGTAAAAAAAGTGTTTCAAGATGGGGCATTTTTAAATTAGGAAAAAAAATAAATAAAAAAAATTATTATATCAAAGACGTTATAGAGAAACCATCTGTTGTAAACGCACCATCAAACAAAGCAGTCATTGGAAGATATATACTTCCTAAAACAATTTTCTCGAAATTGTCAAAACAAAAAAGTGGTAAAGGCGGTGAAGTTCATATAACCGATGCAATTCAAAAATTAATTTTTGAAAATAGTAAGTTCATAGCACATAACTTTTCAGGAAAATATTTAGATTGTGGTAGCATGAAAGGTTATATTAATTCAACTTTGGAAATTTCAAAATCATGAAACTATGTATGATAGGGACTGGTTACGTAGGTTTAGTAAGCGGTGTATGTTTTGCTGATCTTGGAAATGAAGTAATTTGTGTTGATAAAAATGCTGACAAGATAAATTTTCTTAAAAAAGGAAAAATTCCAATTTATGAACCTGGTTTATCTGAACTAGTTATCAAAAATTTTAAAAATAAAAGATTGAATTTTTCAACTAATTTAAAAAAATCAGTCAGTGAATCTGATATCATTTTTATTTGCGTAGGAACCCCAAGTAAAAAAGGAAGTTCAACTGCAGATCTTAGTCAGATTTATGATGTTGCTAAAGAAATCAGTTCCTCAATTAACAAATTTAAAATAGTAATTACCAAATCAACAGTCCCAGTCACCACTGGAGACGAAATAGAAAAAATTTTATCAAGAAAAAATAACAAAAATAAATTTTCAGTTGTATCAAATCCTGAATTTCTTAGAGAAGGAGAGGCTATAAGAGATTTTATATATCCAGATAGAGTGGTAATTGGAACTCTAGATAAAAAATCTAATCGTATTTTAAAGAATCTTTATAGCCCATTGATTTCTAAGGGAGCTTCATATTTACAAACATCAAGAAGAGCTGCTGAATTAATAAAATATGCATCTAATGCTTTTTTAGCTACAAAAATTACATTTATTAACGAAATTGCTAACTTATGTGAAAAAACTGGTGTTAATGTTGAGGATATATCGATTGGTATGGGCCTTGATAAAAGAATAGGAAGTCGATTTTTAAGAGCAGGACCTGCTTACGGGGGATCGTGTTTTCCGAAAGATACAAAAGCTATAACTTCTACTGCAGATAAGTTTAAAACAAATTTGTCTGTTGTTAAGTCAGTGATTAAATCAAATAAAAATAGATCAAAAATATTACTTAATAGAGTTTACGAAATTTTAAACAAAAAAATCAAAAATAAAAAAATAACCTTTTTAGGAGTTACATTTAAAGCTAACACAGATGATATGAGAGACTCTTCAAGTCTTATAATGATACCTGCTTTATCTAAAAAAGGCGCTCAAATTAAATATTTTGATCCCACAGGTATTAAAAAAGAGTTTTCTAAAATTAAAAATGTCTATAATTCAAATTCAATTAAAGATGCTATAAAGGGTTCAGACCTTGTTATTATTCATACTGAGTGGAATGATTTTAAATCAATCAATTTTAAAAGTTTGATAAAAGGTAAAAAATTTATTATTTATGATATGAGAAATATTTACTCTCCAAATAAAATCAAAGCCCAAGGTTTTAAATATTATAGTATAGGAAGATAAGAACTAATTTAATTCAAAAATAGCATCAACTTCTACAGCAACTCCTAACGGAAGACTGTTTGTACTTACTGCAGCTCTTGCATGCATTCCAGCATCTCCGAAGATTGATGATATCAAATCTGATGCGCCATTAATAACTTTTGGTTGATCTATAAAATCATCTGTTGAATTTACAAAACCTGTAAGTTTAATGCATGATTTAATTTTTGATAAATTGTTTCCACATGCTTTTTTAGCTTGCGCTACAATACTTAAAGCACATCTTTTAGCAGCATTATAACCGCTTTCTATATTCAAATCTTTACCTAGTTTTCCTTTAATTAACTCACCATTCTCATTCATTGATATTTGACCAGATATAAAAAGCAAATTACCAGAAATTCTTATAGCAACATAAGAACCAACTGGATCAGCAGCTTTAGGAAGAATAAGTTTTAAATCTTCAATTCTTTTATCATAATTCATTTTATTTTCTTTTTTTTGATTTCTTATTTCTATCGTATTCTCTTCTTTTCTCAATCAATATTAAAGCTTCCTCCATCGTAAGTTCAGTTGGATCTTTTTCTTCAGGTATAGTTGCATTTAATGATTTATATTTAATATAAGGTCCATATTGTCCTTTCATAATTCTCACAGGTTTTTTATCCTCTGGATGTTCACCAAGATCTTTAATTAAAGAAGATGAAATTCTACCTGGTTTAGCTTCAGCTATTAATGTAATTGCTCTATTAAGACCGATTGTAAAAATTTCATCAACATTTTCTAATCTTGCAGATTTATTTTCACATTTAAGATATGGACCGAACCTTCCAGAATTAATTGTTATATCTTTTCCATTGTCAGGATGTTGACCAATAACTTTAGGCAGTGAACATAAGTACTTTGCCTTTTCCAAATTAATTTGATCTATTTCAATTCCTTTTGGAATTGATACATTTTTTAAATTATTATTATCTTTTTTCTTTTTATTCTTTTTTGATTGTTTCACTTCATCTATAACTTCATATTGTAGATAAGGTCCAAATCTTCCACTTTTTAAATAAATTTCTTTTCCATTTTCATTTTGACCTATTAATTTCGGTTCAGCTAAAGCAATTTGGTCATTAGCCTTTGATTTAGATAAAGGTCTTGTAAATTTACAATCAGGATAATTTGAGCATCCTATAAAAGCGCCGCCTCTAAAGCTATTTTTTAAGCTTAGCTCACCGGTATCACATAACTTACATTTTCTATTTATTTTACCGTTTTCATCTGACTCAAAGATTAGTTCTCCAAGGCTTTCATTTAAAAGATCTAAAACCTCTCTAGTTCTTTTTTCTTTTACATTTGATACATTATTATTGAAATCTTTCCAAAAATTATCAAGAACTTTAATCCACTCCTCCTTACCAGCGGTAATATCGTCAAGTTGTTCTTCTAAATTTGCAGTAAAGCTATAATCCACATATTTTGAAAATAATTTTTCTAGAAAAGCTGACAATAATTTTCCTCTATCAGTGGGAAAGAAACGTTTATTTACAATATCAGCATAACCTCTATTGGAAATAACAGAAATAATACTTGCATAAGTTGATGGCCTTCCTATACCTAACTCTTCCAGTTTCTTAACTAAGCTTGCTTCAGAGTATCTTGGCGGATGTTGAGTAAAATGTTGTTCGTCGATAAAATCATTTATAAGAACTTCTTCTTTGTTCACCTCTGGCAAAATCTTCTCGTCCTCGTCTTCTATTCTTGTAAGTTTTAAAAAACCATCAAATTTTACTGTAGATCCAGAGCATTTGAATTGATTTGAATTATCATCTGAAACAATAGTAATAGTTTTTCTATCAAACTTTGCAGATTCCATTTGGGACGAAAGTGCTCTAGACCATATTAAATCATATAATTTAATTTGATCTGTGCTTAAAAATTTCTTCATTGTTTCTGGTGTTCTAGTTATATCAGTTGGTCTTATCGCTTCATGAGCCTCTTGAGCATTTTTTGCTTTTTTACCAGAATAGTTGTTTGGTTCTTTTGGAAGATAGTTTTCTCCATATGAATTCTTTATAAAGTTTCTAAAATCAGTGACTGCATCATTAGATATATTAGTTCCATCAGTTCTCATATAAGTAATTAAACCAACCGTATCACCCTCAATATCAATTCCTTGATATAATCTTTGTGCAATTTGCATTGTTCTAGATGCACCAAATCCTAATTTACTCGAAGCAGTTTGTTGAAGAGTTGAAGTGGTAAAAGGACCTAGAGGATTTCTAGTATAAATTTTTGAATTTATATCTGATATTTTATATTTATTTTCTTTAATAAGAGATATTGATTTATTTATTTCATCTTTATTTTTAAAGGAAAACTTTTCTATTTTTTTGTTATTAATTAAAACTGTATTAGAGTTAAGCACATCTCCATTTTTAGTTTTAAAAATTACATTTAAGGTCCAAAATTCCTCAGGTTTAAATAATTCAATTTCATGTTCTCTCTCTGTAAGCAATCTTAATGCAACAGATTGAACTCTACCTGCAGATTTTGAGCCAGGTAATTTTGTCCATAAGATTGGTGATATGTTAAATCCAACTAAATAATCTAATGCGCGTCTTGCCATATATGCATCAACCAGGTTGGGCTCTATATTTCTTGGATTGTCTATTCCTTTTGTTACAGCTTTTTTAGTAATCTCATTAAAAACAACTCTTTCAATTTTTTTATCTTTTAATAGTTTTTTTTCATCTAAGTATTCTTTGACATGCCAAGCTATAGCTTCACCTTCACGATCCGGGTCAGTAGCCAAAATAATTTTATTAGAATTTTTTGCAGCATCAGTTATTTCTTTTAAATATTTCTTTGAGAAGGTATCAACTTCCCAAATCATTTTAAATTTTTCTTCTGGATTTACTGAGCCATTTTTGGAGGGCAAATCTCTAATGTGACCATAACTAGCTAAAACTGTAAAATTATCACCCAAATATTTATTAATCGTTTTGGCTTTTGCAGGACTTTCTACAATCACTAGATTCATTTACTCAGAACCTACATAAAACACTTAGATAGTCAAATTAATAAATTTTTGTCTTCGATTCAGTATTATTTTTTAAGCGTTTTATATTTTCTCTATGGGTATAAAAAATTAAAATAAATAAAATTATAAAGAAAAAATGATTTTTATCACCGATTAAAAAAAAGTGATATATGGGAATAATCAATGAAGCTAGCAAAGAAGAGAGCGATGAATATTTTGATAGAAGAAAAATAATAAACCAACTAATAATAAAAACAAATCCAAGAACATAATTTATACAAAATAGTATACCAACATAAGTTGCTACACCTTTGCCACCTTTAAATTTTAACCAAACAGGAAAAACGTGACCTAAAAATACAGATAAAGAAGATATAAATATATAATCTGGAAAGTTATATTTAATAAAAATAATAGGGATAACAGCTTTTAAAATATCTAGAAATAAGGTAGAGAAACCTATAAGTTTATTTCCAGTTCTTAATACATTGGTAGCACCAATATTTCCTGATCCAATATTTCTTATATCTTGTTTTAAAAATAATTTTGTTAATAAAAAACCAAATGGTATTGAGCCAAGTAAATATGAAACTAAAGCTATAAAAAATACTTCCATGATTTAAATTTTAAATAATTCTTCACCTTTTACAAATGTATTAGTGACTAAACCCTGCAATTTTTTATCTTCAATACAAGTATTTTTAGACTTAGAGATAATTTTTTCTTTTTTAACAATCCATGGTTTGTAAATATCAACTATACAAAAATCAGCATCGTTTCCAACAGAAAGATTGCCTTTGTTTATTTTTAAAATTTTTGCGGGATTATTTGTTAATAATTCGATTAACTTAAATAATTTTACCGAACCATTATGGAATAGTTCTAATGATAATGCTAGAAGAGTTTCTATACCAGAAGCTCCTGTAGCTGCTTGAGAAAAAGTTAATCTCTTAGATTCCTCATCTTCAGGTTTATGGTCTGACACAATAACGTCAATTAAACCTTTATTAATTGCTTTTACCAGTGAAACTCTATCTTCTTCTGTTCTTAGGGGAGGCGATAGTTTTAAAAAGGTTCTAAAATCTCCTATATCATTTTCATTTAGTGATAAATTGTTAATTGATACTCCAGTTGTAAAATTAACATTATTTTTTTTTTGAGAAATAACATCTATTGATTTGGCTGATGAGATTTGAGAGATATGATATCTACAATTAAAATCTTCTAAAAGTGTAAGATCTCTTTCAATAATTATTTTTTCAGCTAAATCTGGTATTCCTTGAAGACCAAGCTTTGTTGATATTATACCATCATTAACCAGTCCATTTTGAGAAAGTTCTTGATCTTCAGCATGTTGCATTATTAAGCAGTCTAAATCATAAGCAGATCTCATTATTCTAGACATAAGTCTTGTATTCTGAATTGTTTTTGATCCATCTGTAAAACCTACAATTCCTTTATTTTTTAGCAAACCAAACTCAGTCATATTGGTGCCCTCAAGATTTTTAGTCATAGAAGCAGCAGGAAAAATATTTATTTTTGCCTTGTCTCGACCTCTTCTTTTTAAAAAATCAACAATTGATACGTTGTCAATTACAGGTGAGGTATTAGGCATTGTTACAACAGAGGTCACTCCTCCTGCAATTGCAGCATTACTCAGAGTTTTAAAATTTTCCTTATATTCATAACCAGGTTCCCCTACAAAAACTCTCATATCTACTAGTCCAGGAAATAGGTATTTATCTTTAAGATCAATATATTTTTCTCTTGATGGAATATTATTTTTATTAACTTTTTTACCAACTGCTTCTATTTTCCCTTCTTCGCTTATAATTAAACCTCCAACCTCATCAATTGAATTTTTTGGATCTATAATATTAGCATTTAGAAAATATTTTTTTTTCATTTTTCGCAAAAAATTTTTAAACAAGCCATTCTCACTGCTACTCCTAATTCAACTTGTTCTTTAATTACACTTTTGTTTATATCATCAGCTAGTCGAGTATCGATTTCTATACCCCGGTTCATTGGACCTGGATGCATTATCAATGCATCATTTTTTGCTTCCTCCAATTTATCTGGAGTTAATCCATAATACTCATAGTACTCTCTGTTTGATGATAAAAAAGAACTTGTCATTCTTTCATTTTGTAATCTTAACATCATTACTATATCACAGTCTTTTAATCCTTTTTTCATATCTGAAAAAGTATTTACTCCTAGCTTATTAATATCTTTGGGAAGTAGATTTGAAGGTGCAACAATATTTATTTCAGCACCTAACATGTTCAGCAAATAAATGTTAGATCTAGCAACTCTCGAATGAAGAATGTCACCACATATAGCTATTCTCAAACCTTGTATTTTATTTTTTCTATCAATAATTGTTAAAGCATCAAGCAATGCTTGTGTAGGATGCTCTCTTCTTCCGTCACCGGCATTTAATACAGCGCAATTAACTTTTTGTGATAAAAGATTACAAGCCCCAGAGTCTTGATGCCTTACTACTATTATATCTGGATGCATTGCATTAAGTGTCATAGCCGTATCTATCAATGTTTCACCTTTTTTAATTGCAGAGTTAGTAATATTCATTGACATTACATCTGCACCGAGTCTTTTTCCTGCTAATTCAAAAGAACTTTGTGTACGAGTAGACGGTTCGAAAAACAAATTAATTTGTGTTTTACCTTTTAAAATATCAACCTTTTTATTTTTACTTTTGTTAACAGAAATGAATTTTTTTGATTCAGAAAGTATTAAATTTACATCAGAAACAGTTAAATCTTGAATACCTAGGAGATGTTTTTTTGAAATCTTAATAGCTTTATTAGAATTTATTGCCATTAAAATTAACTCTATAACTATTATGAAGAATTATTGCAAGTATTAATTATTTAAATAATCCAGAGCCCCTTGAAGTATGAATGTAGCTGCATTTTCGTCAATTTTTTTTACTCTTTTAGAAACATTTATATCCAATTGGCTTGATAAATTAAATGCACCCACGGTTGATAATCTTTCATCCCATAAAATTATGGGAATATTGACCTCTCTATTGATTATAATAGATTTATCCTTAACAGACTGAGAAGATTTACCCTTTGTACCATCCATATTAATTGGATCACCAATAATTAATCCTTGAATGTTATTTTCATTAACTAAATATTTAATTTCTTTGATAAATTCGTTTAGGGATGAGGGTTCAACAGTTTTTAAAGGCATAGCAATTAATCTTTTGTCATCAGATATCGATATACCAATCCTTTTTGTACCAATATCAATACCTAGTAATCGTGATTTTTTATCAATTTTACTCTTAAGTTCATCAATAGTGATCATGTTGTATTTTTCTATTATAATGATAGATCTAATTATCATATGACTATAGATCTTAAAACCGTTAAACACATATCTAAATTATCAAGAATTTCAATTGATGATCAAAAAGCCAAGAAACTTGAGAAAGATTTAAACTCAATATTTAAATGGATTGAGAAACTAAACGAATTAAATACAGACAAAGTTGAGCCTTTAACATCAATTGCAGAAACAACTCTAAGATTCAGAAAAGATCAAATTTTATCTAAAAATATAAGAGAAGATATCCTTAAAAATTCTCCAAAAGATAATAAAGATTATTTTGTGGTACCGAAAGTGGTAGAGTGATGACTGATATAACAAATTTAACATTAACTGAGCTTGTTAAAAAAATTAAATCTAAAGAAATTTGCTCAAAAGATATTACTTCTAATTATATAGAAAGATCAAAATCATCAAAAAAACTAAATACTTATATCGAAGAAACTTTCGATGATGCTCTAGCAAATTCAAAAAAATTTGATTCTAAACCAGATCTTGAAAAAAAACTTCCAGGCATTCCTATAGCAGTTAAAGATCTTTATTGTACAAAAAATGTTAAAACAACAGCAGGTAGTAAAATTTTAGAAAATTTTGTTCCAAGTTATGAGTCTACCGTTACTCAAAATCTCTGGAATTCAGGAGCTATATTACTAGGAAAATTGAATTGTGATGAATTTGCTATGGGCTCATCAAATGAAACAAGTCATTTTGGAAATGTTTTAAGCCCAATTGATAATAATTTAGTACCTGGAGGTTCTTCGGGTGGTTCTGCTTCTGCTTTAGCCGCAAAACTTACACCAGCTACCATTGGTACTGATACAGGTGGATCAATTAGACAACCAGCTTCTTTCACAGGAACTGTAGGATTAAAGCCTACGTATGGAAGTTGTTCTAGATACGGAATAGTTGCTTTTGCATCCTCTTTAGATCAGGCAGGTCCAATGACAAGAGATGTTAAAGATTGTGCGCTTTTACTTGAGGTAATAAGTTCATTCGATAACAAAGACTCAACATCAATTGATTTTAAACGGCCAAATTATTTTTCTCATCTTAATAAAAATATTAAAGGCAAAAAAATTGGTATTCCTAAAGAATATAGAGTTGAAGGAATGCCTGCTGAAATAGAAAAATTATGGGAAAATGGTAAAGAATATTTAAAAAATTGTGGGGCTGAAATTATTGATATTTCTTTACCACACACAAAATATGCTCTTCCTACTTATTATATAGTTGCACCAGCAGAGGCATCTTCAAATCTAGCCAGATATGACGGAGTGAAATATGGATTTAGAGTCGAGGGTGAAAATTTAATTGATATGTATGAAAAAACTAGATCTCAAGGATTTGGTGACGAAGTTAAAAGAAGAATTATGATAGGCACATATGTTCTTTCATCAGGTTATTATGATGCTTACTATCTTAAAGCTCAAAAAGTAAGAAAACTTATAAAAAACGATTTTGATGAAGCTTTTAATAAAGTTGATGCAATTTTAACTCCTTCTACACCAAGCTCAGCCTTTAAAGTAGGTGAGAAAATGAACGACCCCGTTTCTATGTATTTAAATGACATTTTTACCGTTCCTGTAAATTTAGCAGGATTACCTGGTATTTCAATTCCAGCAGGTTTAGATGAAAACAACTATCCATTAGGACTCCAGCTTATTGGAAAACCTTTTGATGAACAGGGAATTCTAAATATTGCATACTCTATGGAAGAAAAAATTAATTTTAAATTAAATACAAGCGATTGGTGGATTAAGTGAAAAAAGATCAATACTTGATAGAGAAAAATGGAAATAATTATGAAGTAGTAATTGGATTAGAAGTACATGCTCAAGTGCTTTCAAACTCAAAATTATTTTCAAATTCAGCAACAAAATTTGGATCTGAGCCAAATACTCAAGTAAGTTTAGTTGATGCTGCGTTTCCTGGAATGCTACCTGTAATAAATGAGTTTTGTATCAGGCAAGCTGTTAAAACAGGCATTGGTTTAAATGCTAAGATTAATAAAAAATCAATTTTTGATCGCAAAAATTATTTTTATGCTGATCTACCTCAGGGTTATCAAATTTCCCAATACAAAGATCCAATTGTTGGTGAAGGATCAATTGTTCTAGACTTACCCTCAGGTCCCAAGACTATCGGAATTGAAAGACTGCATTTGGAACAAGATGCTGGAAAAAGTATACATGATATAGACCCTAGTAGCACTTTAGTTGATTTAAATAGATCTGGTGTAGCTCTTATGGAAATTGTTAGCAAACCAGACCTTAGATCACCTGAAGAGGTCAACTTATATATAAAGAAATTAAGATCAATAATGAGATATTTAGGTACATGTGATGGAAATATGCAAGAAGGTTCATTAAGAGCAGATGTTAACGTGTCGGTGAGAAAACTTGGCAGTGATAAATTTGGTACACGTTGCGAAATTAAAAATGTTAATTCAATCAAATTTATGCAAATGGCTATCGAGTATGAAGCAAATAGACAAGCCGAATTATTAGAGGAAGGCGGTATAATTGATCAGGAAACCAGACTTTTTGATACTAAAAAAAATCAAACAAGATCAATGAGATCAAAAGAGGATGCTCATGATTATAGATACTTTCCTGATCCAGACCTATTGCCTTTAGAGTTTGATGATCAATTTATAGAGGATATTAAAAGCGAAATACCTGAGCTTCCAGATCAAAAAAAAGATCGTTTTATTGAAAAATTTAAACTTTCTCCTTATGAGGCGACAATACTAGTTTCAGATTTAGAAACGTCAAAATATTTTGAAAAAGTAATTAAAAACTCTGATGTTAAATTATCTGCAAACTGGATTACTGGTGAATTATTTGCATTACTTAATGAAAAAAATATTGAAATCGATCAAAGTCCAATAAGTCCAGAAAATTTATCAAAATTAATTAACTTAATTTCAGATGGAACTATATCGGGAAAAATCGCTAAAACATTATTTGTAGAAATGTCAAAAGGAGACAAGGATCCAAAGAAAATCGTTGAAGAAAAAGGTCTTAAACAACAAAGCGATCCAAAAGAATTAGAAAAAATTATAGATAAAGTGATTTTAGATAATCCAGACAATGTACAAAAATATAAATCTGGAAAAGATAAACTTTTTGGTTTTTTTGTTGGTCAAGTAATGAAAGCCTCATCAGGTAAAGCGAATCCAAAAATGGTCAATGATATCTTAAAGAAAAAACTTTAGCCTAAATGGGTAAAAATTTACAAATTACAAATGATATAGAAAAATATATTAGTGATAATTCTTTAAATTTGAGTCCAATTCAGAAAGAAATTATTTCCTATAATAAAAGTCTTGGTGAAATTAAAAAAATGCAAATTTCGGAAAGCCAATGTCATTTTCTACATTTATTGATTAAAACATGTAATATAAAAAAAATTTTAGAAATTGGAACTTTTACCGGATTAAGTACCGTATCAATGTTACAAGCTTTACCAGATGATGGAGAATTAATAGCCTTGGACAAAAACAAAAAAACATCGGATGTTGCTTTCAATTATATTAAAAAAGCAAATCAAGAAAATAAAATAAAGTTAATAGTCAAACCAGCTCTAGAAAGTATAAAAATTTTAAAAAAAGAGGGTAAAAAATTCGATCTTATATTTATAGATGCCGATAAAGAAAATTATAAAAATTATTATGACCATAGCATCGATCTGATTAAAAAAAATGGATTAATAATTATTGATAATGTTTTATGGTATGGAGATGTTGTTAAGAAAAATAAAAATGATAAAATAACAACATTTATAAGAGATTTTAATTCTTATATTAAAAAAGACAAAAAGACCGAAAAAGTTATGATGCCTATTGGCGACGGCTTAACAATCTGTAGAAAATTATAATGTTTTATATTTTTGGGTTTTATAAATTTAAAAAAATTAAAGAGATAAAAAAAAATAAGAAAATTTTAAATATTTTTTTTATTAAAAATGAAATTCGTGGAACGATTATTTTGTCGAATGAGGGCATTAATGGAACAATTTCTGGAAAAAAAAATAATCTAAATTTGGGAATTAAAAAAATTAAAAAGGTTTTTAATTTTTTAAATTTTGATAGTGAGAATTTTTCTTTAAATAAATTTCAACCTTTTCATAAGTGTAAAGTAAAAATTAAAAAGGAATTAGTTCCAATGGGAATAAATATTAATAAAAGAAATCTTAATGGTCAAATAAACCCAAAAAAATGGAATAAAATTATTTCTGATGAAAATACGACTTTGATTGATGTAAGAAAGCCATTTGAGCATGAAGTAGGTACATTTAAAAACTCTATAAATCCAAATATAAATAACTTTAGAGAGTTTCCAAAGTTTTTAAAAAAGTTAAATAAAAATAAACCTGTTGCAATGTTTTGTACGGGCGGCATTAGATGTGAAAAAGCCTCTTTTTTTTTAGAAAAAAGAGGATTTAAAAATGTTTATCAACTTAAAGGAGGAATTTTAAACTACTTAAAAACAATAAAAAAAAAGGACAGCCTGTGGAAGGGTGAATGTTTTGTTTTCGACAATAGAATTAGTGTTAAACATGAATTAGACAAGGGATCGTTTTCTATGTGTAGTGGTTGTAGAAAACCGATTTCAACCAAAGATAAAAAGTCTATAAAATATGAGGAGGGTGTTTCTTGTCCAAGATGTCACGATATCTTGACGAATATTCAAAAAGATAGATTTAGAATGAGACAAAAACAAATTAATCTTGCAAAAAAGAGCAAGAAGAGACATATCTTCCAAAAAGAATATTAAAAACTTTTTTCCATAAATGAATTTACTAAAAGACAATATACCTGATCTTGTAAAAAAATTGGCAATTCCTGCTAGCGTTGGAACACTTTTTCAAACACTCTATAATATTGTTGATACTTTCTATGCAGGTAAAATTTCACCAGAAGCATTATCTGCATTATCTAAGTCTTTTCCAATTTATTTTATTATTATTGCAACATGTATAGGTGTTACAGTTGCAGGAACAGCTTTAATTGGTAACAGCATAGGAGAGAATAATAAAAAAAAAGTTTTAAGTTATTTTATTAATACGATTTATTTCGGATTTTTAATTTCAATTGTTATTACATTATTAGGATTGATTTTTTCTAAAAAAATTTACTATTTAATGGGCTCTACAGAAATAGTAACAAACTTGGGTCTTGAGTATACTAATATAATTTTTTCTGGATCTTTTTTATTTATTTTAGTTGTTGCTTTGAATTCTTTATTACATGCCGAAGGTGATACAAAAACATATAGAAATGTTTTAATTTTGTCATTTATTTTAAATATTATATTAAATCCAATCTTCATATTTGGTTTTTTATTTATACCAGCGCTTGGTGTTGCTGGAATTGGAGTGTCAACAATTGTTGCTCAACTAATATCTTTTATAATTATTTTTTTAAAAATTTTGCAAAATAAGAGACTAAAAAGTTTAACAAAAGATTTTTTATATCCAAAACTGAATTATTTAATAAATATTTTTTTTCAATCAATGCCAATAACTATAGCAATTTGCGGTTATTCAGTAGCAGCTGCAATTATTTTTACTTACGTTGGCATGACTAATGAATTTGCGACTGCAGGATACGGGGCAGCAACCAGAATAGAGCAGGTCGTCCTTTTACCTATCCTTGGCATTAACACTGCATTAATATCTATTATCGCACAAAACTATGGAGCTAAAAAATACGATAGAATTAAAGAAACATATTTTACAGCAATTAAATATTCTTTTTTTATAATGGTTATATCGGGTGTTATAATATTTTTAACAGCAAACATTATACCTAAATTTTTTTCAGATAATTTTGAAGTAATAGATTATGGAAAAAGATATTTGAAAATATCTGCATTTGTTTTACCAGCTTATCCTTTCTTTTTTCTTACCAATGGTTTTTTTATGGCTCTTAAAAAATCTGAAAACGCGATGTTAAACAATATAGCTAGAAATGTTTTGGTACCTATAGTTGTATTTTATCTAGCTAAGTATTTAAGCGTTGATTACGATAATTTCTTTTGGTTATGGGTAATTTTTCAATGGCTTGTATCAATTATTTTACTTATTGTTGTGAACTATTATCTTAATAACAAGCTATATAAATCTAGCACTGTCGTTAATCCATAACCATAGATCTTCTGAAAAAGATCTTCTTACAAATAAATTTAATTCATTATCATATTTATTATGCAATATAACATCTACATGATTGACTAAGGTTTGAGCTACAGAGCCTTTTTTTCTTTTAAATTCATTAAAATTAAAAGGACAACTTTTTGATAATAAATCATAAATTTTGTGACCTTTAAAATTAATCATTACCCAATGATCTGATACGTTAGTTACAGCACCTTGGTTTAATTTAGAAATTTCATCAAACAATTTATCCTCCATATCTATTTGTTCTTTTAAAGATTGATTTTTATTATTTGAGTAAACCAACCATTCATCTGGACTTAACCAGAGTAAATTATAATCTTCATTACCAGATGAGGTGTTCGCTTCAGTTGGGGGTAAGATAGATAGAATCTTTCCAATTTTTTTTGAAAATTCTCTTTTTTTACTTCTTAAATTTATTTTTATTATTGGTTCAATCTCTTCAATTTTTATATCACTATATGTTTTTTTCTGTTTAATAGTTGAATTAAAATTAAGCATTCAACCTCTTATTCTCTTTATCATAAAATACAGTATCTGTTATAGTTACGTTGATGTTTTTATTTTCCATTGGCACAATAAGCCTTTTTCCTTTCAACTTCTTTCCACTTCTTACAACAGCAAGAGCAATTGATTTTTTTAAATTTGGACTAAAATAGCTTGAAGTTACATGCCCAAGCATTTCAACAGGTTTTTTATTTATATCCTCTACTAATTGAGCGCCTTCCTCTAGAACTTCCAAGGGATCTTCAGTTAAAAGTCCAACTAATTGCTTTCTATCTTCTCTAATGGTGTCGCTTCTATAAAGAGATCTTTTTCCAATAAAATCATATTTCTTTTTTCCAATAATCCAGTCCATTTGTAAATCTGAAGGTGTTAGCGTTCCATCTGTATCTTGACCTGTAATTATAAAACCTTTTTCAGCTCTCAAAAGGTGCATAGTCTCAGTTCCATAAGGCGTTATATTAAACTCTTTTCCAGCCTCCATACATTTTATCCAAACATCTTTCGCATAATTAGATTGAATATTAATTTCATAACTGTGCTCGCCAGTAAAACTTATTCTCATAATTCTACAATTAACATTATCTATTTTAGAATTTTTAAATGACATATGTGGAAAATTTACATCAGACAGATCTAAATCAGGAATAATTTTTTTCACAATATTTTTTGATCTTGGGCCACAAATACTTATGGTTGAGTATTGATCTGTAACAGTTGTCAAATATACATCTAATTCAGGCCACTCTGTTTGAAGGTAATCTTCAAGTTTCGATAGCACGTTAGCTGCTCCTCCTGTTGTTGTTGTCATAATATAATGATTTTCACCAAGTCTAGTTGTAACTCCATCATCATAAACCATTCCATCTTCATTTAGCATAAGTCCATAGCGGCATTTTCCTATGGCAAGTTTTGACCAAGCGTTTGTATATACTCTATTTAAAAATTCAGAAGCATCAGTGCCTTGAATATCAATTTTTCCTAAGGTTGAGGCATCAAGAATGCCTGCGCCATCTCTAGCTGCTTTACTTTCTCTTTGTACAGCTTGAAACATTGTTTCATTATTTTTAGGAAAGTACCAAGCTCTCTTCCACTGACCAACATTTTCAAATTTAGCATTATTTTCAACATGCCAATCATGTATTGCAGTTTTTCTTGTATGATCAAAAAATTCACCAACATTTCTCCCTACAATTGATCCAAATGTAAGAGGGGTAAAAGGTGGTCTAAAAGTTGTTGTTCCTAGATCACCCATATTTGTTCCAGTTGTGTCTGCAATAATTCCTAAAGCATGCATGTTTGATAATTTCCCTTGATCAGTACCCATGCCTGTCGTTGTATATCTTTTAACGTGTTCAATAGATTTAAAACCCTCTCTAAGAGCTAATTTAACATCTTTTGCAGTTGAGTCATTTTGGAAATCTAGAAAAGGTTTTGTTTTGGAAAGCGGCTTATCTGATGGTAACAACCATATATTTCTTTTTTCAGATTCTTTTGAACAAACCACATTTAAATTATCATAAATAGTTTTATCTAAGTCTAAAAAAATTTTGATATTTTTAATGGTATTACTTATCAAATCATCTAATTCGAAATTTCCATTACAGGACCCAACACTAATTTGATCTGAAGGTGATTTATTCATATCTGGTATAAAAATATAATCTTTATCTTTAAATTTTAATTTTCCACCAGACTGTGTAAATAAATGTACCATAGGTGTCCATCCACCTGACATACCTAAGCAGTCACAATTAATTTTTATTCTTTTTCCAACTACACTTTCACCATTCGCTGATAATTTCTGAACATTTATAGATTTTATTCTTTTGTATCCATTGGTATTGACTATAGTATGGCCCCATAAAATATTTATACCAATCTTTTGAATTTTTTTAACTAAAGAGGAAGTGGAATTTTCTCTAATATCTATAATTGTATTTACTTTAACTCCACTTTTGTTTAACGATATAGCAGTTTCATAGGCGCTATCATTATTTGTAAACAGAGAAATTTCGTTTCCATTTTTCACTCCAAAAAAATCAATATATTTTTTTATAGAGGAGCTTAATAGAATTCCAGGTCTATCGTTGTTATTAAATATTAATGGTCTTTCAATAGATCCTGTTGCAATAACCACTTTTTTTGCTCTTATTTTCCAAAGTCTTTGTCTAATTTTATTTTTTCTTTCGTTTGCACCCAAATGATCTGTTAAATTTTCTTTCGCTAGTAAATAATTATACCCATGAAACGCTGCAAGACTTGTTCTTTTTTTTATAAGTAAATTTGGATAATTTTTAAAATTGTCTATTTCTTTTTTAAGCCATTTGTTTGAGTAATCATTATTTATTTTAAAACAATCATCTTCTTGATAAATAGTAGATCCGCCTAAACAATTTTTATCATCTATTAGTATTGTGTTTAAGCCTTTTTCAGCTGCCAATTTAGCAGATAAAATTCCTGAAATTCCTCCTCCAATAATTAAAACATCGCAATGAGCATATTGATGATCATATAAATCAGTATCTGGCTTTGTAGGTGATTTTCCAAGCCCTGCGGAATGTCTGATAAAAAATTCATATTTTTCCCAAAAACTTGCTGGCCACATAAAAGTTTTATAATAAAAACCCGCAGGAAGGAGAGGGGATAAAAAATTATTTATTCCTCCTATATCGAAATTAACACTAGGCCAACAATTTTGACTATATGCCTCTAATCCTTCATAAAGTTCAATTTCAGTAGCTCTAACGTTTGGCTCTGTTGATGAGGGATCATTGCCTATTTGTACAATTGCATTTGGTTCCTCTGAACCACATGTCATAATTCCTCTTGGTCTATGGTATTTAAAACTTCTTCCAACTAGATGTATATCATTGGCTAATAAAGCAGAAGCAAGAGTATCTCCCTTAAAACCAAAGAGTTTTTGACCGTTAAATTTAAATGATATTCTTATAGTTTGATCAATGAAATTATTTTTATTTATACGTAAATTTTTTGACATAACTATTTTAGAGGAGGTCTTTCTCCCATTTTATATACTGCGTGAATTTTATCATTAGATGTATCTCTAACAACATTAAACCATTTTCTGCATCCATGTGCATGGTTCCATCTCTCAAATTGTATGCCTTTTATATTTTTTCTCATAAACAAATATTCAGCCCATTGATCATCACTTAATTCTGTGGGTTGTTTAGGTCTTTCTATATGAGCTTCGCCACCACAGGAAAACTCTGATTGATCTCTTTCTCCGCAATATGGACAATTAATTATAAACATTAGTGCGCAACAGCAGCTGCTCCATGTTCATCAACTAGATCACCGCTAACAAATCTATTTAAATTAAAAGCTGCATTTAATTTATGAGGTTCATCGTTTGCGATAGTATGAGCAAAAAGATCACCAGATCCAGGTGTTGCTTTAAAACCTCCTGTTCCCCAACCACAATTAAAATATAAACCTTTAATATTTGTTTTGCTTATTATAGGACTAGCGTCTGGGCATATGTCAACAATACCTCCCCATTGTCTTAACATTTTCATTCTACTAAAAATAGGGTACAGTTCCAATATTGCTTTTAAAGTTCCTTCAATCACATCATGACTTCCTCTCTGCGTGTACGAAATATAAGCATCGGTTCCAGCTCCGATAACTAATTCTCCTTTATCAGATTGACTTACATAAGCATGAACTGCATTTGACATTACTACAGTATCTATAATTGGTTTTACCGGTTCAGACACAAGAGCTTGTAGAGGTTTACTTTCTAATGGTAATTTAATTCCAGCCATGTTTGCTATAACACTTGAATGACCTGCCGCAACGACCCCAATTTTTTTTGTTTTGATGAAACCCTTGTTTGTTTCAATTCCTTCGACTCGATCACCATTTCTTTTAATACCTTTTACCTCACAATTTTGAATTATATCAACACCCATAGCATCAGCTCCGCGAGCATAACCCCAAGCAACAGCATCATGTCTTGCTGTTCCAGCTCTTCTTTGAAGTGTTCCACCTAAAACAGGATACCTGATATTGGGTGAAGTATTTATAATTGGGCAAAACTTTTTAACTTCTTCTGTATTTAACCATACAGCGTCTATTCCATTTAATCTATTTGCATGAGTTCTTCTTTTAAGATCTCTCACATCTTGAAGATTATGAGCTAGGTTCATGACTCCTCTTTGACTAAACATCACGTTATAATTTAATTCTTGGGATAAGTTCTCCCATATTTTTAAAGCATGATCATACAATCCTGCGCTTGCATCCCATAAATAGTTAGATCTAATAATTGTAGTATTACGACCAGTATTGCCACCACCAATCCAACCTTTTTCAACAACAGCTATATTTGTCATACCATGTTTTTTTGCTAAATAATAAGCTGTAGCTAAACCATGGCCTCCTCCACCGACAATAATTGCATCGTATTCTTTTTTTGGCTCAGGATCTCTCCATGCTCTTTGCCAATTTTCATGGTTACTTAAAGCATTTTTTATAAGTGAAAATATCGAATATTTATTTTTCATTTTTTGAGTGAAATTACTTGATTAGTATTGAATATTCAATGATTTCAAGTTACACACCTAAATAAGGAAGGATGGGTGAGCTGGTTTAAACCAGCGGTTTGCTAAACCGCCGTACGCTTGAAAAGGTGTACCGAGGGTTCGAATCCCTCTCCTTCCGCCACAATCAACAGGGTATAGCTATACAAATATAAATATCATTTTTAGTGTTTTTTCTATATTTATATAATTAAGTCATGAATATAATTTACATAGTTCAGGCTAACTCATGGAACTTAAACGCTGGAACTCCAATAATAGCTAATCAATATGCTTTACTTGCTAAGAGTAAAAATTTTAATGTATGTGTTGTAACACCAACAAATAATAAAGAAAATTTTTATAAAATTTTAAAAAAAAACGATATTTTATACTATTCAATACCTTCAATAACAGAATGGAGATTAAATGGCTTCAATGAAAAAAAAAATATAATTGATGAAGATTTAAAATTACCATTTAAGCCAGATTTAATTCATATTATCGATTGGTTACATTTTGACTCTCAGTTTTTATACTCAATTTCAAATTTAAAGGTTCCAATAATAAGACATTACTGCGCTTTCGAAGACTTTTGTTATTTTGTTCATCCAATTTATAAAAAAAAAGATAATAGTCTCTGTAACTTTAAATTAAATGCCGACATATGTAGTGACTGTATTTCTGAAAATATATTTAAAAATTATAAATTTTTAAAAAGAGTAAAATCTTTTTTATTAAATGAAAAAAAGAAAAATCTTCAAATGTTAAAAATTAAATTGAAAGATAGAGTTAGAATTGCAAATTCACATATAGATAATATATATAATCATTTGATTTTTCCTTCAAAATCATTTGCTGATTATTTTTTTACTCACGCAAAAGCAACAAAACCTTATTCAGTAATTCCACACGGCATTAAAATAAATAAAATCATTAATAAAAAAAGTAGTAAGGAGACCTTTAATATTATTTATACTGGTGGATATGCATATAGAAAAGGCTGGGAGATAGTCGAAAAATCATTTGATAAATTATTAAGAAAATATCCAAATAAAATTAAATTAAGAATTTACGGAGATAAAAATAAAATTCAAAAATCAAAATTAGGAAAATTTGAAAATATTGAATTTTTTGATCATTTTAATCATAATGAAATTAAAAGTGTACTTTCTTGGGCTGATATAGGAATTCTACCCTCACTGTTTGAGACATATGGTACAATTATAAGAGAGTATCTAAGTTTCAATGTTATACCTGTGGTATCAAATTTCTTTGGTGCAAATGATATAATTAAAAATAATGAAAATGGAATAATCCTTGAAAAAAACTGTTTCGAAGATTTAGTGTTATCTGTGGAGAAAATTTTAAATAACAAAGAATTTGCGAATAAATTAAGAAAAAATATTTTTGAAACTAAAATTATATCTGAAGATGAAGAATTTGATAAAATAAATGAAATTTATAATCTATATAAATAAAAATTTTTAGTATGAATAATAAAGATATATCTGTTATTTTGTTACTTTATAAAACCCCAAAAAAACTTTTAAAAAATTTAGAAAAATATAGAAATTTTAAAATATTAATTTTAGATCAGAGTAATGATGAGGAATTAAAAAAATGGGTTAAGAATAAATTTAAAAAAGTCCAGTTTTTTGGCTCGTTATATAAAAATGTAGGTTTTGCAAAAGGTATAAATTTTTTAGTTAAAAAGGTTAAAACAAAGTTTTTTTTATGTACACAACCCGATGTTTTGATATCTGATAATTCAATTAAAATATTAAAAAAGACTCTTGTAAGTAATAATAATTGTATAATTTCGGTTCCTAATATCAATCCATCAAAAAGGAAAAAAGGAAAGAGAATCGTAGATAATTTTTATGGAGGAATTTTTATGGCGGATAAGTCCAAATTTTTAAAAATGAAAATGTTTGATGAAAATTTCTTTTTTTATTGGGAGGATATGGATTTAAGTAATAGAATTAAAAAAACCAGATATAAAATCATAACTAACTTTGATGCATCTGCAAAACATTTTTATGGATCCTCCTCTTCATTTAGTGTGTCTAGCTTATTTATCAGGTCTTCTAATTTTAAATTTGGGGAATACCTCTTTCAGAATAAAAATAATAAACTAAGAATAATTAAAATTTTTAGGCAAACATTAATGCTTCTGCCTATTTCAGCGTTTTATTTGTTAACATTAAGACCAATTAAATCCTTAGAAAAATTTTTTAATTTTATTGGTATTTTAAAATTTATTTTATTTAAAATTAGAAATTAGTATAAAGGATCATTTTCAAAAAAGTTTTTCATTTTGACTGGTTTTTTTTCAACCATGTATCTATAAACATTGTAATTTTCTAGCACTCTTTGAACATAATTTCTTGTTTCTTTAAATTTAATTAATTCAATCCAATCAATATAACTAATTTGCTTTTTCTGCGGATTTTTATTTAATCTTTTCCAATACTTAACTCTCTTGGGACCAGCGTTATATGCAGCAATTGCAAATGGGTAGGAGCCCTCATATTCTAAAATCAATCCTGCAATATAATGCGATCCTAAATTTATATTGTATTCAGGATCTGTTGTTAATTTCGATCTTACATATGGAAGTTTTGCTTGCTTAGCAACTACTTTAGCAGTGTAGGGCATTAATTGCATTAATCCTTTAGCACCGGCATGGCTATGAGCAGTCATATCAAATTCACTCTCTTGTCTTATAATAGAGAGAATAAGAGCATTCTCAGGAATTTTTCTTCCATTTATGTAATTTGGTGTACTTATAAGTGGATAGTTAAAATTGTTGTGAAATCTTTTTTGATATGATGCTAATTTTGCAATTTGTATAGCAAAATCATATCTTGAAATTTTTGAGGCTAGTTCACCTGCTAAAATTTCACTTCCATTTTTAATATCTGTATTAGCTAAATATCTTAATATATGTTTTGTATATTTATCCTTATCTAGTTCATCTAATAACAAAACTATTTTAACAAGGTCACTTTCATAAAATTTTTTTTTAAATTTTTCATCTATTTTTAATTGCTCTGGTAGTTCAAAAGGTTTTTCTGGATATAATTTAATGTATGCTAACTGTCCATAGTAAGTTGTTAGATATTTAGTTGCCTTCTCATACCATTCATTAGATAAGTTTATATTAAGTTTTTCATAAGTTTTTCCTAACCAAAAAGCACCTCTAGATAGACTAATTGGATAACCGACATTATTATAAAAATTTTCAAAATGGTCCTTTGCTAAAATAGGATTGTTTAAAAAACTTAATGCTATCCATCCACTCATCCACTCAGCTTCTGCGTACTCAGGCCCTTCATTTAAAGCATGTTTGCTAGCAATCTGATATGCAAGTTCATATTTTTTTTTGTATAAAAGTGATCTTGAAATTATTTGCCTTTCTTTCCACCATTTGTCTGGCCTGACCATATATTTTTCTGTATTTTTAATTTTAAGTAAAATTTCTAATGAACTATCAACTCTTCCTCTTTTTCTCCTCCATTTTAAACGGTCATAATTAAGACCTGCATCATTTTTTAATTTTTTAGGAACATTAGCTATGGCCTGATCGACGCCATAAGATCTACTCATTAGGATTTGTCTTGCTGTATATAATAATTGATAGTCTTTTGGTAAATATCTTAACATTCTTTTTAAATCCCAATGTTTATTTTCCCATGCCAAGTAATCAGCTCGTTTTATATAATCATCTGATTTGAGATATTTTTTAAATTTTTTCCTATAAAACTTCATCTCAGACCTACTAAGTTTTGCAGTTATCCAACCTTCTTTTATTAGTTTAGTTCCAAGTAAATTATTTCCATTTGCTATATGACTTTCTCCTAGAATTAATTTTCCATAGCCACTTAACGGTTCTTCTCCGTCAAACCATTCTATTATTTTCTTTGGTGATATATTTTTAGTAGATAATTTGTGTTCTGCTAAATATTTGACTCGATTTATTCTAGGATAATTAGTATTTCTATTTATAAAAGTTTGATAATCATAAAAAGAAGCTGTGTTACCTTGAGTTAAAAGATGTCTCCATTGAATAAAGCTATATATAGATTTATCTTTTGCCTTTTTGGAAATTGCCAATGCTTTTGACCATTTTTTTTTCTCAATTTCCTGAATAGCTTTTTTTGCTAATATATAATCTTTTTGTCTAAAATATTTCGATTTTTTTTTAGATTTTTCTACCTCCTTTTTTACGATTAAAGGTTTACTTTTAGGAACTAAAAATAAAACCTTTTTTTTTGTTACAATTTTATCTTCAATTTTCTCTATTTTTTTTTGGGTTTTTTTAATTTCCTTTTTTTTTATTTCTATGTCCTTTTTTGGCTTAGGTTTTGGTTTTAAAACACCTTGAACAATTTTTTTAGCAATGATCTCTTTATTTAGATCTGGCTTTTTCTTTGGCAGTATTTTAAGATTTTCTGCGTAACTGGTCGCACTAAATACCAACAAAACTAATAATATCTTTACAAATAAAAAAGGTTTTTGTGACATAATTTTTACTAAATGAATCAATAAATTATGTTATAAGTATTTATGTTTAAAGGATCAAATGTTGCTTTAATAACACCATTTAAAAATAATCAACTAGATGTTGATAGTTATATCAAATTAATTCATTTTCATTTGAAAAATGGTACTAATGGCCTAGTTCCAGCGGGTACGACTGGAGAATCCCCAACTTTAAACCATAAGGAGCATGAGCAGGTAATTGAATTATGCATTCAAGAAGCAAAAGGCAAAATTCCAGTTATCGCAGGCACTGGGTCTAATTCAACTGAAGAGGCAATATCTTTAACAAGGCATGCTGAAAAAGCAGGAGCAGACGGCGTATTAGTTGTTACACCATACTACAATAAACCTACACAAGAAGGTTTGTACCAACATTACAAAGCAATAAATGATAACACAAGTCTTCCAATTATAATTTATAACATTCCTAGTAGATGTGTTATTGACATGTCCGTAGACACAATGTCAAAATTATTTGAACTTAAGAATATCGCCGGTGTTAAAGATGCCACTGGAGATTTAAATAGACTTGATCAAACAATAAAAAAATTAGGACCAGAATTTATTCAGCTTACAGGTGAAGATGGTTTAGCATTTGAATTTAATAAAAGGGGAGGCGTAGGAATTATTTCGGTCACTGCGAATATTGCACCAAAACTTTGTTCAGATATGCAAAAATACTCTAAATCAAAATCTGATAATGAAATTAAAGAGGCTGAAAGAATAGATCAAATATTACAACCTTTACATAAATCATTATTTATTGAAAGTAATCCTGCCCCAGTTAAATATGCTGCAAAACTTTTAGGAATGTGTGATGATGAAATAAGATTGCCACTTGTTAAAATTAAAAAAGAGACACAAGAACAGGTTAAAAAAGCTTTATCATCAGCAAAACTTATTAGTTAATGAAAAAAAAAACCAACCCTGGTTTAAAAATTATTTGTTTAAACAGAAAAGCAAATTTTAATTATTTTTTTGAGGACATTTATGAAGCAGGCATTGTTCTTAAAAGTTCTGAAATAAAATCAGTAAGAAATGGAAAAGTAAATATTGCAGATTCTTATGCAGTAGAAAAGAATGGAGAGGTTTTTTTGGTTAATTCTCATATATCTTCATATAAAGAAGCCAGTTATACAAATCATAATCCTATTGGGGAAAGAAAACTTTTGCTAAATAAAAAAGAAATAAACAAAGTTATTGGAAAAATGCAGAGAGAGGGTTTTACTTTAATTCCTACAAAAATGTATTTTAAAAAAGGAAAGGCCAAAATCGAAATTGCTGTCGCTAAAGGTAAAAAACAATATGATAAAAGACAGTCTATAAAGAGGAGAGATTGGGATCGTGATAAAGCAAGATATTTCAGAAAAACGAGCTAAAAAAGTTTTTTTGGCTATTGGATCTAATTTAGGCAATAAAATAATCAACATTGAAAAAGCTAAATATAAGCTCCAAAATAATTTTATTAAAATACTTAAATCATCAAGTAATTATGAATCACTTTCCTGGCCAGATACAACAAAACCAAAATATATTAATACTGTAATTAAAATAAAAACAACTCTTTCACCAATAAAACTCTTACAATTATGTAACAAAATCGAACATGAATTGGGAAGAAAACGGTTCGGTAAAAACGAACCAAGAGTTTGCGATATTGACATCATTGACTATGATCAAAAAATTATACGATTTAAAAGCCCTGAAAATTTAATTATACCCCATCCACGTATGAAAAAACGAAATTTTGTGTTATTACCACTTCATGAAATATCCAAGAACTGGAAACACCCAGTGAATAAAGTAAAAATTGCTAAATTAATTAGTTTTTTAACCTATGACGATTTAAGAACTATTAAACAAATCTAATTTGATGATATAATAAATCATGCTCAAATCTGATGATTTAATAAATAAAGTAAAATTATATAATAAATTTCTGAATCCAGAAACTTTAAGTAAAGCTTATGAATTTGCTCTAAAAGCACACAAGACTCAAAAAAGAGATGAAGGTGTACCTTACATAAATCATCCTATTGCTGTAGCAAGTATTCTGACAGAATTAAAATTAGATAGCGCAACAATAGCCACAGGTCTACTCCATGACACAATTGAGGATACGCACGCAACGTATGAAACAATTAAAGGTGAATTTGGTCAAGAGGTTGCAGATTTAGTTGATGGTGTAACAAAAATTTCTGAATTTGAAAATCAAGCAGCAGCAAATTCAAAAGCTGAAAATTTTCGAAAACTTATTTTAGCGACTTCTAAAGATATTAGAGTTTTACTAGTTAAGTTAGCTGATAGATTGCACAATATGAGAACCATAAAGTTTGTTAAAGATAAGGATAAACAGATAAGAAAATCAAAAGAAACTATGGAAATATATGCACCTCTTGCCGATAGAATGGGAATGCATAGAATTAGAGATGAATTAGAAGACTTATCCTTCCAGGTTCTGAATTATGAAGCAAGGGAATTGATAAAAAAAAGATTAGATGAAATTAAAGATGATAAAGTTAATTCATTTAATTCTATTTCTTATCAATTTAGCGATTTATTAAACCAATATAAAATTAATGCAAAAATTATTGGTAGAGAAAAAACACCTTTTTCAATTTGGAGAAAAGTGCAAAAGAAAAGGGTCTCTCTTGAACAAATAACTGACGTAATAGGTTTTAGAATAATTTTAGAAAATATAGATGATTGCTATAAAGCTCTTGGTATTTTTCATAGAGAGTACAACTGTATACCAGGTAAGTTTAAAGATTATATTTCTTCACCTAAAATTAATCAGTATAAGTCTTTACATACCTCAATAATAGGCCCAAATAAAAGACCAATTGAAATTCAAATAAGAACTCAACCAATGCATGATTTTGCTGAGAGAGGTATAGCATCTCACTGGAAATATAAATCCTCAGAAAAATTTAATTCTCTTACATGGAAAGAATACGATTGGTTAAAAGATTTAGTAGATATAATGGATAGAAATGAAAATCCTGAACACTTTTTTGAATATACAAAATTACAAATGTTCCAGGAAAACACTTTCTGTTTTACCCCTAAAGGGTCGGTTATTAAGCTGCCTAAAGATGCTACACCGATTGATTTTGCTTATGCCGTTCATACTAAGATTGGTGATACTGCAATTGGATGTGAAATTAATGGTAAAGAAAGTGACCTTCAAAGTATCCTACGTAACGGCGATATCGTAAAAATTATCACATCTAAAAATAAATCACCATCATTACATTGGCTGCCTTTAACAAAAACTGGAAAAGCAAGAGCAGCAATTAGAAAATATTGGCAAACAAAAGACAATAATAAAATGGAAGAAAGAATTAAAAAATATAACTCAATTGTATGGATTTCTTTACCTGACAAGCCTGGAAAGTTAGGTGAGGTCTCTACACTTATAGGTACTCACAAACTTAACATATCTAGTGTAGAAATGAAGGAAAAGACTAAGGATTATATAAATTTCAGATTTAATTTGACAATAAATGACCTGAAAAACTTTACAAATTTTATCAGTGAGTTAAAACAAAAACAGATTAAATTTAAAATCATAAGGCACGAAAATAAGAAAAATGCTTTCACACAAAAAATCTTTAAATATTTTAAGAAAAACTAATGCTTTAATTGATGGCCATTTTGTTTTATCATCAGGACTTCATTCACCTCAATATATTCAATGTGCAAAACTTCTAAGCTTTCCACATATCGCAAATAAAATTTGTATTTCATTAGCTAACAAAATTAAAAAAAATTTTAAAAGAATTGATTTAATATTATCACCAGCAATGGGTGGCATTATCATTGGTTATGAAATAGGAAAGCTTTTAAAAAAGGAAACAATTTTTTGTGAACGTGTTAATGGAAAGTTCACCTTAAGAAGAGGTTTTAATATAAAAAAAAACATGAGAGTTCTAATTGTTGAGGATGTTATAACTACAGGAAAGTCTAGTCTAGAATGTTCTAAATTGCTTGTAAAATCTAAGGCAAAACTAATAGGGTTTGCTTCAATAATTGATAGGTCTAATAAAAAAAGTCTTTTAATTAAAAAAAAAATAATCTCTCATATTAAAATTGATGTCCCGACTTTTAATAAAAAAAATTTACCTAAATATTTAAAAAAAAAACCTATTTCTAAACCCGGTAGTAGGTTTATTAGATGAAAAAATTAGGTATTAATGTAGATCATGTAGCAACTATTAGAAATGCAAGAGGTGGAATTCACCCAGATCCCCTTGCAGCAGCGATAGTAGCAACAAAGTATGGAGCTGACTCTATCACGATACATCTTCGAGAGGATAGACGTCATATTAAAGACTTTGATGTTAAAAAAATTTGTAAAAATAATAAAATCACCGTTAATTTAGAAATGGCAGCTAATTTACAAATGCTAAAAATTGCATTAAAAAATAAACCCAATTATGTATGTATTGTACCTGAAAAAAGAAAAGAGGTTACCACCGAGGGAGGTCTTAATATTTTAAAAAATAAATTTAAGTTAAAAAAAATTTTAAAATATTTAAACAAAGCTAATATTAGAACAAGTCTTTTTATAAATCCTTCTTTAAAAGATATAAAACTATCAAAAGAAATAAATTCAGAATGTATCGAAATACATACAGGCAAGATATCTGAGTTAATTAAAGCAAATCAAGATTATTCTAAGGAATTAAAAAAGATTAAGAAATGTGCAAAATATGCAATTAGCTTAGGACTAGAAGTGCATGCAGGTCATGGGATGGACTATAAAACTACTAAAATTCTAAATAGCATAAAAGAAATCAAAGAATTTAATATTGGTCATTTTATTATTGGAGAGTCTTTTTTTTATGGAATTAAAAATGTCATTAAAAAGTTTAAGGGTATACTAAAAAAGTAATTATGAAAATAATTGGAATCGGTGTTGATATTACAAAAAATTCAAGAATTAAAAATATGTTAAAAAATAGACAATTTGTAAATAGAATTTTTTCAAAAGATGAAATTAATAGTGCAAGAAAAAAGTTTGATAAAACCTCTTTTTTTGCAAAGAGATTTGCTGCAAAAGAGGCTTTTTCAAAATCCTTAGGTACAGGCATAAGCTGTAATTTAAACTTCAAAGATATAATAGTTAAAAATGATAAATCAGGAAAACCTTTTTTTAAAATAAATAAAAAAGTTAAAGCAATTATTTATAAAAAACATAAAACAAAAAAATTTAATTTCTTTCTATCTATAACTGATGAAAAAAATTATTCTATAGCATTCGTAATTTTTCAAAAATAATGAAAATAAATAAAGATTATATTATAGATAATTTAAAAACATTATTTTATGCATTAGTAATTGCTTTGCTTATAAGATCGCTGTTAATTCAACCTTTTTACATACCATCATCATCAATGGAGCCAAATCTTTTAGTGGGTGATAGATTATTTGTTACTAAATACTCATATGGTTATAGCAAACACTCATTTCCATTTAGCCCTCCACTTTTTAAAGGTAGAATTTTAAGTTACAAGCCAGAAAGAGGAGATGTTGTGGTTTTTAAAACACCTTCAGATAATAGAACAGATTATATTAAAAGACTTATTGGGTTACCAGGTGATAGCATTCAATTTATTGACGGTGATGTCTATTTAAATGATAACCAGATTTTAAAAAGTATAATATCAAAAAATGATCAAATTTATTGTGGTGATAAAAAAATGACTGTCAACACATTTGAAGAAAAACTTCCTAATAAAAAAAAATACGTAGCATCTTATAGGACATCTTTCAGCTTCAAAAATTCAGACAAGTTTATTGTACCGTCAAATCACTATTTCTTTTTAGGTGATAATAGAGATTGTTCAAAAGATAGTAGATTCTTATCAAGCGTTGGATATGTGCATGAAAACAATCTTGTTGGTAAAGCGCAATTTATTTTTTTTTCATCAAATTATAAAATCGGTAGAGTTTTTGAATTTTGGAAATGGCACAAATCTTTTAGGTTTAAACGTATATTTAAAAAAATATTATGATAAATGTTGAATTGAATAAATTAGAGAAAATAATAAACATTAAGTTTAAAAATCAAAAATTGTTAAAAAAATCATTAACACATAAAAGTTTTAATTCAGTTGATAGTAATGAAAAACTAGAATTTTTAGGTGATAGAGTTTTAGGATTGATAATTTCAAAAAAGTTACTTGAAAAATATCCAAAAGATACAGAAGGATCTCTTGATAAGAAATTAGCTGCATTAGTTAATAAAAAAAAATGTTTGGAGGTAGCTAAATCTATACATTTAGAAAAATTCATATTTGTTGGAAATTCAAAACAAAAGATTAATAAAATAGAAGATAAAATAATTTCTGATACATGTGAGTCTTTAATTGGAGCCGTCTATCTAGATAAGGGCATAGATTTTGTAGAAAAATTTATACTTGGACTTTGGAAAAAACATATAAGTTTAAGTCAACAAACTTATGTAGACCCCAAAACAAAATTACAAGAATATTCTTTAAAAAAATTTAAAGTTTTACCTATTTATAAATTAATTAGTACTTCAGGACCTAATCATAAACCTATTTTTAAAATTGGAGTAAAACTAAAAAACCAAACCTTTGTTAAAGGTAGTGGGTCATCAAAAAAAGATGCCGAACAAAATGCAGCATTAAATTTATTAAAAAGTATTAAAAAAAATGAACTGGATAGATGAGGGTTTTTTAATCCATAAGAATATTTATAATGAAAATTCAGTTATTGCTGAATTTTATACAAAAAATCATGGAAAATGTTCAGGTATTATATTTGGTGGAACATCAAAAAAAGTAAAAAATTATTTACAAATAGGTAATAAATTTCATATTAATTTTAATTTCAAAAAAGAGGGAACAACAGGATATTTTAAAGTTGAAATTTTAAATGCAAACTCACCTTTTTTTTTTGATAACAAAAATAAATTAATGTGTATATCCTCAGCTATGAGTTTAATAAAATTATTAACAGTAGAGTCTGAGGAAAATTCTAAAATTTTTAACCTCATTGAAATTTTTTTTCAAAATCTTAGAGATGATCAATGGCTTAAAAACTATATACTTTGGGAATTAAGTTTGTTTAGATTTTTAGGATATGACTTAAATTTAAAAAATTTGGTTTCAATGGAAATTATTAATGATCAGAAAAAGTATTTTGTTAAATCAAATAGTTCAACAAAAAATGTTCCAAATTTTCTCGTTGAGACTAATGAAAGTGATGTTGATTTTGAAAATCTCTTATTAGGGTTAAAATTAGTGACTGATTATCTAGATAAAAGTATATTGTTACCAAACAATATCAGCCATCCTTATCAAAGATTAAATTTTATAAATATTATTAAATGATATTTATTTTAATACATTTGCAATTTTATCAGCAAAATAAGTTACTATAGCAGAAGCACCTGCTCTTTTGAATGACATCAAAGATTCTATTATGCTATTTTCATTAATAATTTTTTTATTAATACCATTTTTAATTAAGCTATATTCTCCAGAAACTTGGTAAGCAAAAACAGGTATTTTAAAATTTTCTTTTACGGATTTGATAATATCTAGATAGGGCATTCCAGGTTTTACCATGACCATGTCTGCTCCCTCTTTTATATCCAATGCTATTTCTCTTAAAGCTTCTTGATTATTAGAAAAATCCATTTGATAAGTTTTCTTATCTCCTTTAAGTAAATTTTTTGACCCCACGGCATCTCTAAATGGACCATAAAAACTTGATGCATACTTTGCGGCATACGAAAGTATCTGAACATCCTGAAAATTCTTTTTATCTAATGCTTTTCTAATCTTCCCAATTCTTCCATCCATCATATCTGATGGTGCTATCACATCACACCCCATTTCAGCTTGTAGCAATGATTGTTTAATTAATATATCTACGGTTTCATCATTTAAAACTTTTCCTTTTGATAACAAACCATCATGACCATGTGATGTGTAAGGGTCCAAGGCAACATCACACATAATTCCAATTTTATTTTTATATTTTTTCTTAATTAACCTTATGGCTCTACAAACTAGATTATTTTCATTTAATGCTTCATGTCCAAAATTATTTTTTAAATTTGAATTTGTATATGGAAATATTGCAACCAAAGGTATCTTAGATTTCACAGCTTTATCAATTATTATCGGTAGTTTATCAACACTGTATCTATAAATATCTGGCATTGTTTTAATTGATTCCTTTTTATTTTTTCCATCAATAACAAATATTGGGAGTATTAGGTCATTCACTGATAAATTGTTTTCTTGCACTAATCTTCTTGTCCAATCGTTTTTTCGATTTCTTCTAAGCCTTAAATTTGGATATTTTCCAGTGATAATCATTCTCAATTATTTTTTTATATGCGACAAAAGTTATATGTATTATATTTATAAATAAAGTATTTATTTAAGCACATGAACAATGTTACATCTATAAACAAAATAAAAGAAAATAAACTTTTGGGCGATTTTCAAAAACAGAACATCCATTTTGATATAGATAAGCTTAAAAATGCATGTAATGAAGTTTTAAAAATTAAAGGTTTCGATACAAGTTTAGGCATTCCTCACTTTGCAGGTATATCACTGAACCAAATACCTGGCGACCCAGATTCAATAAAAGGAAGTAAAGTTAGAGGTGTATATTGGACAAAGCCTGACTCGACTGGTGTTGAAGTTTCTAGAGATGTTGAGATTGATGAAAATAAATATACTGAATTTGTAAAAGATTTTGAACATACATACTTTAAAGAAGTTTATGATGAGTTATCAAAAAAATATAAATTAGGAAGAGTGAGATTGCTATTAAAAGAACCGAGATCAACATTAAGTTGGCATAGAGATCCAGAACCAAGATTACATATTCCTATCTATACAAATCCTGGAGCAATAATGGTAATAGATAAAGTTGCTCATCATATGCCTGCAGACGGATCAGTTTGGGTAACTAATAATTTAAAATATCATAATGCTTTTAACGGTGGTGAAGAAAACAGAGTTCATTTAGTAGCATGTGTTTTAGACTACAAATTCAACTAAAATTAGTTTATATTATTTGGTGTTGAAGAAAATTTTTATTGCATCAGATCATGCTGGTTACAGCTTGAAAAAATACTTAGTTGGTAAATTTTCAAAAAAATTAAAAATCATTGACTTAGGACCTAATAATGACAATTCAGTAGATTATCCCGATTTTGCAAAAAAATTATCAAAAGCAGTATCTCTTAAAAAAGGTAGTTTTGGTATTCTTGTATGTGGTTCAGGCATGGGAATGGCTATAACAGCAAATAAAATCAAAAATATAAGAGCCGCTTTATGCTTTAGCATCAAAAATACCCAATTATCCCGATTGCATAATAATGCAAATATCATTACATTAGGCAGTAGATTGATAAGTAAAAAAAAAGCTTTCAATCTAACTAAAATTTTCTTAAGTACAAAATTTGAGGGAGGAAGACATTTAAGGAGAGTTAAAAAAATATAATTAAGGAGAGTATAAAAGATTATGTCAAGTGAAAGTAAATATTTAAACGATCAGTATAAAGGTTTCTTTGAGGACAGTTTATCAAAAACTGACCCAGAACTTTATAAAGCTATAAGTGATGAACTAAAAAGACAACAAGAACATATCGAACTAATAGCATCTGAAAATATTGTTTCACAAGCAGTATTAGAGGCGCAAGGTTCAGTTTTGACAAATAAATACGCAGAGGGTTATCCAGGTAAAAGATACTATAATGGATGTGAACATGTTGATGTTGCAGAAAATTTAGCAATTGAAAGATTAAAAAAATTGTTTGATTGTAAATATGCAAATGCTCAACCACACTCTGGGGCCCAAGCTAATGGTGCTGTTTTTTTAGCTTTACTTAAACCAGGCGATACTTTTATGGGAATGAGTTTAAATTCTGGAGGCCATATAACTCATGGTTTAAAAATTTCAATGTCTGGAAAGTGGTTTAATGCAGTAGGGTATGATGTAGATAAAGAATCTGAACTAATTGATTATGATAATGTAGAAAAAATTGCTTTGGAACATAAACCAAAACTTATTATTGCTGGTGGAAGTGCATATTCAAGAGTTATAGATTTTAAAAGATTTAGAGAAATAGCTGATAAAGTAAACGCTTACTTGATGGTCGACATGGCTCACTTCTCAGGTTTGGTTGCTGGAAAAGGTTATCCTAATCCATGTGATCATGCTCATGTTGTTACTTCAACAACACATAAAGTTTTTAGAAGTGCCAGAGGAGGAATTATATTAACAAACCATGAAGATCTTGCAAAAAAGTTTAATACTGCAGTTTTTCCTGGATATCAAGGTGGTCCTCTAATGCATATAATTGCAGCAAAAGCTGCAGGATTTTTAGAAGCACTAAGACCAGAATTTAAAAACTATATTAAATCAGTACTTGCGAATGCTAAAATATTGTCTGAGACATTAAAAAACAATGGATTTAAGATTTATTCAGGTGGTACAGACTCTCATTTGATGCTTGTCGACTTAAGACCTTTTGGTGTTAAAGGTAATGTAGCTTCAGAAAGTTTATCACGAGCTAATATTACATGTAATAAAAATGGTATACCGTTTGATACCGAAAGTCCGATGGTTACGTCTGGTATTAGGCTAGGAACTCAAGCAGCCACAACAAGAGGTTTTGGTTTAAAAGAATTTGAAAAAGTTGGTGAATTAATTACTAAAACTATCAAAGGTTTATCAGATAATCCAGAGGACAATAAAAGGACGGAAGATGAAGTAAGAAATGAAGTTATTAACTTATGTTCAAATTTTCCAATTTATAAACATTTAAGATAAACATGATTTGTCCATGTGATAAAAAAGGAGAGACTTCAGTTGTTGACTCTAGACCAACTGAGGATGGAACAGCAATTAGAAGAAGAAGACTTTGTTCTTGCGGGGAAAGATTTACTACATTTGAGAGAATTCAATATAGAGAACTTTTTGTAATCAAAAAAAATGGAAGAAAATCTACACTAGATAGAGATAAATTATCGAAATCTATCTACATAGCTATGAAAAAAAGACCAATAGACACAGAAACTATAGAAAAATTTATAAGTTCTATAATGAGGTCACTCGAAGAGTTAGGACAGTCAGAAATTACAACATCAACCATAGGAACAATGGTTATGGAGAGATTAAAAGACTTAGATCCTGTGGCCTATGTAAGATTTGCATCAGTTTATAGAAATTTTAGAGAAGAAAAAGACTTTGTACAATTTGTGGACAAAATCGATGTCTACAAAAAAAGATAAATTTAACGAAAAAGATCATTATTATATGAGTCTTGCTATTAACCTAGCAAAGAATAAGAAAAATTTAACTGGAACAAATCCCTCTGTAGGATGCGTAATAGTAAAAAATAATAGAGTAGTTACTTTTGGATCAACTAATATTAATGGCAGACCACATGCTGAAACAATAGCTTTGAATAGAAATAAGAATAATAATAATGGTTCAACATTGTATGTTTCTCTTGAGCCATGCTCTCATTATGGAAAAACACCACCATGTACTAAAGCAATAGTAAAATCAAAAGTAAAAAAGGTTATATATTCAATAGAAGATAATGATTTTAGAACTCATAAAAAATCAAAAAAAATTTTAAAATCCAAAAAAATATCCGTTCAATCTGGTATATTAAGCAAAGAGACAAGAAAATTTTATAAAATTTATAATTATGTTAAAAAAAATAATAAGCCCTATGTTATTGGTAAACTAGCATGCTCTTCAGATTTAAGCATTTTAAAAAATAAAACACATATAACCAATGAATATTCAAGAAAAGTATCTCATTTATTAAGATATGAAAATCAAGGTATATTAACAACATATAAAACAATAAACAATGATAACCCAAAATTAAATTGTAGAATTGATGGTCTGGAAAATTTTTCACCAATTAAAATAATTATAGATAGAGATTTAAAGATTAAACAAAATTCTTATGTTTTGAACAAATCTAAATTTCAAAAAACTATCATTTTCCATAACTCTAAAAATTTAAAAAAAATAAATTTTTTAAAAAAAAGAGGTACTAAATTAATTAAGTTTAATACTGAAAATGATAATTATTTTGATTTAAAAAAAATTTTTAAAAAAATTTATGATATTGGGATCCATTCAATTTTGATAGAATCAGGGAAAATTTTTATTAATAAACTTTTATCAAAAAATTTATTTAATGAGTTTTATCTATTTATGAGCAATAAATCATTAAAAAATACAAATAAAGTAAATATTTCGGATGTGAAAAGGTCATTAAATATAAAGTTTAAAAATAGAAATTTGGTCAATACCTATCTAGATAAAGATAAACTTTTACATTATTACTAGACGATGTTTAATGGAATTATATTTAACCGAGGTGTAATAAAAAAGATAATTAAAAGACCAAAAGGCATTAATCTTTTTGTAAAATCTAAAATTAAGTTAAAAAAAGGAGATATTGGCATGTCGATCTCTTGTGACGGTGTTTGTTTAACTCTTATTTCTTTAAAAAGTAATTATCTCGAATTTTATTTATCTAATGAGACTTTAAATAGATCAAAATTTAAAAATATAAAAATTAATGATAGAATAAACCTTGAAACACCACTTAAATACGGTCAAAAAATTTCTGGACATATTTGTCAAGGACACGTTGATACAGTTGGGAAATTAGCTTCTATTAAAAAAATTGATAAATCCTTTTTATTTGAATTTTATGTTTCCAGAAAAGGTAAAAAACAATTAGTTGAAAAAGCATCAATAAGTATAAATGGAATATCTCTTACAATTTCAAAAATAACAAAAAAAGGTTTTCAAATTTGGGCAATTCCACACACATATAAGATGACCAATTTATCGATTTTAAAAAAAAATAATCTTGTAAATATTGAGATAGATATCTTATCAAAATACGTTAAAAATTATTTTAATGAAAAAAAATAAATACACATCAATAGAGAAAATTATTCAACTTACCAAAAAAGGTAAAATGTTTATTCTAGTAGATGATGAAAAAAGGGAAAATGAAGGTGACTTAGTTATTTCTACATCTTATTCTAATCCTAAAAATATAAACTTCATGGCTAAAAACGGAAGAGGATTAATCTGTATGGCTTTGGATACCGTTCAAGCTAAAAAGTTAAATCTTACATTGATGTCATCTGTTAATATATCAAGAAATCCAAAAACTGCTTTTACGGTATCAATAGAAGCTAAAAAGGGAGTTACTACAGGCATTTCCGCAAAAGATAGAGCTCATACAATTAAAGTTGCTTCAAAAAAAAATGTAAATAAAAATGATATAATTTCACCAGGCCACGTTTTTCCAATTATTGCAAAAGATGGCGGTGTACTAGTTAGAGCAGGACATACAGAGGCTTCTGTGGATATATCTAAACTAGCAAAAAAAAATAATTCAGCTGTTATTTGTGAAATTATGAATGAGGATGGATCTATGGCTAAAGGTAAAGATCTTTTTAATTTTGCAAAAAAACATGCATTAAAAATTGCAAAAATAGAGGATTTGATTGCTTATAGATTAAAAAAAGAGAAACTTGTAAAGTTAAAAAAACAATCAGAAATTTATTTTAGAAAAAGTAAGTATAAAATAAAAATATATGAAAACTTATTAGATGGATCTGAGCATTTTGCTTTAATAAAAGGAAATATTAAGAAAAGTACAATTCCTAGAGTAAGAGTTATATCATCAAATATAGTTCAAAATTATCTTATAAATCAAAAAATACCAAATTCATTTGATAAAACCTTAAAACATTTTAAAAGATATAGTAACTGTGTTTTAGTGTTTATTAGAGACACAAATTTAAAATCTGTCACTCAAACTCTCAAAGATTATAAAAATAAAGAATTTTATAAAAAAGGAAACGATAAATTATTAAGAAATTATGGTATAGGTGCTCAAATAATAAAAGATCTCAAAATTAAAAAAATGATTTTAATTTCTAGATCTCCAAAAAAAGTAGTTGGTTTAGATGGTTATGATATAAAAATTGTAAAACAAGAAATTATAAAATGAAAAAAATATTAATAGTTGCTGGAGATTACTACAAAGATATAACCAAAGGACTTTTGAACAGTGCTTTAAAAGAGCTTCCAAAGAATTTTAAGGTAAAAATTATAAAAGTACCTGGTGTTTTTGAAATACCTGTTACTATATCTAAAAATATAAAAAAATTTGATGCTTTTATAGCTTTGGGTTGTGTTATTAAAGGACAAACTCCTCATTTTGATTTTATTTCATCAGCTACAACAAATGCAATTATTGAGATTTCAATAAATAGTAAAAAACCTGTAGGCAATGGAATTATTACTTGTTTAAATTTTAACCAAGCTGTCAAACGTAAATTTAAAGGCAAAGAGGCAGCAGAGGCCGTTTTATCAATTTTATCTCAATAATTAATGAGAATTCCATATAATCCAAAAAATAATCCAAGAGTTATTATTATACAAAAATTGTATGGAAAAATATTTAATCAGGAAGAAAAAATTTTATTTCCAAAACATAGATTTAAAAAATTTATAAAAGATATAGTAGAAGGTTCTATAGAGAGAAAGGAAGTAATTGATGATGAAATAAAAAAGCATTTAAGCAAAGATTTAAATTTAAGAAATTTAGATAAAGTTTTCCAAGTAATAATTCAATCAGCTATATTCGAAATGTTATATAAACAAAGAATTCCAAGAAAGGTAATTATTAAAGAATATTTAGTTGCATCTAATTTTTTTTTGTCTGAGTCACAAACAAAGTATTTAAATGCAATTTTAGATAAAATTTCTAAAGAAATAAGAACCTCCAATGCATGAATTTCAATTAATTAATAAATATTTAAAGCCTTTAACTTTTAAAAAATCACCATCCTTGAATTTAAGTGATGATGTTTTTTTTGATAAAAAAAATAATTTAATTATTTCAGTTGATACTTATAATGAGGGAGTCCATTTTTTAAATTTTAATAAACCAGAATTAGTTATAAAGAAAATATTAAGATCTTCTATTTCAGATTTAATTTGTAAAGGTGTTTATCCCAAGTATTATTTTGTCTCTGTGTCTGGAAATAAAAAAAGCTTAAATAGTATAAATCTTAAAAAAATAAGAAAGTCATTAAAAGAGGAGCAAAAAAAATATAAATTAATTATTGGAGGCGGTGATACCACTTTTTCGAATAAATTAAGTTTTTCAATTTCATCTGTAGGTTTTTCAAATAATATAATCTCAAGAAATAACGCTAAATTAAATGATGATATATATGTTACTGGTAATATTGGTGATAGTTACATTGGATTATTAGTTTTAAAAAATAAAATTAAGTTAAATAAACATTTATCTGACTATTTTAAAAATAAATATTATTTACCTGATATAAAATACTCATTAACCAATAATCTAAAAAAAATTGCTAATACGTCTATTGATCTCTCCGACGGTCTCATTGATGATTTAAACAAATTACTAAATAATCAAAAATTATCATACAATATTTTCTTAAATGATATACCTATTTCAAAGAAATTATCTCTACTAATTAAAAATAAAAAAATAATAAAAAAAAATGTTATTTCGAAAGGCGATGATTATGAAATTTTATTTACAGCTTCTAAATATAAAAGAAACATAATAAAAAAAATTTCAAAGTTAAAAAAAATAAAAATTACCAGAATCGGTTATATTAAAAAAAATAGCAGTAAATCTAACGTCTTATGTACCAACGAAACAAAGATTTCCTTTAAAAATAAAGGTTATTTACATAGTTTTTATTAAGTTATTTATTGCCTTTTATATCTTTTTTTGTATTGTGCGGATTTTAAATTAATTAAAACAATAATAACAACAATATAATTATGAACATTTCAATAGATACAATTTTACTTTACACAATAGGGGCAGGTTTCATTTCAATAATTTACGGTTTTTTAACTGGAAAACATATTTTAAGTTCTAGCGCGGGCAATACAAAAATGCAGGATATTGCTTCTGCTATACAGATTGGTGCCAAAGCATATTTAAACAGACAATATAAAACAATTGGCATAGTTGGAATTGTTGTTTTAGTCATAATTAGTTATGCTTTTAGTATATTGGTTGGCCTTGGTTATTTAATAGGAGCTACACTATCAGGAATTGCTGGTTATGTTGGCATGTTAGTTTCTGTACAAGCAAATGTTAGAACTGCTGAAGCATCAAGAAAAGGACTTTCCCATGGCCTTTCAGTGGCATTTAAATCTGGTGCTGTAACAGGTATGTTAGTTGCTGGTTTAGCTTTATTAGCAATTGCTGTCTATTATTATATTTTAATAAAAAACAATGTTGATGAACGAGAAATTGTTAATGCATTAGTAGCTTTAGGTTTTGGAGCATCTTTAATTTCGATTTTTGCTCGATTGGGCGGAGGTATATTCACTAAAGGTGCTGATGTTGGGGCCGATTTAGTTGGCAAAGTAGAGGCTGGCATCCCAGAGGATGATCCAAGGAATCCTGCAGTGATAGCTGATAATGTAGGTGATAATGTCGGAGATTGTGCTGGTATGGCTGCTGATCTATTTGAAACATATGCTGTTACAATTGTAGCAACAATGGTTTTATCATCAATATTTTTCGTTGGTGACATGAACATGATGATATATCCTTTAACTATTGGTGGTGCATGTATTTTAACTTCTATTCTAGGTACCTTTTTTGTAAAATTGGGTAGTAGTAAAAATATTATGGCTGCTTTATATAAAGGTTTCGTAGCTACCGCGATATCTTCTTTAATAGCGTTATACCCCTTAACAGATTACGTAATAGGCTTCTCAACACAATATAATGTGAATGATATAACTTTTAATGGTAAAAGTTTATATTATTGTGGTGTTATTGGTTTAGTAATAACAGGATTAATAATTTGGGTAACTGAATATTATACAGGTACAAGTTATAGACCAGTTAAAAGTGTGGCTAGTTCATCTACAACAGGACATGGAACTAATGTTATTCAAGGATTAGCTGTTTCTTTGGAAGCAACAGCTATACCTGCTTTGATAATTGTTGCAGGTATATTGTTAACAAATTATATTGCGGGACTTTTTGGTATAGCTATTGCAGTGACAACAATGTTAGCTTTAGCTGGCATGGTTGTTGCCCTTGATGCCTATGGTCCTGTAACAGATAATGCTGGTGGTATAGCAGAAATGTCAAAATTACCTAACAACGTAAGAAAAACCACAGATGCTCTTGATGCAGTAGGAAATACAACAAAGGCTGTAACTAAAGGTTATGCTATAGGTTCTGCAGGATTGGGTGCTTTAGTACTTTTCGCAGCTTATACTGAAGATATTAAACATTTTTCAAAAGTAACAGGCTCAAAATTAGAGGGAATTGTTGTAACATTTGATTTATCAAATCCATATGTTGTTGTTGGTTTATTGATTGGAGGAATGCTTCCATATTTATTTGGTTCAATGGGTATGCAAGCTGTTGGTCGAGCAGGTGGTGCAGTTGTTATTGAGGTACGTAGACAGTTTAAAAAATTTCCTGGAATTATGAAAAGAAAACAAAAACCTGATTACGCAAAATTGGTAGATTTACTGACAGTTGCTGCAATTAAAGAAATGATTATTCCTTCTCTATTGCCTGTATTGTCGCCTATAGTTTTATATTTTATTATCTTTGCAATTGGTGGACAAGTTGCAGCGCTAGCATCAGTCGGTGCAATGTTACTTGGAGTAATTATTACAGGACTATTTGTTGCCGTCTCAATGACTGCGGGTGGTGGTGCTTGGGATAATGCAAAAAAATATATTGAAGACGGAAATTATGGTGGAAAAGGTTCGGATGCCCACAAAGCAGCAGTAACAGGTGATACAGTAGGAGACCCCTACAAAGATACAGCGGGACCAGCAGTAAACCCAATGATCAAGATCACAAATATTGTAGCTTTGTTGTTATTAGCTGTCGTAGCAGGATAATTTATTTTATTTTTTTTTGACCTAATGGGTCATTGATTTTTTGTCTTAGACCCATTAAAAAGTCCTGAATAAAACTTTCCTTTGAAGTAATCACATCAGTAGTATTTTTTGAAAATTTTAATTTATTCATATCATCTTTATTTAAGAAATTTTTCTTAACTAGCACTCCCATTTCATTCATTTCAAGTATTAAAATATTATTTACAATAAGTTTTTTTCTTCCAAGAGTAACAAGTGAGCTTTTACTTTCTTTTCTTTCTAAGTATATCCAAAGGTCATTATCAAAAGTACTTTTTGTTGATGGCGGACCTAAATGATTTAAAATATCGTTTCTATTAGTCTTATTTAAAACGAGTTTTTCTTGTTTTTTTTCAAGAAAATGTACACCGTGGTGATTTACAACTTCATTTAAACTACAATTTGGAATAAGTATAAATAGTATAAAAAAAAATTTTTTATTCATGAATAATAAATATATTAATATTTACAATAGTTTAGTCAATTTATCTAGAAATAAAGATTTATATAAGAATTTTACCTCTCAAGATACCTTCTCTGATAGGTTAATATTTTTTCTTATTCACTTTGCCTTTTTTTTAAAAATATTCAAAAAAAATGATAAGAAAATTCTACAAGATATTTATGATTATATTTTTAAGCAATTAGAGTTAAGTATTAGAGAAATAGGTTATGGAGATGCATCTATCAATAAAAAAATGAAAGATTATGTTAACCTTTTTCATTCGATAATCATTAAAATCGAAAAATGGAAATCTTTAAATCTTGAAGATAAAAATCAAATAATAAAATCACTGTTTAATGCGGTTAATAATGATGATTTAGGTATATATTTTGATAAATTTTGTGTAGAATTAGAAAATAATACTTTAAATTACTATATAAAAAGTGTAATTAAACTCGAAAAATAATTATGGCTGTACCAAAACGTAAAACAACTCCATCAAGAAGTGGGAAAAGAAGATCCCATATTAAATTTGTTAAAAAAAATGTTATAGAAGATAAAAAGTCGGGTGAATATAGATTGCCACACCATATCGATTTAAAAACTGGCATGTATAAGGGTAAACAAATATTAGACCCAAAGGATTAGTTAACTAATATTTTAGATGAATAACTTAATTACAATTGCAGTGGATGCAATGGGTGGTGATGGATCACCTCAAAAAGTTATTAAAGGAATTCAAGATCATCACAAAAAAAGTAAAAATATTTATTATAGAATATTCGGCAATAAGCAAGAAATTTTGAAATTTATTCCAAAAGATTTGGATTCAAATTGTTTCGAAATTACCCATACTGAAGAAAAAGTTATAGGAACAGATTCACCTCTTGGAGGTGCCAAACGAGGCAAAAATACAAGCATGTGGCTATCAATTGAAAGTGTAAAAGAAAAAAAATCAGATATTGTAATTTCTGCAGGAAATACAGGTGCACTTTTAGTTATAGCTAAATTAAATTTAAAAATGATTAAAAATATAGATAAACCTGCTTTGTCAGCATTGTGGCCAAATAAGAAAGGCATGAGTGTTGTACTTGATCTTGGTGCTAATATTGAATGTAATGATAAAAATCTTATTGATTTCTCTTTAATGGGTTCTTCACTTTTTAAATCACTATTTCCTGATCAAACTCCAAAGGTAGCATTACTTAATATTGGTTCTGAGGAGCTAAAGGGAAATGAAATTATAAAAGAAACATATCAAAAATTAAATCAAATAAAAAATGATGATTTTGAGTTTAAAGGTTTTATAGAAGGTAGCCATCTTATGGATGGTGAGGTAAATGTAATTGTGGCTGATGGTTTTACAGGTAATATAGCTTTAAAAACTGCTGAGGGAACAGCTAATTTTATTACAGATGAATTAAAAAAAACAATGACAAGTTCTTTTATTGGCAAATTATCTTCATTTCTTAATATTAAAAATTTAAAAAATTTCAAAAAAAGATTAGATCCAAGACTTTATAATGGTGCTATTTTTATTGGATTAGACTCACCAGTTGTTAAAAGTCATGGTGGTACGGATTATATTGGTTTTTCTAATTCTTTAAGTGTTTGTGAAAAAATAGTCAAAGGTAATCTAATTGAAAAAATTAAAAAAAATATTGGATAAATGAGAACCAACCTTACTAAAAAAGACATTATTAACTCAGTGTATATGCAAATAGGATTCTCAAAAAAAATTTCAGAAAACTTACTAGAGGATATATTAAATATTTTAGTAGAAAATATTATTAAAAATAAAAAAGTAAAAATTACTAATTTTGGTACATTTACTATAAGAGAAAAAAATAAAAGGTTAGGCAGAAATCCTAAAACTAAAGAAAGCAAGATTATTTCAAGTCGTAAAGTTGTATTATTTAAACCATCAAAACAATTTAAAAATTTTTTAAATAATCATCAAAATGAACAAATCTGATAATGCCTATAAGTCAATTGGTGAAGTTGCTAAAATTTTAAATTTAGTAAATAAAAAAACGGGAAATTTAAATACTCATACCATTAGATTTTGGGAAAAGGAATTTAAGCAAATTAAACCTAAAATTTTTGCAGGCAAAAGACGTTATTATGACGAAAGTTCAATTTTGATATTAAAGAAAATACATTTTTTATTAAAAGAAAGAGGAATGACAATAAATGGAGTAAAAAAACTACTAAATAATAAACCTTTAAAACTTGACGAAGTCTTAAATAATTCTATAAGTGGTGATAATTTAAAATTAAAAAATAAGTTAAAAAAAATTTTAGACTTAACTAAAGAACTTAAAAATTTAAAATAATATGGCAAAAAAAACACATGTTAAAGTTAGGTTAGTTCCAGAGGCGAAACCAGACAGTCCTTACTTTTATTATGTAAAAAAACCAGCTGGCGGGGAAAAGGCTAAAGTAAAACTTAAAGCTAGAAAATACAACCCATCAACAAGAAAGCATGAAACTTTTGT